>CADCWF010000157.1:685-27836 GCA_902806345.1 uncultured Thermomicrobiales bacterium
TACTCATTGCCCTGGTGGGAGATACGCGCTGAGTGGATTCCGGCATTCGAGGCGCGATCGACCGCCTCCCTCGTCAGGCGTCCGCCTGGTTGGTCGGTCCCGGCGCTTCGACCAGACCGGCGGCGAGTGCCACCGAAGCGGCGGCCGTCCGCGTCCGCACGCCCAGCTTCTCAAGAATCCGAGCGACGTGGCCTTCGACTGTGCGCGTGCTGATGAACAGCGCGGCGCCGATGTCGCGGTCTGTCTTGCCGGCGGCGAGAAGCCGGATCACGTCGAGCTCGCGCGGCGAGAGGGTTCCCGGCAGGGCACTGCTCGCGTCCGCGCTGCGCCCCGTGGCACCGCTCGAATCCGGCGGCCCAGGAGGCCCGGCGAGCGCCTCGGTGACGGCCTCCTCGGGCGAGAGGGCGCGGCCGGTGGCAAGGTCGGCGGCGAACGCGGCGTCGCCGAGGGCGGCTTGAGCGGCGGCGCGGGCGGACTCGTTCGCGTCGCGGTCGGCGGGGAAGTCCTGCGTTACCCCGGTCGTCTCGCGCAACCGCTCGGCGGCGCCGAATAGGCGGGCGGCCGCGCCTGC
The DNA here is from genome assembly GCA_902806345.1 of uncultured Thermomicrobiales bacterium. Taxonomy (GTDB): domain Bacteria; phylum Chloroflexota; class Chloroflexia; order Thermomicrobiales; family UBA6265; genus CADCWF01. The sequence goes on from CADCWF010000157.1 coordinate 1,257, forward strand.
TCGGCCGGTGGCGGCGAGCACGGTCGCCATGCCTTCCAGGGCGACGACGATGTAGCGCGGCTCGCCGGCCGGCGTGGTTAACCGGAGACCCTCTCGGAACCGATCGGCAGCCTCGGCCCACTCCCCGCCGTCGCGCGCGACCAGCCCCAGGTCGACGATGTCGTGGACCACGCCAAGGTCGTAGCCGATCGCCCGGTGGAGGCGGAGTGCCTCGCCGCAATGGGAGGCCGCTTCCTGCAGGCGCCCTTGGAACCGGAGCGCGTCCCCGAGATTGGTCAGGGCCACCCCCGTCAGCGCCGTGGCCCGACGGGGATCGGCCAACGTTCGGGCCAGCGTCACGGCCTCCTCGAAGCGCGGCACGGCTCGATCGAAGTCGCCGCGCAGGTTGTCCACGAAGCCGAGCACGACGAGCATGGTCGCCACGCCGCTCGTGTCGCCGATCGCGCGATAGCGGTCGAGGCCGTCGGTCAGCACCCGCTCGGCATTGTCGAAGCCGTGCCCTCCGCTCGACGCGATGGCGCCGTACGGCAGCGCGATCTTGGGCAGGACCACGGGCGCCTCCCCGGCGGCGGCCGCTCGCGGGCCAGCCGCCATCGCCCGCTCCAGCCAGGGGAGCCCTTCGTGCAGGTGACCGCCGATCCACCAGAAATAGCCTGCGGCCGCCACGAGCCGCCGCAACCCGACGACATCACCGGAGACCTCGAACCACCCCAGCGCCGCCCGCAGGTTCGCCCGCTCGGCCTCCAGCCGATCGAGACGGGGACCGTCGAACGGCTGGAACGGGACCAGCTCGTGCCGTTCGGCGAGATCGAGGATGAAGGCCGCGTGGCGGTGCCGTACGGCGTCCTCCTCGCCGCTCGCCACCAACTGCTCGGCGGCGTACTCCCGGATCGTCTCGAGCAGCGCGTAGCGCGGCCCTCCGGCCGCCTCCGGCTGGTGCGAGACGAGGTGCCCCTCCACGAGGGCGGCGAGGAGATCGAGGGTTGCGGGTAGCGGGTGACGGGTTGCGGGAGACGGGTCCGGATCGTTCGTACCCGCTACCGACAACCCATCACCCGCTAGCCATTCCGCGGCCTCCAAGGTGAAGCCCCCGGCGAAGACGGCCAGGCGGCGGAAGAGGATCTGCTCCTCGGCCGAGAGCAGGTGGTGGCTCCAGCCGATCGCGTCGCGGAGGGTCCGCTGGCGGGCCGGCGCGTCGCGGGTGCCGCCGGTAAGCAGGGGCAGCCGCCGCTCCAACCGGGCCAGCAGGGTCGGCAGGGCGAGCAGGTTGAGGCGGGCAGCGGCCAGCTCGATCGCCAGCGGGAGGCCATCCAGGCGGCGGCAGATCGCCTCCGCCTGGGGCTCGGTGGCGGCAGTCAGGACGAATGTGGGGTCGACCGCCCGCGCCCGATCCACGAACAGCCGGACCGCGTCGGACGCTGGCGGCCGTTCCGCGGGCGGCGTCTCGCGCGAGGTCTGGAGCCCGAGCGGCGCCAGGGGGATGACGCGCTCACCCCGGATCCGCAGGCGCGTCCGGCTCGTCGCGAGCACGGTCACCCCCGGGCAGGAGGCCAACAGGTCGGCCACGTCGACGGCGGCGGCGATTACCTGCTCGACGTTGTCGAGTAGCAGCAGCAGCCGCGCCTCGCGCAGCGCCCGGACGAGGTCGGCGAGCGGATCGCGCAGGGTGCCCTGGCCGATGCCCAAGGCGGCGAGGATCGAGGGCACGACCGCCGCCGCGTCGCGGACCTCCGCCAGCGGCACCCAGGCAACGCCATCGGGGAAGTCGTCGTGGAGATCGGCGGCGATCTCGACGGCTAGGCGGGTCTTGCCGATGCCACCGGGGCCGGTCAGCGTCAGCAAGCGGGTGCCCTCCTCCCGGACCAGGGCCAGGGCCTCGGCCATCTCCCGCCCACGCCCGATAAGCGGGGTGAGCGGGATCGGCGGCCCGACCAGGGAGCGGCGCGGGGCCAGCGGGACGATCGCAGGTGCATCACGCCGCGGGCCAGGAGCGGACGGGGAGGGGGTGGACATCGGCGGCGGGAGGCGCTCCGCTGATCGAGGGCGGCCGGAAGGATCGGTGGCCACATTCTACCGGCTTTGCTGGGGCGGACCGGCGGCCGAGCGAGGACGGTGCGGGGCGACGCGACGCGCCAACGACACCGGGAGGCGCCACTTCCATCTGCAGCGGCGGGCGCGGGCGGCGACGTCCGGGGGGAGGAATCTCAGCCACGTTCGGCCCCCTCGCCGGCTTGCCGGACGGGAATTGTGGCTGGCCACGGATGCTAGACTGCGAGCGACCCGCATGCCGGAGGTGGCCACGATGGTGGCTCGCACAGAGTCGCTCGAAGTGCTGATGCTGACGGAGGCTGGCCGCTTCCTGGAGATTCACCGCGGTCTGTTGCGGGAGAAGCCGACCGACAGGAGCGAGAGCCACAACATCGCCGCGGAGCGCGTGACACATCAGCTCGTCCCGCAGCTCGACCCCGCACGGTTCGCCATCCGTTTCAATGCCGGCCGCGTCCGGCGAGGCGACGAGACCTGGTACATCCCGGGCCTGTATGTCGCCGCTCGCGCCGACCCGCCGTCGCTGCGCGATGCGTCGCAGCGGTTCGAGATCTTCGACGATCCCTTGTCTCTGGTTGTCGAGATCTGGTCCCCGTCGACCGGGGGGTACGATGTCGCCGAGAAGCTACCGGAATACATGCGGCGAGGCGACCGAGAGATTTGGTTCATCCATCCCGTCGAGCTGACGCTGACGGCCTGGCGCCGCCGCGACGATGGGACCTACGCCGAGTCGGTCTTCCGCGACGGTCGGCTCGAACTTGCCGCCGTACCGGGCGTACCCGTCGACCTCGACGCGCTGTTCGCCTGACCTGCATGGGCCGCTCCGGGCCAACGGACCGGTCTCGGACCGTGCGCCCCCGAGGCTGCGATATCCGGTTGATGACAATTGTTTCGGACCGTGCGGCCCTTACCCTCCCATCCCCTTTCGCCTCAGGTTCCCGGGCAGGACCCGCCGCTGCCGGAGCGGGGGCTCCCTCTATACCCATGACCACCCTCTCTCACCGAAGTTCCTATTAGGGCGTGTCCGCAAACTCGGTGATGGCGTAGGCTTCCCGGCATCGCAGCGAGGCAGATCGCTCCCTCGTCGACGTCGTCGGCACCGTGGTGCGTCGGTCGGGAGGAGGAACCGGATGACCGAGGAGGCCGGCGGCCTGTCCGGCGTCGACGCCGCGACGCTTGCGCCGATGGTCCGGGACATGCTCGGCGAACCCGCGGCCGTCGTCAGCCAAGGCTGGTCCTTCCACCCGCTCGGCGGCGGGGCCAGCGAGGGGCCCGGGCTCTACCGGGTCACCGGTTCGGCGCGCGTCGGCCGTGCCGCCCATTCGTGGACCCTGATCTGCAAGGTCTGCGCGCCGGCGAATGGGGCCCAACCGCGAGCGTGGGACTACCCGCCGCGCGAGCCGCTCGCGTACGGCTCGGGCCTGCTCGCGGCGCTGCCCGGCGGGCTCGCCGCCCCGCGCTGCCTGGCCGTCGAGGCGCGGCCGGACGGGACGACCCGGCTCTGGCTCGACGCGGTCGCCGACGCGCACCCCGGACCGTGGTCCCGCGACCGCTACGCCCTGGTCGCCCGGCGCCTCGGCCGCTTCAACGGCGCCTACCTAGCCGGCGTGCCCCTGCCCGACCGGCCGTGGCTGAGCCGGGGGTGGCTGCGCGCCTTCGTCGAGCCGTCCGGACCCGCCCTCGCCGATCTGAGGCGTCTCGCCGGCCCCGGCGGCCCCCCGCTGGTGCGGCGCCTCTACCCGCCGCCCGTCGTTAGCGAGATCGAGCGGCTCTGGGCGGAGCGGGAGATCTTCCTCGCCGCCCTGGACCGGCTGCCGCGGACCCTCTGCCACCACGACGCCTTCCGGCGCAACCTGCTGCACCGGGCGGGGACCGAAGGGGAGGAGCTCGTGGCGGTCGACTGGGCGTACGCGGGCCACGGCACGGTCGGGGAGGAGTTGGGGCAGCTGGTGGTGGCCAGCCTCTACTTCTTCGAGGCGCCGGGGATCGGGCCGAGCGACCTGGCCGTGGCCTGCTTCGCCGGCTACGTGGCGGGGTTGCGGGAGGCGGGCTGGGCCGGGGATGAGCGCCTCGTGCGCCTGGGCTTCGCTGCCGCGGCGGCGCTGCGCCACACCGTCGGCCTCCTCCCGGTGATGCTGCCCCTGGTGAGCGATCCTGCCCGGCGGCCGGTCGCCGAAGACCGGTTCGGACGCCCACTCGAGGAGGTGGTGGCGGCCTGGGCCGAGCTGTGGCCGCTCCAGATCGGGCTGGCCGAAGAGGCGCGGGCGTTGCTGCGGGCGATCAGCTAGGGCGTGTCCCCAAACCCGCTGACGCCCTACCCTTCGTCGCATGGAGACGAGCGACCTGACCGACGCGCAGTGGGACACGCTGCGGCCGCTGCTCCCGCCGCAGAAGCCCCGCACCGGCCGCCCCGCCCACGACCACCGGACCGTGCTCGACGGCATCTTGTGGGTCCTGCGCACGGGCTGCCCGTGGCGCGCCCTCCCTGTGCGATTCAGGTCCTGGAAGACCGTTTCCAGCCGCTTCTACCGCTGGCAGAAGGCCGGCTCGACTGGTCGCTCCACTTCGTCGACCGCACCGTCGTCCGCGCCCACCAGCGCGCGGCGGGCGCAAAGGGGGGGACCCGGCAACCGAGGCGCTCGGCCGGAGCCGCGGCGGGTTCGCGACCAAGGTCCACCTCCGCCGCGGGCGGGGCGGCAAGCCGATGGTGCCGGTGCTGACGGCGGGCGAGCGGCACGAGCAGCCGGTGTTGCCGACGCTGATGGACAAGGGAGCGGTCAAGCGGCGGGGGTGGGGACGACCCCGCTTCCGGCCCGACCGCGTGGCCGGGGACAAGGGGTACGGCAGCCCCGCGGTCCGGCGGTACCCGAAGGGGCGCGGGATCGGGGCGGTGATCCCGACGAAGACCGATGAGGAGCCGGACCCGGCCTTCGACCGGGCGGCCTACCGGGAGCGCAACGTCGTGGAGCGGCTCATCAACCGGCTCACGCAGTGGCGGCGGGTCGCCACCCGCTACGAGAAGCGGGCGGCGAACTACCTGGCCATGCTGACCGTCGCCGCGATCCTGCTCTGGCCGTGACGGCGAGGGCGTCTTGCGCATCGCCGTTCGTGCTCCGGTGCGCTCACGGGGGCCCGGATCGCGGCGCTGTCAGTCGTTTGGGGGTATCGCTGCCCGTCGTTCGGGCGGTGCAGCGCCCGCGCCCGTGTCCGCCGCCGGCGGGGACGACGCCTGGGCACGCCAGAGCGCGAGCAGCTCGGTCGAGGAGCAGACGGTGCCGAAGTTCTCGGCCAGCGTCCCCAGCGCCGCCTCGTGCCGGGCCTGGGTCATCTCCGCGCAGCAGTCGGCCAGCGTGACGACGTGGAGGTCGCGCTGGAAGGCGTCGCGGGCGGTCGCGCCGACGCAGACGTCGGTGGTCAGGCCCGCCGCGACCACCGTGCGGACGTCGCGGGCGCGGAGGATCGCCTCCAGGGGCGTGCCGACGAACGCGCTGTAGCGGGACTTGGTGACGACGATGTCGCCCTCGCGCGGCTCGAACCCCGGTTCGGGCTCGACGTTGCGGGTGCCGGGGGCCACGAAGGCGGCGTCGAGGCCGGGGAACTGGCGTCGCCACACCGACGAGGAGAGCTCGGGCGGGACCGCGATGCGCACGACGACGACCGGCACGCCGAGCGCCCGTGCCCCGTCGAGGAAGCGGCGGAGGGTCCCGAGCACCCCGGCGACCGGCGGGAAGAGCGGCAGGCCCGTGAAGACGCGCTGCACGTCCACGACCAGCACGGCCGCCCGCTCCGGACCTGCCAGGGCACCGAGGGACCGGAGCGGGACCTTCTCCATGGGGATCCTCCCGCGGAGGGGGGGCATTCGTCGCCGACGAACAGAGCCTACCAAACGGCGCCGATGCGAGCCGGGGCGGTCCCTTCCACGCCGATTCGCGGCATGGGCGAGGGGTGGGAGGGGCTGCCAACCCCGGGTTTGCGGACACGCCCTAGCCCGTCTCCCATCGCGCCGGCTGCGCCTCCCGCCCGCCCTTCCTCAACGCGACCGCCGAGATCGTCTCCAGCACGAGCCGGTGCGCGGCCAAGGCGGTGATGCCCGCCACGTCGTAGGGGGGCGAGACCTCGACCACGTCCATCGCCGCCAGGTCGACCGCGGTGGCGATCCGGCGGACGGCGCGGAGCAGCTCGCGGGTCGAAAATCCGCCCGGCTCGGGGGTGCCGGTGCCGGGGGCGAAGGCGGGGTCGAGGGCGTCGATGTCCACCGTGAGGTAGACCCGCGGCGCCCGCTCCCTCGCGAAGGCGACCGCCTCGGCGACGACGGCGTCCAGGCCGCGGTCGAGGCACTCCTCCATCGTCCGCCAGCGGAAGCCCGACGCGCCCATCCAGGCGAACTCCTCCGAGCCCGGCCACGCTCCGCGAAGCCCGAACTGGAAGACGTTGGAGCCGGTGAGAAACCCCTCGGCGACGCCCCGGTAGAAGGGGGTGCCGTGGGAGTTGACCACCCCGTGGACCTCGGCGCCAGTGTCGGCGTGCGTGTCGACGTGGATCACGGCATAGCCGTCCGGGCCGAACCGCTCGGCCAGCGCCTGCATCACCGGCGCCGAGAGGGAGTGGTCGCCGCCGAGGACGACCGGCAGCGCCCCGGCCGCCAGGATCTCTCCGACCATCCGCCGCAGCGCGACGTGGGAGGCGGCGAGGTCGGCCGGGACCGCCTCGACGTCGCCGTAGTCGACGACGCGCAGCTCCGCGAAGGGGTCGACGCCGAGCTCCATGTGGGGCCGCGACGGTGGCGTCCCGACGTCCTCGGCGAGGCGGATGGCGCGCGGTCCGAAGCGGGCGCCGGGGCGGTAGGAGACGCCCTCATCGAACGGAGCGCCGAGGACCGCGATGTCGACCCCGGCCAAGCCGGCCGGATCGAGCACGAGCGGGACGCGGCAGAAGGTGACGCCGACGCCGACGTAGGAGGCCTCGTGGGGGCGGTTGGGCTGCATCGGTCCTCCATGTGACGCGGAGACGCGGAGACGCGGAAGGAAGCGTACTCCCTCGTCTCCGCGCCTCCTCAATCGACGCCTCGACCCCGGCTGCACGACCGGACGAACGCCGTTGCGTGAAACGACCGGCCGTTCGCCGACGCCTGGGCGATGCCCGGCAGGGCTCCGCTCTCGGGCGCGGTGGCAGGCCGCCCATCGACCGCGCACGATCTTCTCGAAGGTCGACGTGTCGGTGATGTAGTCCGCGATCGCGTAGGAACGGCGCGGGTGGAAAAAGCAACCGTTTGGCGGCGCGGCCGGGTGGGTGACTTCCCCCCGCAATGGCTACGGACCCGCCCGCGGGTCGGGCTTGGGCACCGCTGCAAGCAGCGCGGCGGTGTAGGGGCGCTTCGGGGCGGCGACAAGCTGGTCACGCTCCGCCAGCTCCACGATCTTTCCAACGTACAGCATCGCGATTCGGTCGCTGAAATGCTTCACCATTTTGGCTCTTCGCCTACTTGCCTTCCGGCCTCCTGCCTCCCTCCTTGTCGCTCAATACGACCTCGGCATCCCCAGCACGTGCTGCCCGAGGTAGGCGAGGATCAGGTTGTTGGCGACCGGGGCGACGCCGTAGAGGCGCGTCTCGCGGAACTTGCGCTCGACGTCGTTCTCGTCGACGAAGCCGTTGCCGCCGAAGGTATCGAGGCAGGCGTTGGCGGCCTCCCAGCTCGCCTCGCTCGCCAAGAGCTTGGCCATGTTCGCCTCGGCGCCGCATTGCTCGCCAGCGTCGTACTTCGCCGTCGCCTGCCACCGGACGGCGTCGGCGGCGACGACCCGGGCGTAGGCCCGGGCGATCGGGAACTGGACCCCCTGGTTGGCGCCGATCGGGCGGCCGAACACCTCGCGCTCGCTCGCGTAGCGGACAGCCTGCTCGACGAACCAGCGACCATCGCCGATCGCCTCGGCGGCGAGCAGGATCCGCTCGGCGTTCCAGCCGTCGATCGCGTAGCGGAACCCCATCCCCTCCTCGCCGACCAGGGCGTCGGCGGGCAGGCGCAACCCCGTGTAGGTCACCCGGTAGGTCTCGTAGTTGAACATCGTCCGCACCGGCTCGACCGCCAGCGCGCCCTGCGCCCGCGCTTCCCGGAGGTCGACCAAGAAGAGGCTCAGCCCCTTGGTGCGGTCGGAAAGCGCTTCGCGCGGGGTGGTCCGGGCCAGGAGCAGCAGGAGGTCGGAAGTCTCCACCCGGCTGGTCCAGTTCTTGTGGCCGTCGACGACCCAGCCGCCGCCGACGTCGTCGCGGACGGCGCGGGTGCGGATCGCGGTCGTGTCGGAGCCCGCCTCGGGCTCGGTGATCGAGAATGCCTGGAGGCGCAGCTCGCCGCGGGCGAGGGGCGGCAGCCAGCGTTGCCGCTGCGCCTCGGAGGCGTGGCGGACGAGTGCGGTCATGACGTACATCTGGGCGTGGCAGGCGGCGCTGTGGCCGCCGGAGCGGTTGATCTCCTCCAGGATGATGCTCGCCTCGGCGACGCCGAGGCCGACGCCGCCGTACCGCGACGGGATGAGCGCGGCGAGGTAGCCGGCCTCGGTGAGGGCGGTGACAAAGGCACCGGGGTGCTCGCGCTTCCGGTCCAGCTCGCGCCAGTAGGCGTTCGGGAAGCGGGCGCAGAGGGCGCGGACCGCGGCCCGGAGCGCGGCGTGGGCGGGGGAGAGGGCGGCATCCACGGTGGGTCGGTCTCCTTTAGCATGGGTCGGATCGACCGGCGACGACGCCCACCCTCGGGGTCGGCGGCCAGGTCAAGCTACCAAGCCGCGAGGAGGCACGGGGTGATGCCGTTCACGCCGCGAACCGTCTCAGCCGTTCTCGGTAGCGGCCTCGCCGCGCTCGGGCTCCTCGTCGTCGGCATCCCGGCGGCCGTCTCGGCCCTGGACGCCACGTCGGCGGCCACACCGACGGCGGTTGCCTGCGAAGTCGAGCGGCGCGACATCGACGAGCTGATCGACCTGCTTCGCTCGGCCCCGCCTGCGGCCCAGCCCTCGGAGATCGAGCGCCTGCCGGCCCGCCAGCCGGCGGACGCGGCGACGGTCGCCGAGATCGAGCGCACGGTGCGCTTGTTCGAGGCGTGCATGAACACGGGCGACCAGTTGCTCTTCTCCTCGTTCTTCAGTGACCGCATGCTGAGCCTGCCGCTGGGCGACGAACTCGCGGCAAGTATTGAGACGGAACTCCGCGCAATGGCCGCGGCGACCCCGACACCCCTTCCGGCGGATGGCCGAGCCTCGATCATCGGCCCATGGAACGTGCAGGAACTCGCCGACGGTCGTGTGCTGGCCGGCGTCAATATCCTCGGAAACGACGAGGACGCATTGGACCCGTTCATCGTGACAGCCCTGGTCTTCGTCCGCGAGGACGGGCGCTGGCTGCTGGACGAGCCGCTCGAGGAGTTTATCCACGTCGAGGAGCGCGACCTCAACGTCCCGGCCGGCTACGTGCTAGGCCTGCCGCCCGGCTACGAAGCCGCCGCGTACTACGGCGAGGCCGACGGCCCCCACTGCCTCCCGCTCGACCCCGACCGCGACCGCGAGGACCGTCCCGAACGGCGGGGCGAGCGCGCGGCGAGGGCAGGCGGCACGCCGACCGCGGCGCCGTAGTGCAGGCAGGCTGCCGGTGCACACTTGCCGAACCCCGGGCGTCTCGACCCTGTCGCGCTTCCGTCCGAAGCTTGGAGGCTGACACGGAATCCAAGTGATCGGTTCGTCCGCACCATCACCCCGATCAACCCCCGTCATCCTGAACGCAGTAAAGGATCTTCCACCGCAGCGGCGTCGTTCGTTCCGCCGTTTCCAGAATCGGAGCGGGATTCTTCGCCTGCGGGCACAGAATGACGGGGGTGGACGGCCGGTGCTCGTTCGGACGACCGATCACGCCGATTCCGTATCTCCCCCTCCCCCGCGATGCCCTTCGCGGTTACTCGGAACCCGCAGCCGCCATCAATCCGCGCATCGTCCCCGCCATATCCTCGGCGTCGCGCAGCCCCCAGACGGCACCGACAACCCGGTCGGCGAATGCCTCCCCGTACAGCGGCGCGATCAGCCCCCTCGCCTTGGCCTCCAACTCAGCGACCGGGGCCGGCGCCTCGGGGTGGCCGCGCGGGTAGTCGGCGGCTGCTTCCAGGGTGCGGCCGTCGGCGAGGGAGATCGCGAGGCGGGCGGGCCAGGCGGCGGGGTAGGCGGCGGTCAGCGCCGGCTCGACCGTCTCCCCCACCTTCGGCAGCAGCGCCGCGATCCGCGGCTCGACCACGCCCTCCGCCCCGAAGCGATCGGGAGAGAACTGCTCCAGCCCGACGCGGCCCTCGACGAGCGCCGTCGCCACGACGTAGGCGAGGCTGAACTTGGCGGCGTAGGGCGTCCGCGGGTTCGCTTCCTTGACGATCTCCCAGCCGGGGCCGTAGGTGGAGACGCGGATCTCCGCGATGGCCGCCGGGTCGCCGATCTCGGGGCGGAGGGCGAGCGCGGCGTCGATCGCGGTGTGGGTGTGGCCGCAGCAGGCGTGCAGTTTGTAGCCGTTCTCCTCCACCTTCCACCGCTCACCCAGCGCGTCCGTGATCCGCGAGGGGTCGGCGCCGTCGCTCATCGCCGCGAAGAAGCCGCGCTCGCCTTCGAGGATCCGCGTCGCGCCTGTAAAACCGCGGGCGGCGAGGTCGGCGGCGAGGACGCCGTTGAAGGCGGCCTTGCCGGGGTGGAGCGCCTTGCTCATCGCGCCGTCGGCGTTGAACTCCCAGAGACCGGCCGCGGTCGTGCCGGCGGTGCCGAAGGCGTCGAGCATCCGGTCGGCGTCGAGGCCGAGCAGGGAGCCGGCGGCAGCGGCGGCGCCGAAGGTGGCCGCGGTGCCGGTCGGGTGGAAGAAGCGGTAGTGGCTGGGGTTGACCGCCTCGCCGACGCGCAGCGCCGCCTCGTAGCCGAGGGCGACCGCCAGCAGGAAGGCCCGCCCACCCGCCTGCTCACGCTCGGCGACGGCCAGCGTGGCCGGGACGATCGGGGCGGCGCCGTGGACGGTCGATCCCTTGTGGATGTCGTCAAGCTCGAGGATGTGGCCGGCGACGCCGTTGGCGAGCGCGGCGGCCGCGGCCGAGGCCCGCCCGTTCGGGAAGACCGTCGCCTCGGCGGAGCGGCCGAAGCCGGCGGCGACCTCCCGCGCGAACCGGGCCGGCGGCTCGTGCGCCCCGGCGAGGGCGGAGCCGAACCAGTCGAGGACGGCCAACTCGGTCGCGGCGACGGTGGCCGGCGACAGGTGCTCCCAGCGCGCCTCGGCGACGAAGCGGGCGAGGTTGCGGGAGACGGGCTGCACGAGCCCGATCGCGCCCGGGTGTCGCTCGGTCACCACCCCCATGCCGTCCCCCTGCCGCTGTGCGGTCGCCCGACGTGGCGCCATCATCGGTCGGCCGGGTAGTCGCGGCAAGCGGTTGGATTCACCAGTGCATCGACAGCCCGGCCCGGCTGCCCGACTCTGGGGCGATCCTACACCCGTCGCCTCGACTCCCCCCTGCGTCGGGGCCGATACTTGGCGGCGGACCCGGTCCGACCGAACGTCACCGCAAGGACGCCGCGTGATCGCGCGAACTCGTTCCTCGGCGCGTCCAGGCGCCGGTCCCGCCGCGCCACCGACCTCCATCATCGAGGCGCGCGGCCTCGTCAAGCGCTACGGCGGGCACGTCGCCGTCGCCGGGCTGGACCTGGCGGTGAGCGACTGTGAAATCTTCGGCATCCTCGGCCCGAACGGCGCCGGCAAGACGACGACGCTGGAGATGATCGAGGGGTTGCGGCAGCCGGATGCCGGCGAGGTTCGGGTGGCCGGGCTGGACCCGGTCGCCGATGGCGACGCCGTCCGCCGGCTGATCGGGGTCCAGCTCCAGGCGACGGCGCTCTTCGACTACCTGACGGTGGCAGAGCTGGTCGAGCTCTTCGCCGGGCTCTACGACGCGGACGCCTCGGCGGCGCGGGTGGCGGCGCTGATCGGGCTCGTCGGGCTGGCGGAGAAGGCGGGGGCGCGGGTCGCCCAGCTCTCCGGCGGACAGCGGCAGCGGGTGGCGGTCGCCGTCGCCCTCGTCAACGACCCCCGGATCGTCTTCCTCGACGAGCCGACGACCGGCCTCGACCCGGCCGCTCGCCGTGCCCTCTGGGCGACCATCCGCTCGATCCGCGACGGCGGTGCCACGGTCGTCCTGACCACCCACTATATGGAGGAAGCGGAAACGCTTTGCGACCGGGTCGCGGTGCTCGATCGCGGCCAGCTGATCGCCTGCGACACGCCGGCGGCGCTGGTCCGCGCCCTCGGCGCCGACGCGACGATCCGGGCCCGCGCCGCCGGCGGCCTGGATGTGACGGCGCTCGCCGCGGTGCCGGGCGTCGTCGGGGTCGACGCCGAAGCGGAGGGCGGGCGGAGCGAGGAGATCCGCCTCCGCTCGGCGGACGCCCAGGCGACCCTCCTCGGGCTGCTGGCACTGGCCGAGGCGGAGGGCGCGACCCTGACCGGCCTCTCCAGCACCCAGGCCAACCTGGAGGACGTCTTCCTCGCCCTGACGGGCCGCAGCTACGAGCCGGGGGACGAGCCGCCGGCCGCGACGGCGAACGGCCGGCGAGGCCGAGGGCGCGGGCGGGTAGGGTAGCGGGTCGGCCCGGCGCCGTCGCGACAGGAACTCTTTGGCTCCGACGAGTGGAGCGGCCAAGCGGACTTGTTCAGTCGGCCGCGTCCGCACTCACGGCCCGTCATGGCCCCTTGCGGCGTCGGCTCGCCCGCTGGTGGTCGGCCTCGGCGGCGGATCTGCCGGACGTTGCGAGACCCATGCCCGGGGGTGTACGGGTCGGTCCGACCGGGTTGGATGCAGCCCGGTGACTGAGCTAGCAGCCGACGCCCGAAGCGGCAGGCGAAAGGTGACCATGCGAGCCCTCCTGGCGATGACCCGGGCCAACGTCAAGATGAGCGTCCGCAACCGGGCCGCGCTCTTCTGGAACCTCGCCTTCCCGGCCCTCTTCATCGTCATCTTCGGCGTCGTCTTCGGCCGCGGCATGCAGGTCGAGGTCCACGTCGGCGTCGCCGAACCGGTCTCCGCCTACGGCGAGGCGGTGGCGGCGGCGATGGCGGCGAACGAGGCGTTCACCGTCTCCCGCGGCCCGGCCGACAAGGAGCTGGCCCGGCTCGAAGCGGGCGACCGCGACGTGGTGCTCGGGTTCCCGGCGGCGGCGGCGCCGGACGGGCGGCCCGCGGTCGAGTTGCTCTACGACCCGGTCGCCGGCCCGACCGAGGCGCTGGCGGTGGCGGCGGTCCGTCAGATCCTGGTCGAGACGGCCGGTGGCGTCTTGCCGGTGGCGATCGCCGAGGCGCCGGTACGGGCGGCCGAGATCACCTTCATGGACGCCTTCGTGCCGGGCATCCTGGCGATGAGCCTGATGAACTCGGGGATCATCGGCCTCTCGACGGCGTTCGTGAACTACCGGGAGCGCGGCATCCTGCGGCGGATCAAGGTGACGCCCTTCCCGCTGACCTCCTTCGTCCTCGCCCGGGTGCTGTCGCAGATGGTGCTGGCGGTGGCCCAGGCGCTGATCCTGGTCGGGCTGGCGGCGCTCCTCTTCGGGCTCCACCTGCGGGGCAACCCGCTGCTCATCCTGTTGACGATCGTGCTCGGGGCGCTCGCCTTTTTGGCGATCGGCTTCGCCATCTCTGGCTTCGCCCGCAACGCCGAGGCGGCGGCCTCCTACGCCAACCTGGCCACCTTCCCGATGCTCTTCCTCTCCGGCATCTTCTTCTCGTTGGAGAACGCCCCGGCCTGGTTGCTGCCGCTGACCCGGCTGCTGCCGCTGCCTTACCTGGTCGAGGCGCTGCGGGGGCCGATGACCCGGGGCGAGGGGCTGGCCGCGATCTGGCCCGACCTGCTGGTGCTGGCGGCCGTCTTCGTCGCGGCGATGGCGGTCGCGGTCCGCTTCTTCCGCTGGGACGCTCAGCCGGCGTAGCAGGGCCGGAGGGAACGACGCGGAATCCGGGCGAAGATCCGGTTGTCACGTTGGAGAACCCCCGGCCGCTTCGCCCCGCCGCCAGGATGCCCCTTGGGCGATGGCGCCCACCGCTTCGGCAGCAGAGTGGGATCGGCCCCGGCCGTTCGCATCCGTCGTGATCCCTCGCCCGGTGAGCCGCAGCGGCAGGCCAGGGGAACCGGGGGCATTGCTACCTGATCCGGGCGGCCCGCGCCGGGCGGTTCCCTACGGGCGCTCCGTGGCCACCGCGGTCGTCGTCGCGGTCGCGGTCGCGGTTTCCAGGAGCGGCGGCGACGGCACCAGGGTCCGAACTGGAATCGGGGTTGGGGTGGCGACACGGGTGGGCGCCTGCGTCGGCGGGGCCGTGGGGGAGGCGCGACGAGGCACCGGGGTGGCGGTCGGGGTGGCCACGGCCGCGACCGTGACAGTCGGCGCCGGCCGCGGGGTGGAGGGCGGGCGGATCGGGGTAGCCGCGGTCGGAGGTGCGGTGGACTCGGGCGTGGGCGTTGGCTCCGCCGTCGCGGTCGGTGCGGGGAAGTCCGTCGCGGGTGTCGTCACGGTCGGTGCCGGCGTCGCCAACAGGTCGGCCGGGATGTTGCCCTGCTGCCGCCAGGAGAGGACGATCCGCTGCTCGCCGGCGCGGGTCTGGTTGTAGACGGTGACCAGGCCGATCAGGCGGTAGAGGTCCGGCTGCGCCCGGACCCCCTTCGGCAGCTCGTGGCAGGTGTCGTCGCCGAGGTCGAGGGTGACGGCGAGCGGTCCCGTCTCCGGCCGGCCCTCCTCGGTCAGGACGTTGACCTGGGCGACGAGGCCGCCGTTGACGTCGCGCTCCGCCTCCTCTGGGGTGACCGGCAAGCAGATCGGCGGCTGCGGCCCGTCGTCGTCGCGCCCGGTGAGGACGACCAGGGCGAGCAGGACGGCGAGGACGACGAGCCCGGCCGCGAGCACCAGGTAGACGGAGAGCGGCCGCCCGCCGAAGCCCCGCCCGGAACCACGCTCGCTCGCCGCCGGCAGGGCGGGGGAGGATCCGGCTGGCTGGTCGGCAGCCTGGTCCTGGTCGGCCACAGGCAGAGCGCTCCTCTCTCGCCGGTGGCCGAATCGGACGCCGGACCGGGCCAAACGGGTCGCTCGCGGTTCGTCCAGGGCGTCCGACCGTGCTGCGCCGCCGCCGTTCTCGGCCCTGGATGAACGCCGTCTCTTCGGCCCGGCGCCTACGCACCGGGCTCGTCGGCGCAGCCGCCGGTCGTTGCACCGCATTCGGCCCTGGGCGCTCGGCTAGTGTAGCGCGGCGCCCGCCGCGTCCGGTCGGGCTACCCGCCGCCGATCACCTCGGCCCAGCGCCGCTCGTCCTCGGTCGTCTCCGGCACGAGACCGAAGATGCCGGCGCAGCGTCGCTCCAGCGGGCCGGGGTAGGGGACGGCGTCGGCGGAGTCGTCCAGTAGCCCCGCCTCCTCCAGTGCCGGCAGCACATCGAGGGGATCGGCGAAGCGCCAGCGGAGAAAGGCGCGACCAGCGGCCGGTTCGTCCCCGAGACGGGAGCGCAGCAGCGCCTCGTGGCCACCCTCGACCGTGCCCATGGCGAAGAGCGTCTCCGCCAGCGAGGGGTCGTCGCTGCCGGCCAGACCGCGCGCCAAGGCCATTTGACCGCCGAGCGCGATCTCCTTGAGTCCCCGCAGGGCGGCGAGCGCGGCTGGCCGATCGGCGGTGGCGCGCGGCTGGAAGGCGAAGGCAATGGCGACCGGAACCGCGCCGAGCGAGGCGAGCAGGTGGTAGTGGGCCTCGTCCTGGCACTGCATCGCCTCGATCAGGCCGAGGTCGGCCTCGTCCAGGTCGAGGCCGCCGTCGCCGGCGCTCTGCCGAACCATCCCGCCCAGCGTGACGAGCGCCGCCTCGACGGTGGCCAGGGCGTCGAGGGCGGTCGAGGGCAGTTCGGGCTGGGCGAAGACAGGGCGGGCAACGCGCATGGCGGCATTGTGCCACCGCGAGCCAGGGTCGGGTCCGAGGGTTCGCGTCGGCCCTCGTGGAGATCGCTTTCTCCTGCCCCTCCCACCGCCGGGCAGCCCCCCCGCCGCCGCTTGACAGCCGTTCCGACGCGCCGTAGCGTGCCCCGCCGGTTGCCCGCGACGCACGCGCCACATGCCGGGGTTCGGACGGAGCGAAGGGAGTGGAGCCGCCGTGAACCCGATCGGGATCAACACCTGGGTCTGGAGCTCGCCGCCGACCGACGCCCTCATGGCCGAGGCCGCCCCCAAGGCGAAGGAGATGGGCTTCGACCTGCTTGAGTTGCCGGTCGAGAACCCCGGCGACTGGGACCCCGCCCGCGTCGCCGATCTGCTTTCATCGCTCGGGCTGCGCGCCTCCCTCTGCGCCGCGATGGCCCCCGGCCGCGACCTGACCGAGCCGTCGCTGGTCGAAACCACCCAGGGTTACCTGCGCTGGTGCATCGACGCCCTGGCGGCCTGCGGCGGCGGCACCGTCGCCGGCCCGCTCTACACCCCGGTCGGCGATACCCCGATGTGGAGCGCATCCGAGCGGGCGGCGGCGTTGGGCCGCCTCGTCGAGAACCTGAAGCCGCTTGCGGACTACGCCGGGGAGCGCGGCGTGACCCTGGCGGTCGAGCCGCTCAACCGGTTCGAGACGAGCGTCCTCAACACCGCCGCTCAGACGATGGAGGTGGTGTCCAAGGTGGACCACCCGGCCCTCGGCGTCCTCCTCGACTCGTTCCACATGAACGTGGAGGAGAAGGACCAGGCCGCCGCGATCCGCCTCGTCGGATCCAAACTGGTCCACTTCCACGCCTGCGGCAACGACCGCGGCGCCCCCGGCCAGGACCACATCGCCTGGGGCGACATCCGCGACGCGCTGGGCGAGGTCGGGTACGGGGGCGCCCTGGTGATCGAGTCGTTCACCCCCGGCAACGAGTCGATCGCCAAGGCAGCGGCCATCTGGCGCCCTCTGGCCGAGAGCCAGGACGGGCTGGCGCGGGACGGGCTGGCGTTCCTGCGGGGGCTTGGGTTCGGCGGGATCCGGGTCTGATCGATGGAGTCCCCTCGATCGAGGGTCGGGGCGACCGTCAGCCCTCACCCTACTCGGGGACCCAACCGCTCTCCCGAAGCGCGGGAGTGGGGAGCCGACCGCAACGGGAGGAGTGGGATGGCGCGAATCGGCAAGGCGGTGGTCATCGACCGCGCGAACGGGGCGTTCACCGTCGAGGAGGCTGAGGTGCCGGAGCCGGGGCCGGGAGGGCTCCTGGTCCGGCAGGAGCTGTGCGGCGTCTGCGCCACCGACGCCTACGTCGCCCGCGGCCACCTGCCGGGGGTCACCTTCCCGCTGGTGCTCGGCCACGAGACGGTCGGCGTCGTCGATCGACTCGGAGCTGGCGTGACCGAGGATGTCACCGGCCGGGCCATCGCGGCCGGCGACCGGGTCTACGTGGCGCCTGGCATCTCCTGCCGCAACTGCCTCTTCTGCACGGTCTACCGGCAACCGACGCTCTGCCTCCGTCGGACCGGCTACGGCTTCCGCCCTCGGAAGGACGCCCCGCCCTTCTTCCAGGGCGGCTTCGCCCAGTACGTCGACGTGGCCGCTGGTTCGACCGTGCTGAAGATGGACGCCGGGGTCGAGGCCGCGGTCTCGCTCGAGCCGCTCACCATCGGCATCCACCAGGTCGAGCGGGCGCAGCCGGCGCTCGGGGCGACCGTCGTTATCCAGGGCGCCGGCGCGATCGGCATCCTGACCCTGGCGGCGGCCAGGGAGGCCGGCGCCGCCCGGACGATCGTCGTCGGTGCCCCCGACACACGGCTGGAGCTAGCCAGGGCGTTCGGGGCGGACGTCACGGTCAGCATCGAGGACGTGCCGGACCCGGCCGAGCGGGTCCGGCTGGTGAAGGCCGAGACGCTCGGCGGCCACGGGGCGGACGTGGTCTTCGAGTGCGCCGGGGTGCCCGCCGCGATCCCGGAGGGGATCGACATGCTCCGTCGGGGCGGCACCTTCGTCGAGGCCGGCCATTTCACCGACCACGGGGAGGTGCCGCTCAACCCGTTCCGCCACGCCGTCAACAAGCAGATCACCCTGGTCGGGGTCTGGGCGGCCGATACCCCGCACTTCGTCGCCGGCCGGGCCCTGATCGAGTCCGGCCGCTACCCGTTCGCCGACCTCGTCTCGCACACCCTGCCGCTGGAGCGGGTGGCCGACGGCATCGCCGCGATTGGCGGCAGCTACGCGGTCGACGGCCGAGAGATCCGCAAGGTCGCCATCGCCGCCAACGGGTAGGCACCGGGCGAGCGCCCTGGCCGCCCCGCCGCAGGAGAAGGGGGGCATCGCCGCCCAGGGATGCCGTGCCCCCCGGCGTATGTCATCGATGCGACCGGGCCTCCGGTCAAGCTCTCGACGCGGGATAATCGGCCGTCCCCATCCGGGCCGCCGAGGGCGCCAGTCGGGGAGAGGGCGTCGGCGGTCTACCCACGAAGGCGGTCACGACGGTTCGGCCCGCTCGCCCACGAACCGTGATGCGGACGGACGAGACGCTGGCGGGCGGCCAACGCTACGACGAGAGAGGAGCAGGGAGATGGACCGCTTCGCGCCGCAGAAGGGCGACAAGTTCAGCTTCGGCCTGTGGACGGTCGGCAACACCGGCCGCGACGCCTGGGGGGACCCGACCCGGCCGCCGCTCGACCCGGTCCACTCGGTCCACAGACTGGCCGAACTGGGCGCCTGGGGCGTCAAATTCCACGACGACGACCTGGTCCCGTTCGGCTCCAGCCAGCACGAGCGGGATCGCATCGTGCGGGAGTTCAAGCAGGCCCTTTCGGACTCCGGGATGGTGGTCCCGATGGCGACGACCAACCTCTTCAGCCACCCGGTCTTCCGCGACGGCGCTTTCACCTCGGCCGACGCCGCGGTCCGCGCCTTTGCTGTCCAGAAGACGATGCGGGCGATCGACCTCGGCGTCGAGTTGGGCGCCACGACCTACGTCTTCTGGGGCGGCCGCGAGGGCGCCGAAGTGGACGCCTACCGCGACCCCGGAGAGGCGATCACGCGCTTCCGGGAGGCGATCAACTTCCTCCTCGGCTACGTCCGCGACCAGGGCTACGATCTCCGCTTCGCGATCGAGCCGAAGCCGAACGAGCCGCGCGGCGACGCCTACCTGCCGACGGTCGGTCACGCCCTGGCCTTTATCGCCACGCTGGACCACCCGGAGATGGTCGGTCTCAACCCGGAGTTCGCGCACGAGACGATGACCGGGCTCAACTTCGTCCACGCCCTGGGCCAGGCGATCGAGGCCGGCAAGCTCTTCCACGTCGACCTCAACGACCAGCGGATGGGCCGCTTCGACCAGGACTACCGGTTCGCCTCGGAGGACCCGAAGCGGGCTTTCTACGTCGTCAAGCTGCTGGAGGCGAGCGGCTACGCCGGCCCCCGCCACTTCGACGCCAAGGCCTACCGGATGGAGGACGAGGCAGGCGTATGGGCGTTCGCCCGCGGCTGCATGCGCTCCTACCTGATCCTCAAGGAGAAGGCCCGCCAGTTCGACGCGGACGGCGAGATCCAGGGCCTGCTCGCCGAGCTGCGGGCGGCCGACACCGCCTACGCCGGCCCGACGGCCGCGACCGGTTACTCGAGCGAGGCGGCGGCGGCGCTGAAGGCCCAATCGTTCGACGCGGCGGCGATTGGCGCCATCGGGCGGCGCCAGGAGGAGCTGGACCAACTGGTGATCGAGCTGCTGCTGGGGGTGCGCTAGGTCCATAGGTCTAGGGGTTCCCTCGCTGCCACACAAAGTGTTCCCGGCCCCCTTGCCTGCCCCGGGGCAGGCAAGGGGGAACGAGCGCGGCGACACAGTCCAGGGATCGAACGTCCCGTGAGGGAGGCGAATGGAGGAAGCGGACGGGGAGGCGGCGGCCGTGCGCGTCGTCACCGACTGGCACGCGGCGCTGAACGGGGGCGATGTCGCGCGACTCGTCGGGCTCTCCGACCCGGCGGTCGCGGTCGGTGGGCCGCGCGGCACCGGGAGCGGGACGCAGCTCCTGCGCGACTGGGTGGAGCGCGCCAAGATCCGGCTCGAACCGCTGCGGATCGTGCCGCGTGGGGGCGCCGTGGTCGTCGAGCAGGCGGCGACCTGGGAGGATGCCGACCCCGATCCGCCGGCGGTCGTCGCCTCCGTCTTCCTCGTCCGCAACGGCCGGGTCACCAGCGTCGTCCGCTACGACGACCTCGAGACGGCGCTCTGGGCGGTGGCCGAGGGCGACGCGGCGGGGGAAGGGCAAGGGGAGGGGGAGAACGCCTGAATCTCCGCGGACGGCTCCGGACCACGCCCGCCGCCGCCCGAACGCCCCACAGGAGAAGCCCCCGTTGGACCTTGCACCAACCCCCAACACCGATCTCCTCCACCCCCGACCGCAGCTCACCCGCGACCGCTGGACCGACCTCTGCGGTCCCTGGCGCTTCGCCTTCGACGACGCCGACACCGGCGTCGCCCAGGGCTGGTTCGGCCGGGAGGACGCGTTCGACCGGACGATCGTCGTCCCCTTCCCGCCGGAGTCGCCCGCCAGCGGCATCGGCGACTCCGCGCCCCATCCGGTCGTTTGGTACCGGCGGACTTTTGTCGTGGCGGAAGCAGACCGCGAGGGTGGCCTGCTGCTCCATTTCGGCGCCGTCGACTACCGCGCCACGGTCTGGCTCAACGGCCACCGCGTCGCCGAGCACGAGGGTGGCCACACCCCGTTCACCGTCGACATAGCCCCCTACCTAGTCGACGGCGATGAGCAGGTTGTCGTCGTCCGGGCCGAGGACGCGCCGCACGACCTCGCCCAGCCGCGCGGCAAGCAGGACTGGGAGCCCGCGCCGCACAAGATCTGGTACGGTCGCACCACCGGCATCTGGCAGCCGGTCTGGCTGGAGCCGGTGCCGGCCGTCCACATCACGCAGGTGCGCTGGACGCCCGACCTCGACGGCGCCGTGCTCGACCTTCGGGTCGGGCTCAACCGAGCCCCGGCACGGGACCGCCTGCTCCGGATGCGGCTCCACCTTTCGCTCCGCGGCGAGTCCCTCGCCGACCAAGCCATCGTCGTGGTCGGGACAGAGGCGCGGGTCGGCATCGCACTCGACCCCGGCCGGATCGCGATGGACCGGGACCGCTACCTCTGGTCGCCGCGCTACCCGAACCTGCTGGACGCCGAGTTGACCCTGCTCGACGGCGACGCGGTCGTCGACCGCTGCGGCAGCTACGCCGGGCTGCGCAGCGCCGGCGTCGCCAATGGCCGCTTTCTCCTGAACCGCCTGCCGTACTACCTCCGCCTGGTGCTGGCCCAGAACTATTGGCCCGAGTCCCACCTCGCCCCCCCGAGTCCGAAGGTGCTCCGGCGGGAGGTCGAGCTGGTCAAGGCGATGGGGTTCAACGGCGTCCGCATCCACCAGAAGGTGGAGGACCCGCGCTTCCTCTACTGGTGCGACACGCTCGGGCTGCTCGTCTGGGGGGAGATGGCCAACGCCTATGCGTTTACCCCGGAGGCGATCGAGAAGCTGACCCGCGAGTGGCTGGCGGTCCTGCGGCGCGACCACAGTCACCCCTGCATCGTCACGTGGGTGCCGCTCAACGAGAGCTGGGGCGTGCCGAACCTGGAGCAGGATCCGGCGCAACGCGACTACGTGAAGGGGCTATACAGTCTGACCCGCGCCCTCGACCCGAGCCGGCCCGTCATCGGCAACGATGGCTGGGAGCACGTCGCCAGCGACTTCTGGGGCATCCACGACTACGCCCTCGACGGCACCACCCTGCGGGAGCGCTACGGCAGCCACGACGCGATTGAGCGGACGCTGCGGCAGACCCAGCCCCACTACCGCTCGATTGCCCAGCCGGACGCGCTGCGAGCGGGCGAGGCGGTGCTGCTGACCGAGTTCGGCGGCATCTCCCACGCCCCGACGGCGGGGGATCGGTGGCACGGCTACGGCACCGTCGGCACGACCGAGGCGTTCCTGGAGAAGTACCGGGAGTTGGTCGACGCCATCCTCGACTCCCCGGCCATCGCCGGTTTCTGCTACACCCAATTGACCGACACCGAGCAAGAAACGAACGGTCTCCTGACTGAGGACCGGACGCCGAAGTTGGACCCGGCCGCCGTCCGCGAGATCACCCGCCGCCCCTCGAAGGCGATTCCGGGCGAGGTCATCTCCGGCATCCAGGCACCGCCGGAACCGACACCCACGTAAGCGTCGGCGGCGCGGTCAACGGGGGAGGGCAAGGCTCCGAGGGGGGAGGGGACGCGAGTACCTCCCGATGCCCCAACTCCGGCCGGCCTCGCACTACGCCTCCGTAGGGCTACGGGCAGCCCCGTCACCGAGTGATTCCGCAGCCCTCCCGATGTTCCCGTCCCCGCCGACGCGCACGATTGGACCAGCCGCGACGGGGCGGCCGGGACGGTTCGGTGGAGCGGGAGGTCACGGCGATGGACGGCGGCACGGCGGCGGTGGCCATGGCGGTCGAGCAGCCGGCACACGGGCAGATCGAGGGTCCCCTTCCCCTGCCGACGAAGCTGCTCTACTCGATCAGCAGCCTCGGCGCCGAAGCGCTGATCCAGAGCAGGGCCGCCTGGCTGCTCTACTTCTACGCGCCGCCGGCCGACAGCGGCCTGAAGGAGCTCCTGCCGATCGGCCTGGTCGGCCTCCTCCTGGCGGCGATGCGCATCGTCGACTCCTTCGACTCCCTGCTTGTCGGCTGGTGGAGCGACCGCACCCGGTCCCGCCTCGGCCGCCGGCTGCCCTTCGTCCTGGCCGGTGCCCCCTTCTGGGCGATCTTCGCCGTCCTCGCCTTCTTCCCCCCGGCCGACGCCCCGGTGGCCACGATCGCCGTCTGGTTCGCCCTCACCACCGAGCTCTACAGCCTCTTCGCGACGGTGGCCGGCGGTCCCTACGAGGCGCTGATGCCCGAGATCGCGCGGACGAGCCGGCAGCGGCTCGACCTCGTCTCCACCCGGGTCTACTTTGGCGTCGCCGGCGCCGCCGTCGGCCTCGTCGCCAGCGGCGCCTTGGTCGACCGCCTCGGCGTCCAGGGGATGATGGTCGCCGTCGCCGCGCTCGCCCTCGCTACCCGCTACCTCGGCGTCGCCGGCGTCTGGCGCCGGGTCGACCGCGACCAAGCCCCCGCCACCCTGCCGCTCAAGACCGCGCTCAAGGCGACCTTCGCCAACAAGCAGTTCCTGGCCTTCCTGCCGACCTTCGTCCTCTTCCAGACCGGCCTCCAGATGCTGACCGGGATGCTGCCCTTCTACGCCCGGGCGACCCTCGGGGTCGACGAGCCCGGCCGCTGGGTCGCCCTGCTGATGGGCGTCACCGTCGTCTCGGTGCTCCTCGCTGTCCCCGTCTTCGGCCGCCTCGCCGGGAGGACTTCGAAGCGGCATGCCTACCGGCGGGCGATGCTCCTGACCGGCCTCGCCTTCCCGATGCTGGCGGTCGCCGGGTTCCTGCCGGGCATCCCGCCGCTGGCCCAGGTGCTGGCCGCGATGGCGCTGGTCGGGGCGCCGATGGCCGGGGTCTACCTCTTCCCGGCGGCGCTGACCGCCGACATCGCCGACCACGACGCGGCCCTGACCGGACAGCGCCGGGAGGCGAGCTACTTCGGGGCCCAGGGCTTCGTCGAGAAGATCACCTCCGCCCTCTCGCCGCTGGTGCTGGCCGGGCTGCTCTCGCTCGGCAACACGGCCGCCGACCCGCTCGGGGTCCGGCTGGTCGGCCCGGTCGCGGCCGGCTTCGTCCTCCTCGGCTGGTTCCTCTTCCGCCGCTACCGGCTGCCGGACGACGTGGGCGCTGCAGCGGCCGGTCCGCTCGGCCACCCGCCAGTGGCGGTCGCCGTGGCCACCACGGCCGATGCCGCGGCGGGGCCGCCGCCGGAGATGGTCGGAGGAGTCCGGGCAGACATCGAACCGATGGGGTCAGCTGTCCCCCTCTCCCGACCTCTCCCCCGCCCCTCGATGGAGGAATGCCCGATCGCCCGTGACCCACGCACGGACTCCGCGGCCGCCGGTTCGCCCCTGGCGTCCCGCTTCACGCCGACCCCGCTCACTCGCCTCCAGGCACGCATCGCGCGGCGGATCGTGCTGGTGCTGAGTGGGTGGGTCTTCCGGTTCCAGGTGCAGCCGATCGGGCTGGAGCACGTCCCTCCCGGTGAGCCGCTGATCGTCGCGGTCGGGCCGCACCGGGGCTGGCTGGACGCCTTCCTGGTGATGATGGCGCTGCCGCCGGGACCGCGCCCCTGGTTCTTCGGGTCGGCCGAGGCGCTGCTCGGCACCTGGTGGCGGCGGGCCATCCTGCGGCTCTTCGGCGGCATCGTGCCGGTCTCGACCGTGGGAAAGCTCAACCGGGAGGCGCTGGAGACGTCGGTCGAGATCCTGGCGGCCGGCAACCGGCTGGTCATCTTCCCCGAGGGGTGGGGCACCCTGGAGGGGCCGGCCGGGGAGATCGGGGAGGTCCGGCGCGGCATCTCGTTCCTGGCCGCCCGCTCCGGCCGCCGGGTGCTGCCGGTCGGCCTCGTCGGCACCCGGAAGCTGTGGCGGGGCAAGGAGCTGCCGGTCCGGATCGGGCCGCCGCTGCCGGCCCTCGCCGCCAACGCCGACCGGGCCGAGGCGCAGGCGTTCGCCGACGCGATCCACGCCGCGCTGACCGCGATTCTGCCGCCGGCCCCACCGGAGCCGGCGGACGGGAAGAAGCCGTGGCCGTGGTTGAGCACGCTTCTGGACTAGAGTCGGTGCTGCAGCACCGAATCGCAAGCTGCCTGGGCCGAAGCGGGCAGCGCATGGTGGCCCGCTGCGCCGCTCAAGCCCGCTCCTCGATGACCGAGTTCGGTGGCGGGGCCAACGGTCCAGGCCGGCCGATCCTCATTGAATGCGCTGATGAGGATCCACCGGGGCGTCTCCGGCGCAACCGCTCCGCTCTCAGCCGGATCCGCCCGAGGACCATTGTCCCCGGCAGCTGTTCCTGCTCGCTGCTTGGTCGAGCGAGCGGGTGGGGGATGACAGGGGCGAGCCTACGGCGTTTTGCAGAACGGTTGGCCGCGCCGCCGGTCCGTCATCCCTCGGCTTCGCTCGGGATGACAGTGAGGTCCACGCTTCTGCAAAACGCTGTAGGAACGGCCGTTCGAGGCTTGCCGCGTCCGACTAGAATAGGAACGCAGCGTTCGTGTTCCCGGCAAGCGCCTGGAGCCGTGCCGCGGAGGCAGCGATGCGGGCGTCGACGGTGCTCGGGACCCTGGCGGCGGCCGGTGCGGCGGTCGGGATCGTCCACCTGGCGGACCGCCAGTTCGGCCCGCCACGGCCCGAGACGGAGGTCCGCCACGACTGGCTCCGGAGGTTCAACCGGCGTGTCTACAACCCGCTGATGCTCCGGGTTTCCCGGAGCGACTTGCCATTCCCGGCGCTGATCGGACACGTGGGTCGCAGCTCGGGGCGGCCCTACGAGACGCCGGTCGCGGCGTTCCCGACGGCCTCCGGGTTCGTCGTCGCCCTCCCCTACGGGCGCGGCGCGGAGTGGTGCAAGAACCTCCTCGCGGCCGGCGGCGGCACCGTCCGCTACGCCGGCGCAACGGTCGCCGTCCGCGACCCGGCGTTCCTCGATCGCGACCAAGCCCTGGCCGCGCTCGACGGGCTTCCGCGGGCCGTCTTCTCGCGCCTCCCCCTCGACGATTTCCTCCGCCTCGAGCGGGAGCCCGACCCCGGCTCTGGACCCGGCGTCAGCGGCGGTCCTAGGCCCAGACCCGGACTCGAAGGTTGACGGACATGGATCCCGCCGAGGGCTCCGGCGATTCGCCGGTGTTCGCCGATCGCCGCGACGCCGGTCGCCGACTCGCGGTGCTCCTTGCGCCCTACGCCGGACGGCCGGAAGTCCTCGTGCTCGGCCTCCCCCGGGGCGGGGTGCCCGTTGCGGCCGAGGTCGCCGCCGCGCTCGCGGCGCCGCTCGACATCCTCCTGGTCCGCAAGCTGGGGGTGCCGGGGCACGAGGAGCTGGCGATGGGGGCCATCGCCTCCGGGGGGCTCCGGGTCGTCAACCGCGAGGTCGTCGACGACCTCGGCATTCCCCCCCACGTCGTCGCAATCGTCGAGGCGCGGGAGCGGCAAGAGTTAGAGCGGCGGGAGCGGGCCTACCGGGGAGACCGTCCCCCGTCGCACCTCCGCGACCGGATCGTCATCGTCGTCGACGACGGCTTGGCGACCGGCTCGACGATGCGCGCTGCGGTCGAGGCTATCCGACGGGAGGCTCCCGCCTGGCTCGTCGCGGCGGCGCCAGTCGGGGCGGCGGTCGTCCGTGACGCGCTGGCGGCGGTCGCCGACGAGGTCGTCGTCGCCGCCACCCCGTCGCCCTTCGGCGCCGTCGGCCTGTGGTACGCCGCCTTCCCGCCGACGAGCGACGACGAGGTCCGTGCCCTGATCGCCGCGGCAACCGCGGCCGACCCCGCGAACGAGGCGGACGGGTCCGTTTGATCCCCGAGTCGACGGCGGTAGGCGTCACTTGGTCGTTTCTCGACGAGACGCGGTTGCGTTCGTCCGGGAGTTGCGGG
>CADCWF010000158.1 GCA_902806345.1 uncultured Thermomicrobiales bacterium
CGAGGACATCGAGCTCCAGGCCGACGAGCTGGCAATCGAGGTTGGCCTGGCGATCCGAGCCGGCGCTGAGCTCGGCGTTCGCCTCCAGGGGGCGATCGGCTCGCCCGACCCGGAGATGGTCTATTGGCTGGAGCGGTCGCCGGCGGGGGACCGGGTCTCCGTCCGCGCCGCCCCGCTGCGGGTCGGCGAGAGTTTGCGGGAGCGCCTGTTCGACCCCCTACGCTCGGTGACGCTCACCTCCGCCACGCTGACGACCGACGGCACCTTCGACTACGTCAAGGAGCGGCTCGGGCTGGAAGGGGCGCGGACGCTCGCCGTCGCCTCGCCGTTCGACTACGGGGCGCAGACGCTGCTCTACCTGGCCGACGACATCCCGGAGCCGAACGCCCCTGGCTACCAGCAGGCGTTGCAGCAGACCCTGATCGGGGCCTGCGCGGCGACGAACGGGCGCGCCCTGGTGCTCTTCACCTCCCACTCCGCCTTGCAAGCGACGGCCCGCGCGATCCGGCGGCCGCTCGAGGAGCGGGGCGTCATCGTCCTCGCCCAGGGGATGGACGGCAGCGCCCGCCAGCTCGTCGAGCGGCTCCGCCACACGCCGAACGTGGTCGTCCTCGGGACGGCGACCTTCTGGGAAGGGGTCGACATCGTCGGTGCCGCGCTCAGCCTGCTGGTCATCGCCAAGCTGCCCTTCGCCGTCCCCTCCGACCCCGTCTTCGCCGCCCGCTCCGAGCTGTTCGACAATGCCTTCGCCGACTACGCGGTGCCGCAGGCGGTGCTCAAGTTCAAGCAGGGGTTCGGCCGGCTGATCCGCAGCCGCCGCGACCGCGGCGTCTGCGCCGTCCTCGACCGGCGGGTGCTCTCCCGCCGCTACGGGGCGTCCTTCGTCGAGTCCCTGCCGCCCTGCTCGGTCCAGGTCGGCGGTGGGCTCGACCTGGGCGAGGCCGCCGCCGCCTGGATCGCCGGGGCCAGGGTAGGGGTGCGGTAGGATCGCCGGGTGGGGTGCCGGTTGCGGGTTGCAGGTTGCGGGTTGGGCAAGGGGGGAGGGGGCAGGAATGGGCGATCGGGTGCGGAGCGAGGCGATCGGTGTCCAGATCGGGCGCAACCTCGCGCTCGAGATCGTCCGGGTGACGGAGGCGGCGGCGTTGACCGCCGGCCGCTGGATGGGCCGCGGCGACAAGGAGGCGGCCGACCAGGCGGCGGTCGACGCGATGCGGCAGGTGCTCAACACCGTCGCCATGGACGGCGTCGTCGTCATCGGCGAGGGGGAGAAGGACGCCGCCCCGATGCTCTACCTGGGGGAGCGCCTGGGGTCGGCCACGGAGCCGCGGGTGGACATCGCCGTCGACCCCATCGACGGCACCCGGCTCTGCGCCCTCGGGCAGCCGAACTCGATCGCCACCGTCGCCATCGCCGAGCGGGGCGCCCTCTTCGAGTCGCCCCACGTGATGTACATGGAAAAAATCGCCGTCGGCCCGGAGGCGGCCGATGCGATCGACATCGAGGACACCGTCGCCAACAACCTGCAGCGGATCGCTGGCGCGAAGCGGCGAGCGGTGCCGGACTTGACGGTGATCATGCTCGACCGGCCGCGCCACGAGGGGCTCATCGCCGAGGTTCGCGCCGCTGGCGCCCGGTTACGATTGATCACCGACGGCGACGTGGCAGGCGCGGTGATGACCGCGATGCCGGGCACGGGCGTCGATGTCCTGCTCGGGATCGGCGGCGCCCCGGAGGCCGTCGTCGCCGCCTGCGGCCTGCGCTGCCTCGGCGGGGCCATGCAGTGCCGGCTCTGGCCGCGCAACGACGACGAGCGGGCGGCGGTGCGCGAGCACGCAATCGACACGAAGCGGGTGCTCCACGCCGCCGACCTCGCCGGCGGCGACGACGTCTTCTTCGCGGCGACGGGGATCACCGACGGCGAGCTGCTGCGGGGCGTCCACTACTTCGGCGACGGGGCGACGACCCAGTCGCTGGTGATGCGGTCCCGCTCCGGCACCGTCCGCAAGATCGACGCGACCCACCGCCTGAGCAAGCTGGCGGTGCTGGCCGGGGCCGGTCTGGATCCGACTACAGATTGAGGCCCGAAGCGGGCATTGACGCTATGCCCGCGCGGTGCTACAGTCGTGCCGTCCCCTGGAAGGCTCGAATGCCCCCGCCTTCCGGCGCTCCGTCCCCAAATTTGGAGCGGGTTGTCGTTGCCTCACCCGCGGGATTTCGTCGCCGTGGCGCCAGCCACGATCGCCCCAAAGTCCAAACCCCATGCCCGCTCCGTGTTGCCAGTCCGACTGATAGGGGTTCGACACCGGGCCATGCCGCGCCGCCCGTAGCCGTGGGTTCGTGTGTGCCCACCCCGCCGCGGCCAGAATCGAACGTGGAGGGAACCGCTTGGCCATCGAGGAAGCCGTCGAAGAGCAGGCGCCGCCGAAGAAGCGGACGGCGACCCGTCCCCGCGGGGTCCGCGCCCGCAAGGTCGACACCGACGCGGTGGCCGAGGTGACCGCCGAGAATGGCGCGGCCCCAACCGAGGGAGCCGTCTCCCCGGCCGCGCAGCTCCCCGGTCCCACCGACATCGGCGACGGCCGGGTCGCGATCGTCGAGGCGCCGGTCATGGCCGAGACCGTCGTGGTCGCTAAAATCGCGCCCGCGCCGGCCGAGGTCCCAGTCGCCGAACCCGCACCTGCGCCGGCAGAGGCCTCGGTCGTCGCCGAACCCGCCCCGGTTCCAGTTCCCGCCCCTGTGGCCCAAACGGTGCCAGCGGAGCCCCGCGGTGACGAGCCCGCGCAGACCCCCCCGCCGGTGGCGCAGGCTGCGCCGGTGGTCGTCGAGGAGACGCCGGCAGCCGTTGACCACCCCGACCCGTCCGCCCTTCGTGCGGCGGCGGACGGAAGCGATCCCGGAGCACCCGTTGCTCCAGTTCCCGACGGCCTTGACGGGCGCTCCGCCGGCGGTCGTACCCCGGGCAGGCCGCGCCAACGCCCCGACCGGGGAACTCCCGATACCCCCGCAGAGATGCCGACGGGGGTCGCGACCGCATCGAACGGGTCTGCCGAGGCAACGCTGGCAGCAACGTCCGAAATTGCTCCGGTCCTCGACCGCCCGACCGACCATGGGTTGCAGCCCCCGGACGGCGACGGCTTCCAAGATCCCCGTCCCGAGGCTACCGGTCGCCGAGACCGGCGACGCCGCGACCGCGGCCCGCGGCCCGATGGCGCCCCGCGGCCGGAGGGTGGCGACCGCCAGAATGGGCTCGACCGGCCCCAGGGCGGCCGCGGTCCGCTGCCCGGCCAGGTCCAGGGCCAGGCGTTGGGCCCAGACGGGCGGGATGGCCGGTTTCCCCAGGGGCAGGGGCAAGGGCAGGGTTCTCGGCAGCGGCCGCCCCAACAGCAGCCCCCGCCCCGGAACGGCGGCGCTCCCTACCTGACGATGATCGACCTCGACGCCAAGGCGCCCGAGGAGATCCTTGAGCTCGGCCGCACCTACGAGATCCCCGGTCTCGCCCGTCTCCAGCGCCAGGAGCTCTCGATCCGGATCCTGCGCGCCCAGACGGAGAAGGACGGCAACACCTTCGGCGACGGGATCCTGGAGATCATCGAGGACGGGTTCGGCTTCCTCCGTGGCCAGCGCTTCCTGCCGGGGCCGGACGACATCTACGTCTCCCAGTCCCAGATCCGCCGCTTCGGCCTGCGGACGGGCGATCGGGTCGTCGGCCAGGTGCGGCCACCGAAGGACAACGAGAAGTTCTTCAGCCTGCTCCGCGTCGAGGCGGTCAACGGGGTCGACGCCGAGACGGCGCGTCGCCGCCCGTCGTTCGACACCCTGACGCCGATCTTCCCGCTCGAGATGATCGACCTGGAGACGGCGCCGAACATCCTCTCGACCCGGCTGCTCAACCTCGTCGCGCCGATCGGCCGCGGCCAGCGCGGGCTGATCGTCTCGCCGCCGAAGGCCGGCAAGACGATGCTCCTCAAGGCGATCGCCAACGGCATCAGTACCAACTGCCCGGACATCCACTTGATGGTCTGTCTCATCGGCGAGCGGCCGGAAGAGGTGACCGACATGCGCCGCTCGATCGACGGCGAGGTCATCTCCTCGACCTTCGACGAGCCGGTCGAGGACCACACTAAGGTCGCCGAGATGGCGCTCGAGCGCGCCAAGCGCCTCGTCGAGGGCGGCCGCGACGTGGTGATCCTGCTCGACTCCATCACCCGCTTGGCCCGCGCCTACAACCTGGCCGTGCCGCCGAGCGGACGGACCCTCTCCGGCGGCATCGACCCGGTCGCCCTCTACCCGCCGAAGCGCTTCTTCGGCGCCGCCCGCAACATCGAGGGCGGGGGCTCCCTGACGATCGTCTCGACCTGCCTGATCGACACCGGCAGCCGGATGGACGACGTCATCTACGAGGAGTTCAAGGGCACCGGCAACATGGAGCTGCACCTCGACCGCAAGCTGGCCGAACGCCGGATCTATCCCGCGATCGACGTCCAGCGCTCCGGCACCCGCCGGGAAGAGCTGCTCCTCGACGAGGCCGCCCTCCGCCAGGTCTGGACGATGCGGCGGATGGTTTCCATGCTCGGCGGCAGCGAGGGGACGGAGCTGCTCGTCGCCCGGCTGGCCAAGACGCAGAAGAACGACGAATTCCTGGAAACGCTGACCCGGGACATTTAGAGGTCCCTCACCCCCAGCCCCTCTCCCGCTTCGGCAGGAGAGGGGGTTTTGGCATCACGGCGAACCATGGGGGCTCCAACGGCACGCAGTGAAGTGATCCGGAATCCGGCTGGTCGATGTGCAATCGTGCCGCCCACCCAACCCGTCGTGCTGAGGCGAAGCCGAGGAATCTCTCCGACTCGCGACGCAGCCGAACGAACGACGCTGCGGCAGCGGGAAATCCTTCACTCCGTTCACGATGACGGAGGGGCTGGTCTTCTCGGGATCGGGGCGGTCGTCGCTCCTGCCGATTCGCTTCCCGCTCGGCGGGAACAGCGACGCCCAGTTCATCAGGGTCGGGGTGCCGGTTCATCTGGCTGAGGCCGAGCTAACGGTTGAAGAACGACTGGTTGTTATGTAGGTCTTGAATCAATATCCGGATGCCGCCGTCGTTCGGGCTACCCTTCCGCTCCGCGATGCCGATCCCATTGCCGTTCCCCTGACAGTCACTGCCCCGGTCACCGCCGTTGCCGCCCCCGCTGCCCGACGGCCCGCAGCGGCCGCCGTGGTTCTGCGCCATCGCGCCTCGCGCCCCGATTGCGACCCCGAGCAGCCCCGTCACCACCGCCCGCCGGCCCACGTCGTCGCCCGCATGCCCACTCCTCCGGAGGCTCCGTCCCACGCGGACCACCCGTCCGTAGGCTTGGCCGGTACAGGGCTGGGGGAGGGGATTGTCAAGAGGGGCGGGGGGCGCTTCGCTGACTTCGCGGGGAGCGGACTCGCCACTCCGTGGTCAAGTCCGACGATACATCACCGGGATGAGGCGACCCACCCCGGTGAATCGGACTGAGACCGTCGGGATCCCTCGCGTGCTGTGAACGGGCTGTACTGGTTCCCCGGTCGTTGCTGGTGGCACGGCGGTCGAGGAGACATGGTGCCGACCATCTCGGCATCCACGGCATCGTCAACGGATGTTCCACGCCGACCATCCGCCGCCCCACTTGCACGCGACCTACGGCGAACACGAGGGCGTCACCGGTCTCGATCCGGTCGTGATCACCGCCGGGGTCGCTACCGACCCAGGTTGCCCGGCTGGTGCTCGAGCGACCGGCGCTTCATGGGCAAGAGTTCTTAGCCAACTGGGAGCGGGGGAGACAGCGGCAGACGCTCCGACGGATCGACCCGCTGCCGTGAACGAAGGAGGAGTCCCATGGACCGGCGATTCGAGAAGGCGGTCTCGGTCCGCGTCGTCCGGCCGTTCGTGGTCGACGTGACCTTCGACGACGGGTATCGGCGGGAGGTCGACATCGAGCCACTCCTCTGGGGCGAGGTGTTCGCGCCGCTTCGCGACTACGACCTCTTCCAGCAGGCCGCCGTCGACCGCGACGGCGGGTCGGTGTTCTGGCCCACCGGAGCCGATCTTGCCCCCGAGTTCCTCTACTACGGGCAAGACACCCCGTATGGGCGGATCGAGATTGAGCGACCCGAAGAGTTCGCGGTTGGCCCGCCCGACGCTCGGTAGGCGCGGCATCGGGGCGAGCGTCCCACGGCGCACCGCTCAATCAGGCGTCCCCGGACCGAACCGTCGCAGGGCAACATCCCCGAATGCGACGGTGATTTCGCCAGTCTGGCCGATGAACCGCTCCGCGTCCGCCGGGACGTTCACGAGATCGAGCGGGGCCATCCGGCGCAGCGGACCCACGATCCCGGAGACGGCCTCGGCCAGCGGATCGATGCAGGCCACCTGCTTGGCGACGACGATGTGGGTCGAGGGGTAGGCGCGGGCGAGGAAGGCGAGCTTTTCGTGCCCGGTCGCGCCGCACTCGGCCCAGAAAACCGGCTTGCCCGCGTCGTTGAGCTGGAGCAGATCGGGCCGGTAGCGGCCAGAGAAGCGCGGCTCGACGACCAGCTCCGGGTAGTCGGCAACGTAGAGGCCGAAGACGAGCGCCTTGAGCAGCACGTGGCGGGCCGATTCCCCGGCGTGCTTGGCGAGGACGACCTTGCGGTTCCCGGCCCGGACGGTGATCTTGCCAGGGATCGCCGGTTCGCCTACGGTGCGCATCGGCGTCATCGGAGATCACGCCGGACCGAGAAGGCGAGCACCACCTGGATCTTGCGAAGCTGTCCCCGTCCATTCATGGCAGGGGCCGCCCCAAACAGGCCGGTGAACCCACACGAGGCGGGCGGAGCTGCCCTGCCCCTCACCCCGCGCCCGCATCGGGCTCGCCATTGGTCACCTCGCGGGTCGTCGCAAGCGCCAGCAGGGAGGCCGCGTCGTGGCCGTCGACCTCGCCGAGAGGTGGGAGGTCGGCCAGCGAGCCGAGGCCGAAGTGGCGCAGGAACGCGGGCGTCGTGCCGTACTGGATGGGGTTGCCGACGGTCGGCAACCGGCCGACCGGCTCGACCAGTTCGCGCCCCAAGAGCGTGCCGATCACGCCCGCGCAGTCGACCCCGCGGATCGCCTCGATCTCGGCCTTCGTCACCGGCTGCCGGTAGGCGACGACGCCGAGCGTCTCGATCGCGGCCGGGGAGAGGCGCGTCTCCCGGTCGAGCCCGAGGAACCGGCGGACGGCCTCGGCGAACTGTGGCGCCGAGGCGAGCTGGACGCGGTCCCCGTGGCGGACCAGCACCCAGCCCCGACCTTCGGGCGTGATCATCGCCGTCAACGCCGCCTCGATCTCCGCTTCGGAGACCTCGGCACCGCCCGCCAGCTCGCCGATGGTGGGCGGCTCCGGCGCCACGAGCAGGAACGCCTCCAGCATCGCGCCCAGGTCGGCGGCGTCCCCCAGCGGGAGCGTCCCCTGCGTCGCCTCGCCAGCGGTCCGTCCGACACCCTCCATCACCGCCTCGGCGGCGCAATGCCCATCCATTAAGCGAACCCTGTCTCGGTCGTCCCGGCGGCGACCAAATCCCGGTTCGGGTTTAGCAGCACGAGGTCGATCTCCCCGAACGGCTCGGCTTGGTCGGCTTCGACCTGCCGCCGCCGCAGCAGCACGAGCACCGCCAGGAACGCGACCAAGGTCTCTTCCCGGTCGGGTCGGTCGCCGATCACCTCTGAGAAGCGGACGCGCGACCGTGCGACGAGCAGCTCCAGCACCCGCGCCACCGTCCTTGGCAGCGAGACGACCCGACGCGCCGGGAGGTCGAGGGGCGCAGGCGTCAGCAAGGTGAGCCGACGGCGGAGCGCCCGCGCCAGGGCTGCCGGGGGACCGGGGGCGAGGCGGGGCGGCGTCGATTCCAGGACGGTTGCCACGGCCGCGCCGCGGGGGAAAAACTGCCCCCCAATCCGATCGCGGTCGGCGAGTTCGGCCAGTGCCGTCTTGAGCGCTTGGTGCTCGCGCAACTGGTGGACGAGGTCGTCGTCGCGCTCGTCGGCGTCGACGGCCGGCGGCCGCGGCAACAGGGAGCGCGACTTGAGCACGAGGAGGCGCGCCGCGACGGCCGAGAAGGCCGCGATCTCGGCGGGCCGGGCGGCCTCCATCGCTGCCAGGTGGGCGAGGAATTGGTCGGTGACGGCGACGAGGGAGACATCGGCGATCGCCAACTGCTCGCGCTCGATGAGGCGGAGTAGCACGTCGAGCGGCCCCTCGAACGAAGGGAGCCGGAGCTGGTAGCCGGAAAGGGCGAGGGGATCCGCGGGGTCGACCATGGGACCGGGAGTGTACGCGACGGATTGGGTGCCTGACCGAACGTGTCGGCGAGCCTGCCCTCCTGGTCTGTTGACGCTGATTCGTGGCCGCCGGTCTCGGCCCCGGAGGGGCTTCGTCGCCTCAGCCCGGTGTGTCACCGCCGGGCTCGGCAGCGTAGCTGACGGATGTTGCGCCCGACGCAGACCTACATCGGGACGCCGGTCAGTACGCGAAACAGCACCGTGTAGACGGGGGCGACGATGGCCGAGATGACGCTGCCGCCGCCGAAGGCGCTGCCAAAGAGGATCAGGACGAGCAGGATGGCAAACCCGTAGCGCTCCAGGTTGGCGAGGTAGGGTTGCCAGAACGGCGGCAGGAGCGCCGCCAGGATGCGGGAGCCGTCGAGCGGCGGTACCGGGATCATGTTGAAGGCGGCGAGGCTGATGTTGACCGTCATGAAGACGACCAGCGCCTCCGCCAGCGGGGTCTCGACCGGGAAGCCGCCACTCAGCCGCAGCGAGAGGGCCGCCGCCGCCGCCAGCACGACGTTCGAGAGCGGCCCGGCGAAGGCGACCAGCGCCATGCTGCCGGTGCGACCGGACCGCCCCAGCGGCCGCAGCCGGTAGGTGTTCACCGGGACCGGTTTGCCCCAGGCCAGGGCCGGGATGCCGATCGCGATCAGGAGGAACATGACGAAGCCGAGGGGGTCGAAGTGGACCGCCGGGTTGAGGCTGATCCGTCCCAGATGGTAGGCCGTGTCGTCGCCGAGTTGGTAGGCCGTCCAGGCGTGCATGAACTCGTGGATGGTGATGGCGACGACGAACGTGACCAGGACGACCAGGATGTCTTGCGGGTCGAAGCGGGGGAGGCCGAGCACGGGCGCTAGATCGCCCGGAACTTGGCGGCGCCGCCCGGCGCCTCGTCCGCGCCGGAGCCCGAGTAGAGATGGCAGGCGACGTGGTGGCCGTTGCCCTGGTCCGCGAAGATCGGGTCGACCTGACGGCAGACCTCCATCGCGTAGGGGCAACGGGTGTGGAAGTGGCAGCCGGAGGGCGGGTTGATCGGGCTTGGCACGTCGCCCGAGAGGATGATCCGCTCGCGCCGCTTCTCGATCACCGGGTCGGGGATCGGGACTGCCGAGAGGAGCGCCTTGGTGTAGGGGTGGAGCGGATCGGAGTAGAGCTCGTTGCGGTCGGCCATCTCGACGATCTTGCCGAGGTACATCACCGCCACCCGGTCGGAGATGTGCTTCACCACCGAGAGGTCGTGGGCGATGAACAGGTAGGTGAGGCCGAACTTCTCCTGCAGATCCTCCATCAGATTGACGATCTGGGCCTGGATCGAGACGTCGAGCGCCGAAACCGGCTCGTCGGCGACGATGAAGTCCGGGTTGGCCGCCAGGGCGCGAGCGATGCCGACGCGCTGCCGCTGACCGCCGGAGAACTCGTGCGGGTAGCGGTTGGCGAAGTAGGGGTTGAGACCGACCGTCTCCAGCAGCTCCTGGACCCGTTGCGTCCGGTCCTGCTTGGTGACCAGCTTATGGATCTGCATCGGCTCGGCGATGATGTTGCCGACCGTCATCCGCGGGTTGAGCGAAGCGTAGGGGTCCTGGAAAATCATCTGCAGGTGGCGCCGCATCCGGCGCATGTCGCCGCCGTTCAGCGTCGTCAGGTCCTTGCCCTTGAAGACGACCTCGCCGGCGGTCGGCTTGTAGAGCTGCAGGATGGCCCGGCCCGTCGTCGACTTGCCGCAGCCCGACTCACCGACGAGGCCCAGCGTCTCGCCCTTCTGCACGTTGAAGGAGACGCCGTCGACCGCCTGCACCGCGCCCACCTTCCGCTGGAAGATGATGCCGCGGGTGAGCGGGAAGTGCATGACGAGATTCTTCACGTCGAGCAGCGTCTCGCCGTGGCCGTTCGGGCCGGGATCCGGCGTCGGCTGGGTGCGGCGGTCGACCTGGGGCGCTCCCGCGGGCGGGGTGGCGGACGGGGTGGCCTGCATCGGTGCTGCCTCCGGGTGGCTCGACAAGGCGGCTAGGTGGTGCGGTTCGTGTCGACGTTCGGCGGGGCCGTCGGCGAGAGCGGGTTCGTCGGGTCCTGCACGCCGTGCCCGCCAGGCAGCACCGATACGTCCGAGAAATCCTGGGTGCTGGAAGGCGCCGGCAGGTTGTGGGCGAGCGCGACCTGATCCTGGTCGGCGTCCTTGCTGACCTCCTCCCAGAACCAGCACGCGGAGTAGTGCCCCTCGTCGACCTTGAGCAGCGGCGGGTTCTTCTGCTCGCACTTCTCGCGGGCGTAGTTGCAGCGCGGCACGAAGGGGCACATGTCGGGGAGGTCGATCAGGTCCGGCGGCAGCCCCCGGATCGGCTCCAGCTTCTCGCGGGTCTTGGCGTCCAGGCGGGGGATCGACTTCATCAGGCCGACCGTGTACGGGTGGCGGGGGTTGGCGAAGATCTCCTCGGTCGAGGCCGTCTCGACGATGTGGCCGGCGTACATCACCTGGATCCGGTCGGACATCCCTGCGACGACGCCCATCGAGTGGGTGATCAGGATGACGCCGGTATCGCGCTCGGTCTGGAGGACCCGCATCAGGTCCAGGATCTGGGCCTGGATGGTGACGTCGAGGGCGGTCGTCGGCTCGTCGGCGATGATCAGCTTCGGGTTGCACGAGAGCGCCATCGCGATCATCACGCGCTGGCGCATGCCGCCGGAGAACTGGTGCGGGTACTGGTCGACCCGCTCTTCGGCGTTGGGGATGCCGACCATTTGGAGGAGCTCGATCGTCCGGGCCCGGGCCTGCCCCTTGTTCATCCCCATGTGGAGCTGGAGCGCCTCGCTGATCTGGCGGTTGACCGTCAGCACCGGGTTGAGCGAGGTCATCGGGTCCTGGAAGATCATCGCGATCTCGTTGCCGCGGATCGACCGGACCTGCTCGTCGCTCATCTTGAGGACGTCGTTGCCGTCGAAGTTGATCTCGCCGCCGACGATCTTGCCCGGCGGGTTGGGGATCAGGCGCATGATCGAGAGCCCG
The DNA here is from genome assembly GCA_902806345.1 of uncultured Thermomicrobiales bacterium. Lineage (GTDB taxonomy): Bacteria > Chloroflexota > Chloroflexia > Thermomicrobiales > UBA6265 > CADCWF01. The sequence continues at coordinate 11,304 of CADCWF010000158.1, forward strand.
GTCATGCTCTTGCCGCAGCCGGACTCGCCGACGACGCCGAGCGTTTCGCCGGGCATCACGTAGAACGAGATGTCGTCGACGGCCTTGACGACGCCGTCCTGGGTGAAGAACTGCGTCCGCAGGTTCGTCACCTCGAGCAGCGGGCGTCCGGTGCCGTTGGTGGCGGCCCCGGTGGCGACCGCGGTACCCGCATTGGCCCTGGCTCGCGCGACCATCCCTGCTCCTCTCTCGGGCTGGAACCGGCCCGGCAACCTGGCCGGTGCCGCTGGCGGGGAACCGGCCGCGACGGCCGGTGGCGGGTAGGTGGATCCGGGCCGGAGCCCGGGTCGGCGCCGCGGGACGCCTCGTCCCTCAAATGCGTGCTAAATCCTTGGGGCAGTGCCGCGCGCGGAGCATAGCATAGGGTGTGCAAGCCCTCAATCGGTCGTCAAGCGCCGGTTTGGGCGGAAAGCCCCAACCTGAAGCAAACCCGGTCTGCGCCCGGCCCGTCGTAGTCGCGGGCGTATGGGGTGCCATCGGCCAACTCCGCGTCTCCCGGCTGAGGGACAAAGCCGAGCCGGCGGTGAAAGGCGATCGAGGCGGCGTTGCGCGGGGAGGTGACGCAGCGGACCTCCCGGCAGCCGAGCGCGCGCACCCCCTCGCAGAACCGTTCGTAGAGGGCGCGGCCGATCCCCGCTCCCCGCATGGCCGGATCGATCCCGACGAAGTGGACATAGGCGACCTCGGGGTCCGATTGCGAGACGAACCCGACCAAGAAGCCGGCGACGGCGCCGTCGAGTTCCGCGACGAACGAAGTCGGCCAAAAGTGGACGAAGAAGAGGCGGGGCAGCATCCCGCTCATTGCGCGGCCGCCCCACCACGCGTCGACCTTAGCGACAAGCGGCGGATAATCGGCCGCTTCCGCGTGGCGGATGCGGAGCTCGCCCGCCGCCATCCCCCCGACCTAGCCGACCGCCGCCGGCCGGATGGCGGCGAGGAGATCGCGAGAGGCCCGTCCCAGCAGCGTCGAGGCGTTGGCGACGATCAGGCGGAACCCCTGGTCGAGGCGGTGGCGGGTGCCCTCGATGTCGGCGGCCACGGTGCCCAGCGCGACCCGGCCGCCCCGGGCGGCAGCGCAGACCTGCTCGATCACCGCCTCGACCTCCGGGTGGCCCGGTTGCCCGGGAAACCCCATCGACTGGGCGAGGTCGTTCGGGCCGACGAAGAGCAGGTCCAACTCGTCCAGCCCGAGCAGGTCGTCCAGGTGGGGGAGCGAGTCGATGTGCTCGAACTGGACCATCGAGAGGATCCGGTCGTTGACCTGCGGCACGCTCGTCGCCACCGGTTGGCCGAGGCCGAAATCGAAGGTCCTGCCCCCGGCGAGGCCGCGCTGGCCGCGCGGGTAGTAGCGCATCGCGGCGAGGGCGCGGCGGGCGTCGTCCGGCGTCGTCGTCTGGGGGATCATGACGCCGGCGATGCCGATGTCGAGGAACTTCAGGATCACCTGGCGGTCGTTCTGGCCGACCCGGGCCAGGGCTGGCACCCCCCGCGCCTCGGCGGCGAGGAGCATCAGGTAGGCGTCCTCGGGCGAGACGCGGCCGTGCTCGGCGTCGAACATCACGAAGTCGAAGCCGGCGGCGGCCAGGACTTCGACGACCTCGGGCGAGGGCATCTGGACGAAGACGCCGAGCGCGCTGCCGCCGGCGGCGAGCGTCTCCTTGACCGGGTTCGCGATGTTCCAGGCCATCGGGGTGGTGTCCTCCAGATGCGCTTGCACCATGCCGAGCAATCTCGCTGAAGGTCGACTCGGCATCTCCGACGAGGCGATACCGAAAGCCGTCCGGCGGCTCCGCCGCCGAGCCCGGCGATATATCACCGGGCTGAAACCACGAAGGACCCTAAAGGGCCCTGAAACGAGACCCGCGCGGCAGGCGTCTTGTCACGCGTCGGATCGCGGTAGCCATTCTACCGATGCCGTCCCGGTTTCGCGCCGCCTCTCGGCGGTGGGTGGCTTGGGATTCGCCATTCAATAGAATGGCGCGGCCGATGGAGCGGCGGAGACGGGAGCGGGAGGGGAGTGCGCTGGAGATGCCGCCGGACGCCAGGTACTGGGTAGCGTTCCACCACGCCAAGTTCGTCGGGCCGGCGCGGATGGCGCGGCTGGTCGATCGGTTCGGTGACCTCGGCGATGCCTGGGCGGCGCCCGTGTCGTCGCTGCGGGCCGTGCTCGACGAGCGGTCGCTCGAGAGCGTGGTGAAACTCCGCGCCGAGTTCGACCCCGACCGCGTCTGGGAGGGGATGGAGCGGGCCGGCATCGCGGCGCTCTGCCTGTCGGACCGGCGCTACCCCCGGCTCCTCCGCGAGGTCCCGGCACCGCCGCCGGTGCTCTACGTCCGTGGCACCCTCGTGCCCGAGGACGAGACGGCGGTCGCGATCGTCGGCACCCGGCGCTCGACGGCGGCCGGGCGGGAGATGGCGACCAACCTCGGCGAGGGGTTGGCCGGCGCCGGAGTGACCGTCATTTCCGGTCTGGCCCGAGGCATCGACGCCGTCGCCCATCAGGCGGCGCTCGCGGGCGGCGGCCGGACGATCGCCGTCCTCGGCAGCGGGCCGGACGTGGTCTACCCGCCGGAGCACCGGCACCTGGCCGAGCGGATCGTCGAGGCCGGCGCGGTCCTCTCCGACTACCCGCCGGGCCGGCCGCCGGACGCGCCCAACTTCCCGGCCCGAAACCGGATCATTTCCGGCCTCTCCCTCGGCGTCGTCATCGTCGAGGCGCCGGAGCGGAGCGGGGCTCTGATCACCGCCGACTTCGCCGCCGACCAGGGGCGGGACGTCTTCGTGGTCCCAGGCAGCCCGCTGGCCGCCGCCTCCGCCGGCAGCAACCGGCTGCTGCGCGACGGCGCCCGGCCGGTCCTCTCGGCCGACGACCTGCTGGCCGACCTCCGCCTCGCCGGCCGGGCCGAGGCGGCGTCGGTCCAGCGGGCCCTGCCGCTCGACGACGAGGAGCGGCGGGTGCTCTCGGTCCTCTCGCCCGAGCCGCAGCACATCGACGAGGTCGCCCTGCTGGCGAACCTGCCGGTCTCGACGGTCGGCGGCCACCTCGTCGTGCTGGAGCTGAAGGGGCTGGCGAAGAACGCCGGGGCACTGTTCTACGCGCGGCGGCGGTGAGCAGTGGGAGGCGAACATCCGATCGCCCCGGCCTTGACACTCGCCCGTGTCGGTCGCTACCGTTGAAAATCGACCCGCTTCTTCCCGCACCTATCCCACCGCGAACGATCGGCGCCGCGAGCGCCCAGGACCAACGAGCCATGGCGGCGAGCCGCACCACGACCACGACACCCAGGAAAACCACCACAGCCGCCGAGAAGGGCGATCTGGCGACGAAGAAGCCGGCGACCCCCCGCGCCAAGCGGAGCACCGCGGCCACGACCGCCGCGAAGAGCACCACGCGCTCCCGGTCGACCCCCACGACCACCACCGCCGCCAAGCGGGCTACGGGAGGTCCGGCCACAACCGGCGCCGGCCGCGGCAAGCTCGTCATCGTCGAGTCGCCGGCCAAGGCGAAGACGATCGGCAAGTACCTCGGCAGCGGCTACACGGTGAAGGCCTCGATGGGCCACGTCCGCGACCTGCCGAAGAGCAAGCTCGGGGTCGACGTCGCCGACAACTTCGCGCCCACCTACCTGGTCCCGCGCGACAAATCGAAGCTCATCAAGGAGCTGAAGGAGAGCGTTTCCAGGGCGCGCGAGGTCTACCTGGCGACCGACCCCGACCGCGAGGGGGAGGCGATCGCCTGGCACCTGGCGCAGGCGACCGACGCCTACCAGAAGCCGCTCCACCGCGTCGTCTTCCACGAGATCACGCCCGAGGCGGTGACGGACGCGATCGCCCACCCGCGCGAGATCGACCCGAACCTGGTCGACGCCCAGCAGGCCCGCCGCGTGCTGGACCGTCTCGTCGGCTACGGGGTCAGCCCACTGCTCTGGAAAAAGGTCAAGCGCGGCCTCTCGGCCGGCCGAGTCCAGACCGCCGCGCTGCGGATCGTCTGCGAGCGGGAGCGGGAGATCCAGGCCTTCGAGCCGGTCGAGTACTGGTCGCTCGACGCCGAGCTGGCGCGGCGGGTGACGCCGCGCAAGAAGTCGGACGTCTTCCGGGCGGCGCTCACCCGCGAAGGCAAGGAGAAGGTTGACCTCAAGACGGGGGTCGAGACGGAGCGCATCCAGCGCGGCCTCGACGGGGCGGCGTACAAGGTCGTCAACGTCACCACGCGGGAGTCGCAGCGGCGGGCGGCGGCGCCGTTCATCACCAGCACCCTCCAGCAGGAAGCCTCGCGCAAGCTCGGCTACGGGGTGCGGCGGACGATGCAGATCGCCCAGGAGCTGTACGAGGGGATCGACCTCGGGGCGGACGGCACCCAGGGCCTGATCACCTACATGCGGACGGACTCGACCAACATCGCCGCCTCCGCCCAGCAGGCGGCGCGGGCGGTCATCTCCGTCAAGTTCGGCCCCGAGTACGTGCCGGACCGGCCGCCCGTCTACGCCAAGAAGTCGAAGGGCGCGCAGGAGGCCCACGAGGCGATCCGCCCGGTGGCGCCGCAGCGCGACCCGGCCAGCCTCAAGCCCTTCCTGACCAGCTACCAGTTCAAGCTCTACCAGCTCATCTGGCAGCGCTTCCTCGCCTCCCAGATGAAGCCGGCGATCCTCGACCAGACGGGCGTCGACGTCGGCGCCGGCAAGCCCGGCCCGTGGAGCGAAACCAACCGGGCGGCGGAGGCGGGCACCCCGCCGCCGTTCACCTTCCGAGCCACCGGCTCGGTCGTCCGCTTCCCCGGCTTCATGGCCGTCTACCAGGTCGGCCGCGACGACGGCGACGAGGCGGACGAGCTGGAGAAGGGCGCCCTGCCGCCGCTGGCGGTCGGCGACGACCTCGACCTCCAGAAGCTGATCCCGGAGCAGCACTTCACCCAGCCGCCGCCGCGCTTCTCGGAGGCGGCGCTGGTCAAGGCCTTGGAGGAGCAGGGGATCGGCCGGCCGTCGACCTACGCGCCGACGATCGCCACCCTCCAGTTCCGCAACTACGTCGCGGTCGAGGAGAAGCGGCTGGTGCCGACCGAGCTGGGGCTGGTCGTCAACGACCTCCTGGTCGAGCACTTCCCGAGCGTCTTCGACATCGGCTTCACCTCCCGCCTGGAGGAGGAGCTGGACGAGATCGCGACCGGCGAGCGGGCCTGGGTGCCGACGATGCACGAGTTCTACGGCCCCTTCACGGCGACCCTGCAGCAGGCCGAGAAGACGATGGAGCGGGTCCGCCTGAAGGACGAGCCGACCGACGAGGTCTGCGACAAGTGCGGCTGCCCGATGGTCATCAAGCTCGGCAAGTTCGGCAAGTTCCTGGCCTGCAGCGGCTTCCCTGAGTGCCGCAACGCGCAGCCCCTGCTGACTCGGACGGGAGTGACCTGCCCGGCCTGCAACGAGGGCGAGATCGTCGAGCGGCGCTCGAAGAAGGGGCGCACCTTCTTCGGCTGCGAGCGGTACCCGGCCTGCGACTTCGTCGCCTGGAACAAGCCGGTCGCCACCCCCTGCCCGACCTGCGGCTCGCCCTACATGGTCGAGGCCGGGCGCAACGGCCAGCTCAAATGCCCCGTCTGCGCCGAGGCTCGGCGGGCGCCGGCGCTGGCGAAGACGGCGTAGGGACGCGGCTGCTCAACCGCCCGTCTGGAGTACAATTGGCGGACACCCGGCCCCCGTGCCGGGTGTCCGGTATGCGGGCCGGTCGGCGCCGGGCGCCGCGGCCAACCACGAACGACGAGACCCCTGTGACCCACAACGATCTCTACCGTCCGGACGGTTCGCCGCGGCTGCGCGCGACGACCATCCTCGCCGTGCGCCGCGACGGCGCCGTCGCCCTCGCCGGCGACGGCCAGGTGACCCTCGGCGATGTCGTCCTCAAGCACGGCGCCCGCAAGATCCGGACGCTCTACGAGGGCCAGGTGCTGGCCGGCTTCGCCGGTGCCGTCGCCGACGCCCTGACCCTCTTCGGCAAGTTCGAGACGCAGCTCAAGTCGTGGGATGGCAACCTGCGACGGGCCGCCGTCGAGCTGACCAAGGAGTGGCGGACCGACCGCTACCTGCGGCGGCTCGAAGCCCAGCTCATCGTCGGCGACCCCGACTCCGTGCTCATCCTCTCCGGCGAGGGCGACGTGATCGAGCCCGACGATGGCATCGCCGCGATCGGCTCCGGCGCCCCCTACGCCACCGCCGCCGCCAAGGCGCTGATCGCCCACACCGAGCTCGATGCCCGCGCCATCGTTGCCTCCGCGATGGGCATCGCGGCCGATCTCTGCATCTTCACCAACGACCGCTTCACGATCGAGTCGGTCGCCCGCGATGGGGCGACCGAGGAGACGTCCGAGGCGGCGCTCGGGGTGGACGAGGAGTTGCCCCTCGGCGGCTACCAGCCCCCCGTCGATTCCGGTGGCGGGGACGACGAGGACGAGGACGACGAGGACGAGGCCGGGCGCGACGACGTCCATGACCACGATCCCGACGACGCCGACGGTGAGAGGGGCTAGCCGCCATGGTCGAAGCCGCGCGCCGCTCCACCCCGCCCCCCACCCCGATCCGATCCGGCATCGAAGGCGCCGACAGCCGGCTGCCGATGGAGGACCTGACCCCGACCCAGATCGTCGCCGAGCTGGACAAGTACGTCATCGGCCAGGGCGACGCCAAGAAGGCCGTCGCCGTCGCCCTCCGCAACCGCTACCGCCGCCAGCAGCTCCCCGAGGAGATGCGCGGCGAGGTGATGCCCAAGAACATCCTGATGATGGGGCCGACCGGCGTCGGCAAGACGGAGATCGCCCGCCGCGTCGCCCGGATCGTCGAGGCCCCCTTCATCAAGGTCGAGGCGACCAAGTTCACCGAGGTCGGCTACGTCGGCCGCGACGTGGAGTCGATCGTCCGCGACCTGGTCGAGGTCGCGATCGACATGCTCCACGGTCAGAAGCTGGAGCAGGTCAAGGAGGAGGCGACCCGCGCCGCCATCCAGCGCCTGGTCGACCTCCTGGCCGAGCAGCTCGTCGAGCGGACCCAGCCGAAGCCGAAGCCGAGGCCGCAGACCACCCGGCGGCGGGCGGCGGTCGAGCAGACGCCGCGGCGCGACGCCGCCCTCCGGCTGCAGATCGAGGCGGAGCGGGAGCGGCTGCTCGGGCTCCTCAACGAGCAGGCGCTGGAGGAGGAGACGGTCGAGATCGAGATCGAGGCCGACTACGACCCCGGTGACCCGGGCGACGGCTTCGGCGGGATGTCGACGGACGACCTCTACGACACGTTCCAGGATTTTCTGGACGGCTACATGCCGCCGCCACGGCGAACCCGCCGTCGCGTCTCCGTCCGCGAGGCACGCCGCATCCTGACCCAGCAGGAGGCGGACCGCCTGGTCGACTTCGACGCTGTCGTCGACGCCGCGATCAAGCGGGTCGAGGAGGCGGCGGTCGTCTTCATCGACGAGATCGACAAGACGATCGGTTCCGGCGGCGAGTACGGCGGCGACGTCTCCGGCGAGGGCGTCCAGCGCGACCTGCTGCCGATCGTTGAGGGCTCGGTGGTGATGACCCGCTACGGCCCGGTGCGGACCGACCACGTCCTCTTCATCGCCGCCGGTTCGTTCCACGACAGCCGGCCGTCGGACCTGATCCCCGAGCTCCAGGGTCGCTTCCCGATCCGGGTCGAGCTCTCCAGCCTGAGCGAGGAAGACCTCTTCGCGATCCTGACCGAGCCGCAGAACGCCCTGACCAAGCAGTACACCGCGCTGATGGGGACGGAAGGGCTCGACCTCGTCTTCGAGGAGAGCGGCCAGCGCGAGATGGCCCGGCTGGCGACGATGGTCAACGCCCGGACCGAGGACATCGGCGCCCGCCGCCTCCACACCATCATCGAGCGGGTGGTCGAGGACCTCTCGTTCAACGCGCCGGAGATGAGCGGTCAGCGGGTCGCCGTCGACGCCGCCTTCGTCGCCGAACGGGTCGGCGATGTCGCGGCCGATGACGACCTCAGCAACTTCATCCTCTGAGTCGTGAGTCGTGAGTCGTGAGTCGGGAGTCGTTGAGCCTGGCGGCCGGCCCGTCGGGTGCCCGGCTAGTCATGCCTGAGGATGCACGACTCACGACTCACGGCGCAAAGCCGCGCGCGAAGGAGTGGTGGCCCATGGCGGAGCGGGCGATCGCGGTCGATCTTGGCGGGACGAACCTGCGGGTCGCCCTCGTCGGGCGGGACGGCACCATCCCCTCGCGGCAGAGCGTGCCGACGCCGGGCGGGGGCCCCGACGCGGTGATCGAGCGGATGGTGGCGTTGATCGGCGAGATCGCGGCCGGGGCAGGGGAGCGCGCGCTTCCGGTCGGGGTTGCCATCCCCGGCCCGCTTGACCCGGCGACCGGGGTCGTCGCCTACACGCCGAACCTGCCGGGGTGGCGACGGTTTCCCCTCGGCGAGACGCTGCGCTCGCACCTCGGGCGGCCGGCTCGGCTGGTCAACGACGGCAACAGTGCGGCGGTCGGCGAGGCCCGCTTTGGCGCCGCCAAAGGCTGCCGGGATCTGGTCTACCTCGCGCTGGGGACGGGCGTCGGCGGCGGCATCATCACCGGCGGTCGGTTGATCGAGGGGAGCACCGGGCTCGCCGGCGAGGTCGGCCACGTCACGGTCGCCCTGGACGGCGGGCGGTGTACCTGCGGCGCGGTCGGCTGCCTGGAGACGTTCGCCGCCGGCTGGGCGATCAAGCGGGACGCCGGGCTGGTGGCGGCGACGGCCGAGGGACGACGGCTGCGGGAGCTGGCCGGCGACGGCCCGGTCACCCCGGCCCTGGTGGCGGTGGCGGCGCTGGAAGGCGACCCGGCGGCGACCCGCCTGCTGGCCCGCGCCGGTCGGGCGCTCGGCGCCGCGATGGGCGTCTTCGTCAACCTCTTCAACCCGACCCTGATCGTCGTCGGGGGCGGCATCGCCGGCCTCGGCGAGCCGCTCCTCGGCCCGGCCGCGGCCGCCGTCGCTGATCACTGCTTCCCGCTGGCGCGGGCGGCGGTCCGGATCGAGCGCTCGGCGCTCGGCGACGACACCGCGCTGCTCGGCGCGGCCGCGCTTGCGCTCGACGCCTAACCCGGGTCGCCCCCTGTTGGTCCGGGGTTCCTCGGACCGTTACGGCGATGCTTGACACCCCTCGGGGCCGATGCTATCGTCCCCGCCATCGTCAAAACCCTAAGCAACCGCAACCGGTCGATGCGCACCGCCCGCTCAGTTCGGGCTCGCCGGGAACCGAGACGCCGGGAACTGCTCCCCGTCAGGAACGGGCGCCGTGCGGACGACGGCCGTTCCCCCACCCACCGCCGCCACCCCGCGACCGACAGCCGATCGGCCGGGCGGCAACGGAGCCGCGATGCTGCGCTACTCGCTGAGCCGGATCATCTGGTTCATTCCGACGCTGTTGGCCATGGCCGCCGTCACCTTCGTCATCATGAAGCTGACGCCCGGCAGCCCCTTCGACGCCACCAGCGAGAAGGTCAGCGATTTCCAGATCGCCCAGCTCGAGCGGCTCTACGGCCTCGACAAGCCGATCCACGAGCAGTTCGTCGTCTACATCGGCAACGCCCTCCGTGGCGACTTCGGCGTCTCCTACCACGCCCGGCCGCAGACGGTGAACGAGATCATCGGCCGCACCTTCCCGATCTCGCTCCACCTCGGCCTGATGGCGACCCTCTTCGCCGTCGTCGTCGGCGTCACCCTGGGGACGCTGGCCGCGATCCGCCAGAACGGCTGGGTCGACTACCTGTCGGTGACGGTCGCGATCCTCTTCTACAGCATGCCCTCGTTCGTGATGGGCTTCCTCCTGATCCTCCTCTTTGCGGTCTGGCTGCCGCACAACGGGCTCGACCTCGGCTTCCGGGTGGGGGGCTGGGAGGCGCCGATCGACTGGGTGCTGCCGACGATCGCCCTCGGCGCCGCGCCGCTGGCGACGCTGGCCCGCTACACCCGATCGAGCATGATCGAGGTGATCCGCTCCGACTTCGTCCGCACCGCCCGTGCGAAGGGGCTGAGCGAGAACCGGGTCGTCATCAAGCACGTGATGAAGAACTCCCTGATCCCGGTGGTGACCCTGATCGGCCCCATCTTCGCCGCAGTCGGCACCGGCTCGTTCTTCGTCGAGCAGGTCTTCAACATCCCGGGGATGGGGAAGTTCTTCGTCACCAGCATGCAGGTTAAGGACCAGACCATGATCCTGGCGGTGGTGCTCATCTACGGCGTCTTCCTGGCCGCGATGAACCTCCTCGTCGATCTCGTCTACGGAGTCATCGACCCGCGGATCCGCTACTAGCCCGCGCCGGACTGGTCTCCCGGCGACGTTGCCGGGGCCCCAGCCGGCGACGAGGGAGACCGATGGCGCAGTCCCAGCCGCAGACCCGGCCGCTCGGCGGCATCGACCTCGCGGCCGACCCGGCGGTGGCGCCGCCGACGGCGTCCGAACTGGCGCAGGGCGCGGCCGGCGTTCAGCGCCTGCCGACCCTGGCGGGCGAGCTGGTCGGGCGGCCGCAGCGGAGTCTCTGGGGCGACGCCTGGCGCCGGCTCCTCAAGAACAAGCTCGCCGTTGTCGGCTTGACGATCGTGATCCTCTTTATCGTGCTCGCCATCTTCGCCCCGCTCATCGCCCCTTACGGCCAGTCCGAGGTGGTCGATCCCAGGCTGGCCCGGACCGATCCGAGCTGGACCTGGCCGTTTGGCCTCGACCCCAACGGCCGCGACATCTTCAGCCGGATCCTCTATGGCGCCCAGGTCTCCCTGGTTGTCGGTGTCCTCTCCCAGGTCATCGTCCTCCTGATCGGGGTTCCGATAGGCGCCCTCGCTGGCTACCTCGGCGGCGCGGTCGACAACACCTTGATGCGCGCCGTCGACGTCATCTACGCCATCCCCCAGTTGCTGCTCGTGCTGCTCTTCGTCAACTGGTGGGGATCCGGACTGACGAACATCTTTCTCGCGCTCGGGCTCGTCGGCTGGGTGACCATCGCGCGGCTCGTGCGGGGCCAGTTCCTGGCCCTGCGGGAGCAGGAGTACGTCAACGCCGCGCGGGTCAGCGGGGCCAAGGGCTTCAGCATCATCCTCCGCCACATCTTGCCGAACAGCCTGACGCCGATCATCGTCGCCCTCACCTTCGGCATCCCGACGGCGATCTTCACCGAGGCGGCGCTCTCCTACGTCGGCGTCGGGATCATGCCGCCGCAGCCGAGCTGGGGGAACATGGTCGCCGACGGCAGCAGGGCCGGCTACATCCAGAGCGACCCCCACATGCTGCTCTTCCCGGTGCTCGCGATCGGCCTGACGATGCTCGGCTTCACCTTCATGGGCGATGGCCTGCGGGACGCCCTCGATCCGAAGGGGAACGACTAACCCTTGCCGCCCGCCGACCATCGGGGCTGGCAACCTTCGGGCGCTTCGGCGTCCGTCCCGGTTCGCAGACACGCGCCGCTCCCGCGAGAGCGGCCGGTGTGTACCGGCCGGCAGCGTTGTGCCGCCGGCGCACGAAAGGAGGGGTCCTAGTACGCGTTTCGTCCCGGCACGATGGGGTGCCGGGCGGGGTGACGCCGCGTCGGGTAGTCGGCGCGGATCGGAACGGCAAGAACGCGAGAGGAGCCAGAGCGTGGCAGCACAGCTCAACGAGCAACTTCGACTTCTCGAGCAGCGATTCAAGAGCGTGGGTCTCGACCGTCGAGGGTTCATGAAGGTCGCGGCCGGTGCCGCCGCCGGCACGATGATGGTGGACGGCGTGGCTCGCTACGTCGGACCCGCCGCCGCCGCCCAGGATGAGGCCGGTCCGGACGAAACCTTCTACAACTTTGCCCTGCGTAACGACCCCGTTTCCTTCGACTGGAACCTGAACCTCTACGTCAACGCGGACGTGGAGACCTTTTCCGGGCTCCTGATGTTTGACGCCGACCTCAACGCGATCCCCGATTGGGCCGAAACGTTCGAGTCCAACGAGGACGCCTCCGTCTGGACATTCAACATCCGCCGAGACAACCAGGGCTGGAGCAACGGCACCGAGCAACGCCCGGTCACCGCGGGCGACTTCGTCTACTCGTTCCGGCGCCAGCTCGACCCGCGCAACGGCGCCGCCTACGCCGGGTTCCTCTTCGACATCAAGAACGCCGAGAGGTTCAACAACAGCACGCCGAACGACGACGGCACCTACACCGATGCCGAGGGCAACCCGGTCAGCGCCGAGGACCTCGGGATCGTCGCCGTCGACGACTGGACGCTCGAGGTGACGATGGAAGGGCCACGTGGCTACTTCCCGCAGGTCGTCGCCTACCTGGCTGCGTACCCCGCCCCCCAATGGGCGGTCGAGGAGTACGGCAGCGACCGCTGGGCGCTTGCCGGCGATGTCCCGCTCTGGAGCAACGGACCGTTCCTGCTCGACTCCTGGGAGCACGATGTCCTCGTCACTCTGAAGCCGAACCCCGGTCACTGGGACGCCGAGAACATCACGCTGAAGCGCGTCTATGACCCGATCATCCCCGCTGAGAGCGCGATTCTGGCCTACGAGCAGGGCGAGGGCACCCAACAGCTCGACTGGGTCAACATCGACGCCGCCAACCTGACCCGCTACCAGGAGGACCCCGAGCTCTCCCAGCAGCTCCGCGAGTACGTCTACCCCGGGATCTGGATGCTGGTGCCGTCGAACGGCATCCCGCCGTTCGACCAGCTCGAGGTCCGCAAGGCGGTCAGCCACGCGATCGACCGGACGCGGGTCGCCAACATCACCAACGGCCTGGCGATCGAGGCGTTCTGCATGGTGCCGATCGGCGTCTTCGGCTTCCTCGACGACCCCGAGCTCCAGGAGATCCAGAAGTTCGACCCCGAGCTGGCGATGGAGGCCCTGGTCGGCACAGAGTTCGAGGGCGGCCAGAACTGGCCCGAGATCACGATGCACATGCGCGCCCAGGAAGAGGTCTTCAACGCCGACATCATGGCCAACGACATCGTCGCCCAGCTCCAGGAGAACCTGGGCATGAGCGTCCAGATCCAGACCTGGCCCGAGGCCTCCTGGCGGCCCGAGCTGTTCAAGAACGAGTGGCAGATGGTCTGGATCCGCTGGTGGAGCGACTACCCGGATCCGAACAACTCCTACGGTGACATGTTCTACAGCCGCAAGGCGTCCGGCAAGCGGCAGGCGTGGTCGAACGCGCAGTTCGACGACCTGGTCAACCAGGGCAAGTCGGAGGCCGACCCCGAGGCGCGCCTCGAGATCTACCGGCAAGCCGAGCAGATCATCCAGGAGGACGTCGGGTACATGCCCATCGTCTACCGGGTCGACCAGTACGCGTTCAAGCCGTGGGTCAAGGACTTGCCGGAGAACCGGCAGGGCTTCACGGTGCCCGAGGGCAACATCTACGTCCGGATGCTCTCCGACATCTCGGTCGAGGGCCGCGAGGAGTAGCCCCCAGGGAGTCACGGATCGCACGGACCGGGGCGCCGCAGGGCGCCCCGGTCGCGTGTCCAGACTCCCGCCCAGCGGGCGGCGCCCGACCGTTGGCCGACCTCCGGCGCGTGCGATACTGGACGACTGACAGCGGACCCCGGCCGACCGGGCTTCACGACGGGGATCGGGATCGCGGAGGAAACGGTGGCGGAGCAGAGGAAACACCCGACCTACTTGTGGTGGAATGGCGAGCGGCTCCGTTGGCACGACGCCACCGTCCACGTCACCGAGCTCGGGTGGTCGACCGTCGGCGCGGTCTTCGAGGGCATCCGCGCCTACGCCGGCGCCGACGGCGAACTCTACGTCTTCCGGCTGCGGGAGCACCTGGAGCGCCTGGAACGCTCGATGCGGCTCGTCCGGCTGCGGCTCGACTACGGGCTCGACGAGTTGACCGAGGTCATCCTCGACCTCCTCCGGGCGAACGAGATTCACGAGGACACCTACATCCGGCCCCTCGCCTTCGCCGCCGACACCTCGGGCAAGCGGTTCGCCCAGATCGGTAACGACGCGTCGCTCCTCGTCAACACGTCGCCGCTGGCGACCCACCTCGGGACCGGCCTCACCCAGACGGCGAAGGTCAGCTCCTGGCGGCGCATCTCCGAGGACGTGATGCCGCCGCGGATCAAGAACCTCTCCAACTACCGCAACGGCCAGTTGGCGAGCTCCGAGGCCCGCCTCGACGGCTACGACACCGCCTTCCTCCTGAACGCCCAGGGGACCGTCGCCGAGGGGCCGGGCGCCTGCGTGATGATGGTCGCGAACGGGATGCTGGTCACCCCGAGCGTGACCTGCAGCATCCTCGAGAGCATCACCCGAGACGCGCTGATCGTCCTCGCTCGCGAGGTGCTCGGGATCCCGGTCGTCGAGCGCCAAGTCGATCGGACCGAGCTCTACGTGGCGGACGAGATCTTCACCTGTGGCACCGCCGCCGAGATCACGCCGGTCATTTCCGTCGACAAGTACACCGTCGGCGACGGCGGCATCGGCCCGGTCACCCGCGACCTGGAGCGCGCCTTCCTCGACGTGCTGCGCGGCACCGAGGAGCGGTTCGCCGCCTGGCGGACGCCGGTCTGGGCGGCGGTGCCGGCGGGGGTCCGCTAGCAAGGTCGCTCATCCGCGGCTCACCCTTCGTCCGTTCTTGGCGCGGCGCGAACCGCCCGGCGGGAGGCCCGGCACCGGTCATGCGGAGCAGTCCGCGCAACCGGTGCCTCGACCCCTCGCGTGTACTATTCCGCTGCCCCGTCGACCCGTGACAAGAGAACGGCATGGATGGCAACGCTGGACACCCCTCAGAGGTTCGGGTCGACCTCCTTCGTCAGCTCGCCGAGCTGGCGATGGGCGACGAAGTCTTCCGCGAGGCCGCCCTCGACGACCTCGACGGCACGCTGGAGCGCTACGGCTACGTCCTGAACCCGGAGGAGTTGGCGCTCGTCCATCGGTTCCGGGCCTCCCTGGCCGACGCCGGGATCGACCTCGACATCGTCCGCCGCTACAGCGAGCAGCAACTCAACCGCCTGCTCGGTTGATCGCGCCCTCGATACCCGCTCCGTCCGGCCGGTCGGTTGTTGGCACCCGCCCGTCCCTGCCGTACCATCCGGATCGGCTTTGCGGGGAGGTGATCCGGCGCGCGGCGCCGCAGGGGAGGGGAACGCGTGTCGATCTGTCTGTTCCGCACCGAACCGGCGGCGACGCCGCGGCTCGGGCTCGTCGTCGGCGACCGCGTTGTCGACAGCGCCGGTGCAGGCGGCCCGGCGACGATGGCCGATGTCTTGACGCTACCCGCGGCCGACCTGCGGACCCGGCTGGAGGCCGTGACCGCGAACGGCGGCGAGGGTACACCCCTCTCCGCCGTCACCCTGGTGGCGCCGATCGACCGGCAGGAGGTCTGGGCCGCAGGCGTCACCTACCTCCGATCCCGCGACGCCCGGATGGAAGAGTCGACCCAGAAGAGCGTCTACGACCTGGTCTACGAGGCGGACCGGCCGGAGCTGTTCCTGAAGGCGACGCCCAACCGCGTCTCTGGTCCGGGGGAGGCGGTCGCCGTCCGGGCCGACTCCACCTGGGACGTGCCGGAGCCGGAGTTGGTGCTGGCGGTCAACCGCGACGGCGAGATCGTCGGCTACACCGTCGGCAACGACGTCTCGTCGCGGTCGATCGAGGGGGAGAATCCGCTCTACCTGCCGCAGGCCAAGGTCTACAGCCGCTGCGCCGCCCTCGGCCCGGTCGTCGCCCTCGCTTGGGAGATCCCCGACCCGATGGCGCTGCCGATCCGCCTCACGATCCGCCGGAGCGGGATCGAGCGCTTCGCCGGCGAGACCTCGACCGACCAAATGCACCGCACCCTGGCCGACCTCGTCGCCTACCTCTTCCGGGGCAACGAGTTCCCCTCCGGCGCCTTCCTGATGACGGGCACCGGGATCGTGCCGCCCTCCGAGTTCACCCTGGAAGACGGCGACGAGGTCGAGATCACGATCGAGGGGATCGGCTCGCTCCGCAACCCCGTCGTCCGGCTCAGCTAGGGCCGATCGGATGATCGGGTCTCCGCGTGGTCGCTTCGTAGAGCCGTCCAGACTAGGCCCCCTTTCCCGCGCATTGGGCCGGGTACCTGCAGAACGGGTAGCGGGTGGCAGTGAAGGCTTCTCGTCGGCAGCGGGCGTAGTTCGCCCGGACACCGCATGAGCGGGACGGCAGCGCTCGATCTGGCCGATGTCCGGGTTTGGACGGCGGAGCGGGTCGAGATCGTGAACGGGATCACCTGGCGGGTCGGGCGGGGCGAACGGTGGGCGCTGCTCGGGCCGAACGGCTCGGGGAAGAGCACACTGCTCTCGATGGCGGCGGCGGTTCGCCACCCCAGTGCGGGCGTGGCTACGGTGCTCGGCGGCCGGTTCGGCAAGACGGACATGGCGGCGCTCCGGGGGCGCATTGGCGTAGTCGACCCGTCGCAGAAGATCCTCGCCTGGTTGACGGCCGAGGAGGTCGTGCTGACCGGGTTCACGGCGA
>CADCWF010000159.1 GCA_902806345.1 uncultured Thermomicrobiales bacterium
GGTGTACGGCTTCATGAACGCGCTGAAGGAGCGAGGCGCCGGCGTCCTCCTCATCTCGTCGGAGCTGCCGGAGGTCCTCGGGATGAGCGACCGGGTTCTCGTCATGCGTGAGGGGCGGCTGGCTGGGGAGCTGTCGCGCGAATCGGCGACGCCGGAGGCGGTGATTGCCTTGGCCAGCGGCGACGCCGGCCCGGTCGGGGAGGTGCAGGTCGATGGCTGACGCGGGGGCGGCGGGGGCGAACGTCGCGGAACGGGAGCGGGATGTTGGCGGCCGGCATGGAGCCATCGCCGCCTTCCTGCTCCGCTACGGCATCGTCCTGGCGCTGCTGGCGCTGGTGGCCTTCTTCGCCTGGCGCTCGCCGGTCTTCCTGACCGACGACAACCTGCTCCAGGTGCTGCTCCAGGCGTCCGTCAACACCATCGTCGCCCTCGGCATGACGTTCGTCATCATCACCGCCGGGATCGACCTCTCGGTCGGCTCGACCGCGGCGCTGGCCGGGATGGTCGCGGCGACCGCGATGAAGACGGGGCTGCTCGGGCTCGTCCTGCCGTGGCCGGTCGCCGTCCTCGTCGGCCTCCTCGTCGGCCTCCTCGTCGGCGCCACCAACGGCCTGCTCATCACCTGGCTCCGGATCACCCCCTTCATCGTCACCCTCGGTACCCTGAGCGTGGTCCGCGGCCTGACTCTGATCTTCTCCGAGGGGCGGCCCGTGTTTGGCTTCCCGGAGGGGTTCAACGCGATCGCCGGCCGGGTCGGTCCGGTTCCCGTCCCGGTCCTCATCGCCGCCGTGCTGACGCTGGTCGTCTGGTTCGTCCTCCGCTACACCCGCCTCGGCGAGTACACCTACGCCATCGGCGGCAACGAGGAGGCAACCCGCCTCGCCGGCGTCCCGGTGACCCGCTACAAGGTTGCCGTCTACACCCTCGGCGGGGCGCTCGCCGCGGTCGCCGGCATCGTCCTCACCGCCCGCCTCCGCACCGCCGAGCCAAACGCCGCCTCCGGCTACGAGTTGGACGCGATCGCAGCGACGGTGATGGGCGGCACCAGCCTCTTCGGCGGCGAGGGCGGGGTGGTCGGCACGATCGTCGGCGCCCTGATCATCGCCACCCTCCGCAACGGCCTCAACCTGCTCAACGTCCAGGCCTACTACCAGCAGCTCGCCATCGGCTTGGTCATCATCCTCGCCGTGGCGCTCGACCGCTTCCGCCAGTAGCGCCCGTCGGACGGGGACGCCGGGCCCGGCCCGGCAGGCAGGAGGGACGCCGGCAGCGGAGACAGAACCGATCGTCGCGCCGAACGGGTGGTTGCCGGACCCGGGCGAACGGTGCGCGGCCGAACCGACGCCGAGGAGGCACGAGCGATGAAGCGAGGATCGAGTTTGGGTTCGTCGAGGGTCGGGTTGACCCTCGTCGCCGGGGCGATGTTCTTCGGGGTCGGCGGGGGCGCCGTCGCCCAGGACGCCACCCCCGCCGGCGGCATGAGCGTCGAGGAGATCGCCGCCGTCGAGGCCGACCAACCCTACCGGCTGCTGGCGGTCGTCAAGACCCTCTCCAACGAGTACTGGCAGGCGATGGCCGACGGCTACGCCGAGGCCGCGGCCGAGAAGGGCGTCACGATCGACGTCCTGGCGGTGCCGACCGAGCAGGACACCGAGCAGCAGCTCAACCAGGTACAGACGGCGCTGGCCCAGGGCTACGACGCGATCATGGTCTCGCCGATCACCCCGAACAACCTGATCCCGGCGCTGGTCCAGGCGACCGAGGCGGATATCCCGATCGTCAACGTCGACGAGAAGGTCGACCCGGCGGCGGCCGAGGACGCGGGGGTTGCGCTCACCTCCGTCATCGCCTCCGACAACCGCGACGCCGGCGCCCGGGCCGCCCAGTGGATGATCGAGAACATCCCCGAGGGTGGCCAGGTCGCGATCATCGAGGGCAAGGCCGGCAACCAGTCCGGCCTGGACCGGAAGGAAGGTTTCCAGGAGGCGATCGAGGCAGCCGGGAACTTTGAGGTCGTCGCCAGCCAGCCGGCCGACTGGGACGGCCCGCGGGCGCTCGACGCCGCGACCAACATCCTCCAGGCCAACCCGGACTTGGTCGGCTTCTACGCCGCCAACGACACGATGGCGCTCGGCGTCGTCGAAGCGGTCCGTGCCGCCGGCAAGCTCGAGCAGGTCGCCGTCCTCGGCACCGACGCCATCCCGGCTGCCCTCGCCGCGGTCGAGGCGGGCGACCTGGAGGGCACCGTCGCCCAGTTCCCGGCGGAGGAGGCGAAGATCGCCGTCGGGCTCGCCATCCTGGCCATCCAGGGCGAACCGGTCGGCGGCTTCATCCCCTCCCCGATCGAGCTGATCACCGCCGACAACGTCGGCACGATGACCGGCGCCGGCGAGGCCGCCACGCCGGCGGCGTAGCCGCCGAAGTCGAGGAGCCGGGGAGCCGAGAAGGACTAGCACCGCCCGTCATCCTGAGCGAAGCGAAGGATCTCTCCTCGGGGACCCGCCGCAGCGGCAGTGGATCGTGCGTGGCGGAGTCGGAGAGGGAGCCTTCGGCTTCGTCTCCGGATGACGGTGGTTGGCGCCAACGCTCCCCCTGCGACTCACGACTCCTCGACTCCTCGACTCGGAGAAACCCATGCCCACCTTCGGCGCCCACGCCTTCATCTGGGTCGGGGACTGGACCCCCGAGGCGGGGTCGTTCGCCATCGCGGCGGCGGCCACCGCGGGGGTTGACCTGATCGAGATCCCGATGCTCCGCCCGGAGCGGTTCGACGCCCCCCGCCACAAAGCAGAGTTGGAGACGGCCGGCATCCGGGCGATCTGCTCGCTGGTGCTGCCGCCCGAGGCACACATGCCGGCCGCGCCAGACGCCGCCCGCGCCTTCCTCGAACGCGCGCTCGACCAAGTGGCCGCCGTCGGCTCCGACTTCCTCGGCGGTGTCCTCTACGGCAACCTTGGGACCCTCTCCGGCCAGCCCCCGACTGCCGACGAACGGGCGGTCTGCGCCGAGACCCTGCGCGGGGTTGCCGCCTACGCCGCCGAACATGGCATCACCCTCGGCCTCGAGCCGGTCAACCGATACGAGACCTACCTCTTCAACACGATCGCCGACACCCTGGCGCTGATCGACACCATCGGAGCCGAGAACGTCACGATCCACGCCGACACCTACCACATGAACGTCGAAGAACCCGGCTTCTCCGGCCCGATCGAGGCCGCCGGGCCACGCCTCGGCTGCATCCACCTCTCGGAGAGCGATCGCGGCGTGCCCGGCCAGGGCAATGTCCAGTGGGACGACGTCTTCGCGGGCCTTGCCCGGATCAACTACCGGGGGCCGTTGGTGCTCGAATCATTCGCCGCGATCAACCCGGACCTCGCCGGCGCGACTTGCATGTGGCGGACGCCGAGCTACACCTCGGATGAACTGGTACGTGAGGGCGTCGCGTTCCTACGAGCCAAGGCGGCGGCGGTCGGTCTCGTCTGATCCTCGTCGACGGAAGGGGGAACGATGGCAGAGGCAGACTCGGAGGGCGATGGGTCGACTTGGGCGGTGCCGGCGCTTGAGGAGCTGCGGCAGGCCGCCGGCAGGATCGACGACGCGGCGCTCGACGTCCTGGCCGACGAGATCCTCGCCGCCGGCCGCGTCGCCTGCTCGGCGAACGGCCGCGAGATGCTGATGCTTCGGGCGTTCGCGATGCGGCTGATGCACCTCGGCCTCGATGTCCACGTCGGCGGCGACGTGACGGCCAAGCCGATCGGCCCGGGTGACCTCCTGCTGGTCGTCTGCGGCCCGGGCAAACTCGCCACCGCCGACACGATGCTGGTACTGGGCAAGGTGGCGGGGGCACGGACCGTGGTGGTCACCGCCCAGCCGGACGGCGAGACGTCACGGCGGGCCGACGAGGTCATCCACTTGCCGGCCCAGACGATGGCCGACGACCAGACGGGTTCGCCCAGCGTGCTGCCCATGGGCACCCTTTTCGAGTGGCTGGAGTTGGTCTTCTTCGACGCGGTCGCGATCCGGCTCCGCGAACGGACCGGGCAGACCCTCGACGAGATCCGGGCTCGCCACACCAATCTGGAGTAGATCGGATGGCCGAAACCGCCCCCGACCGCAGCCGGATCGCCGCCGAGTGGGCCGACCGTGCCGCCTCCTACGCCTCCTACGCCGTGCCGAAGAACCGGCCCTTCGCCCGCCGCCTCGTCCGCCTGGTGGCGCCGACCGCGGGCGAGCGCGTCATCGACATCGCCACCGGCCCCGGGGTCGTCGCGATCGAGGCGGCGGCGGCAATGGGGGACGGGGGAAGTGTCCTCGCGACCGACCTTTCGTCAGAGTGGCAATTGTTCGTCGTCGGCGCCGCCCGAGAAGCGGGCGTCACCGGAGTGACCTTCCAGGCGATGCCGGCGGAAGCGCTGACGCCGGGCGACGCCTCGTTCGATGTCGCCTTCTGCCAGTTCGGCCTCATGTTCGTGCCGGACCCCCTGCTTGCCCTCCAAGAGATGCAGCGCGTCCTGAGGCCCGGCGGACGACTCGGCATCGCCGTCTGGAGCACGCCGGACAGGGTCGGCCACTTTGTGGCCCAACGAGCGCTGATGGCGGCCCTGCCGCCGCCGGACGCCCCCCTCGGCCCCTCGCCCACCTCGCTCGGTGAACCTGACCTGATCGAGTCGCTGGTGGCGGGTGCGGGCTTCGTCGAGGTCGCAGCCGAGCGGTTCACCAGCGCCCACGAGATCGATAGCCCGGACCACGAATGGAGTCGGCTCGTATCGGAGCGCCGGTTTGCCGACCAGCTCGAAAGGCTCGACGCAGCGCGGGTCCAGAAAATCCGCCGCACGGTTGTTGCGGCGCTTGAGGAGCGGAGGACGGACGGGGTCATCAGACTAGAGAGCGAGGCAATCCTGGTGACGGGCCGCCGGACGGCGCAAGCGTAGTCGGACCGACGGCGGCCGGGGACGAAAAACGGCCCCCTCCCAAACCTTGGGAGGGGGCCGTTTCATGATGGTAGCGGGGGCGGGATTCGAACCCGCGACCTTTGGGTTATGAGCCCAACGAGCTGCCGCTGCTCCACCCCGCGGCACGGACGGGAGTCTACCACGATGCCCGAGGAACGTGCGGTACGGCTCGTCGGGGTGCAGGGGGTCGGGGGTGCCCGCGGCGGCCTCGCCTCCCGTGGGGTCGCCCCCACAGTACTCTCCGGCGCTGCGCCGGGTCACGACCGGGTTCGGGATGGGACCGGGTGGGGCCGGCGCGCTCTCGGCCACGGGCACCCCCGACCCTCTGCATCGACAAACCAACGACGTAAACCTCTACGGGACGATCGCCACGCTCTCATCGCGACCGTGGAATCACCTCAGCGGTGGCGCGCTCGTCCGCGTGCCGAGCCCACACCAACCGTGTCCACCCTGGAAGCTCCGATTTCGGAGGGCCGGCGCCGTTCGGCGCGGGCCGCCCCGGATGGGAGACCGAGCGATCGTTTGCAACATGCCCGCCCTCGGCCATTAGGACGGGTCGGCTCCGGTCGGTCGCCCGCCGTCCACCCCCCGCCTATCGACCCGGTCGTCTGCCGGGGGCCTTACCTGCTTCTCGCAGCGGGGGCGCTCGTCTCGGGGTGCGATTCCCGCTTAGATGCTTTCAGCGG
>CADCWF010000160.1 GCA_902806345.1 uncultured Thermomicrobiales bacterium
CCGGCGACCGTCAGGCCGTGCCCGCGGGGGCAAGCGCGGGTCACCCTGCCGCCGATGCCGCCGCCGCCGCACCCCCTCGGCTGAGGGCCGAGGCTCCCCGCCCTGCTGCCCCGTCCAACCCTGCCCAACCCGCGACTCGCGGCACCTCGGCCACGCTTTGCCGCGGCCGCATCGGCCGGCGGCACGCACCCGCTTCCTCCCGTCCTCGTGATGCGCCGATACCCTCGAGCCCGGTGCATGCACGCGATCCGATCCGTTCCGTGGCGCCCCGGGCAAGTGCGGGGGGCGATTCGAGCAGGAGAGGGAGGCCTGCGGCGCCGACCACACCTCCTGCATCCCCGACGTCGGCACCGACGCCCGCTGCCTCCACCCGCACCTCGAGCACGGTACCTCGGGGGGCGAGGAGGCGGTGTGCTCCGGCAGGGCGGGCGAGCCAGCCGGTGGGACCGGCGAGCCGGGGGACTCCCGCGCGACCGGCCCCTCGTCGCCTGCATCGCGGCGCCGAACGGGTGCCTCTGCTGCCGCATGGGGTCCGCCTCCGACGGAGGTTCCCTCGGCCCGGGGCTTGCCCCGGGCTGGACCGACGCGGGCTGTGTGGCGACGACCAAGTCCTGGTGCTGCCGCGTCCCGACGGGTTCGGCTTGCACCACCCCCGGTGGGTGCCGCCCTGCTTCGATCGCAGCCCCGAACCGTCCTCCGGGGGCAGGGGCCACCGGCCCCGTTGGCCTCGTCGCGCAGCGACAGGACTTTTCTCGACACTGAGGGGCTATGCACGGACGCAGGACATGCTATGATTGGCGGCAGCCTCGTAGGGGAGGCGGCCAGGGTTTTTGGGGAGGGAGTACGCCATGAATCTGCTCTTCGGGCAGGAAGTCGCGAGCGCGGGCAACGGCGGCGGCGCGGTCGCCTCGGCCAACGGCGGCGCGGTCTCCGTCGGCGACGTCAACTCTGGCGGCAACGCCGGCAACGTGATCGGCGTCGGCGACACGGGTGGCGCGCTGGTCTGCGACAAGTACGGCAAGTGCTACCCCGGTGAGGGCGGCTCGGTCGCGGTCGACGGCGGCGATGTCGCCAACTCGACCAACCTGGGCATCGCCGCCAACGGCGGCACCGCCATCGCCGACGCCTCCGGCGGCGACAACAACGTCGCCTTCGTCAGCTAGCGAACGGACTGGGGCGCGCTGCGTTCCCCGATCCGATCGACACGAACCCGGCCGCGAGGCCGGGTTCGTTCGTTGTCGGCGGGCATCGCCCCCGTTGCTTGGCGCCGGCTCGAGCCTGCCCCTTCTGGAAGGCCTGGTAGGGATCACCCGGCGGTGATGTCGGTCACTCGGGCGGGCCGGCGAGACCGGGGCGGCGGATCGGCCGCCAACCCCCATCCGCGCGAGGGCGCCGTTCCGCCGCCACCCTCGAACAACAGCCCCATCGTCTTCGGTGGCTGCCGGTTCGCTGATCCCCTTGTGGGTGACGTGGGGTGAGTGCGCGATCGCGGGCCCGCTCCACCCCGTCCCGGCCGCTGCCGCAC
The DNA here is from genome assembly GCA_902806345.1 of uncultured Thermomicrobiales bacterium. Taxonomy (GTDB): domain Bacteria; phylum Chloroflexota; class Chloroflexia; order Thermomicrobiales; family UBA6265; genus CADCWF01. The sequence continues at coordinate 1,526 of CADCWF010000160.1, forward strand.
CGCGCCGGGCGGCGACCGCCGGATCCACCAGGGGGGCCGACGCCGGTGGGGCACGACCACGACGGCAGCGCGGGAAACGGCGGACATCGGCACGCCCCGAATCCCGGCCTCCGCGGGCGGACCGATCCGCGACCCCTGGCGATCGCCCTGGCGATCACCTCCGGCTTCGTCGTGGTCGAGGCGGTCGGCGGCCTCCTGACCGGGTCGCTGGCGCTGCTCGCCGACGCCGGCCACATGGCGACCGACGCCGCCGCACTCGGCCTGGCGCTCGTGGCGGTCTGGCTGGCGCGGCGGCCGGCGACGCCGCGGCGCTCCTTCGGCTTCGCTCGGGCCGAGACGCTGGCGGCGCTGCTGAACGCCGCCGCCCTGGTCGTCCTCTCGCTCGCCCTCTTCTGGGAGGTCGCCCGCCGGATCGGCGATCCGCCGCCGGTCGACAGCGGGCCGATGCTGGCCGTCGCCGTCGCCGGGCTGGCCGCCAACGCGGTCGGCGCCTGGATCCTGATGCGCGGCGGTGGTCACGACCCCGCGGCGGACCTGAACACCCGCGGCGCCTTCCTCCACGTCCTCGGCGACCTGCTCGGCTCAGCCGCCGCGATCGTCGCCGCGCTCGTCATGCTGACCACCGGCTGGCGGCTCGCCGACCCCCTCCTGTCGGGCCTGATCGGCCTCCTCGTCCTGCGCGGCGCTTGGCGGCTCCTGCGCGATTCGGCCGAGGTGCTGCTGGAGGCAACACCGCCAGGGATCGACCCGGCGGCGGTGCGGGCGGCGATGGCCGGCGTCGCCGGCGTCGCCGGCGTCCACGACCTGCACGTCTGGACGGTCACCTCCGGCGTCGTCGCCCTCGGTGCCCACGTCGAGGTCGACGAGCGGCGGCCCTGGCCGGACATCCTGGCCGACCTCGGCGGGGTGCTGCGGCGGCGGTTCGGCATCGCCCACCTGACGCTACAGCCGGAGCCGGCCGGCGGCGCCCCGTTCTCCGGTTGTACCTTGGAGACGCCGGAGGGACTGGCGATCTGTCGGGCCGCCAGAGAGGGCCGGCCGCCGGCCGCCGCGAGCGTTCGGACGGGACCCGTCGAGCCCCGACGGCCGTGGTCGCACCGGCCAGCGCGGCGGGAACAGCCCTAGCCGCGAAGGTTCGGCAGGACGTCGACCCACAGGCCGAAGGCAGCGATGGCCAGCATGAGCACGCCCGCCAACCGGCCGAGCGCCTGCGAGTTCCCGGCCAGCCATCGGGTGAGGGCGCGCTGCAGCGGCGCCGCGATCAGCGGCAGCGCCACCAGCGGCCAGCCGAAGCCGAGCCCGAAGGCGAGAAAATAGAGCAGGCTCTCGCCCAGCGCCGCCGCGCTGCCGACCCCGATCGCGAAGGCGCCGACGATGACGGGCCCGGTGCAGGGCAGGGTCATCGGGGCGAGCAGCCCGCCGTAGAGGAACGCCGCCGCGTAGGGGTTCGCGAGCACCGGCGCCCGCCCGGTCGCCAGCCGCGCGAACGGGTTCCTCCCGAGGATCATGGTGATGCCGAGGGCGATCGCGATCCCGTAGATCGCCGGCAACAGCCAGGGCAGGATCCGGCTGAACGACTGGCCGAGGGCGAACAGGACGAACCCGAGGGCGATCATCGTCACAAGTACGCCGGCCAGGACGGCGGCGCCGAGGAGCGCGCCGCCTTGGCGGCCGCGCCCGTTCTGCGTGTTCGCGGCCAGAAAGGCGATCAGGCCCGGGTAGAGCGGGAGCAGGCAGACGTTGCCGAGGATCGCCGCGTTGCCGAGGAGGAACGCGCCGAGGTACGCGCTCACGAGGCGTCGGCGTTCTGCGCCTCGGCGAAGAGGGCGAGGATCTCCTCGGGCGACGAGCTCCCCGTGCGCAACTCCCCGATCGTGCCGTCCGGCGCCACGATCAGGTGCGGCGTCGCCGGCGGCACGGCGATCTCCTGGCCGAGGTCCTCGGCCATCGCTTGCAGCATCTTGGCCGGCATGACGGCGAAGATGAACGGGAAGTCGTTATCGACGGCGTACGCGGCCAGGTCCTCCCGCGGCAGGTCGACCTCGCTGCTGAGCGCCACCAAGACGATCTCCTTGCGCTCCTCCTCGGGAATCTGGGCGGCGGCCTCCTTGACCCGAGAGAGCTGATCGCGGCAGGGCGGGCACCAGGTCGCCATCGCCTCGACGTAGACGGTCTTGCCGGCAAAGTCTGCCAGCGCGAAGGACTCGCCGGAGCAGGCGTCGGTCAGGTCGGCGGTCAGCCAGGCGGGCGCGGGCTCGGCAGCCTCCGCCCGTGTCGGATCGGCGGGGGCGGTTGCGGCTGCCGGTTCCAACCAGGCGGCGCTGGTGCAGGCAGCCGGGGACTCCTGACCGGTGGCGGTTGCCGTTCCCAGGAGCGGCGCCGCCAGCGCGGGAGCGATCGCGGTCAGCAGCGCGAGACGTCGGATCGGGATCGGAATCATGCCGTCTCAACCTCCAGGATGCGTCGGGCCGCCGAAGCCGGGACGAGCCCCCGACGTCCCCGATCGTACGCCTCCGGCCGTGGCACGGTCGTAATCCAGCTTACATGCCGCCCGCGGCGGATGTTCCTGCCGAGATGCGGGGGCGTGGTCCCAGGCGCCACGGCCCCACCGCCGCGACGATGATACGCCCGCCCCGCTTGCGTGCCAGGGGCGACTCCCGCATCATCGCCACGACCTCGGCTGGGTGCCGTGCCGGGGTCGCCGACCGACGCGGCCGGCCCCGCGGGGGTCGAGCTCGAACGCACGGAGGGAATCGTGACCGACCCGGTCGTCTACCGATCCGAGGTGAAGATCGAGCGGGTGCGGGGCCCGCTCCGCCGCGCCTTCCTGCCGGTCAAGCCGGAGCCGGTGCTCTTCGGCGTCCACTCTGCCGTCGCCGAGCACTATGGCGTTGCCCCAGACGGCCACGAGCCGCACGACACGACGCTCGACTACCTCGTCGCGGCGGCCGCCGGCTGACTGACCGGGACCTTTGGGGGCGCGCTGGAAGCGCGTCAGATTCCCGCGGGCGAAGGTTTTCTGTCGTCGGAGGCGACCGGAGAGATCGAGAAGGACGGCAACGTCCTGGTGGTCCGCCGGATCCACGTCCGCTACCGGTTGCGCCTGCGGCCCGAGCAGCGCCCGGCCGCCGAGCGCGTCCACGGCTTCCATGCCGACGGTTGCCCGGTCTACCGGACGATCCGCGGCTGCGTCGACATCACGACGTCGCTTGACCTCGAGGACGCCGGCGATACGTAGGAGGGCACCCCGGCCGCGTACCCCCCTCCTCCCGCTGCCCCCCGAGCGCGGAGCGGGGGGTACCGGACGCCCGGTGGGCGAGAGCGGGCGGGGTCGGTTCTCGGATCAGCCTGGCGGTTGCCACAACCGTCCCTCCGGCTGGAACGCCGCCCAGGCGAACCAGAAGACGACCGTGTGGGGGACGGGGGCGAGGCGCTGCCCCGCCAGCGCGCCGCCGGTCGCCGCGCCCGACACGTCCCAGGTCGAGCCGGTTTCGGCGTCGGTGAAGCCGTCGCCGGGACCCGGCGTGAAGGAGAGCATCCGGCCGCCGAGGTCGCGGGAGAAGACCCCGGCCTGCCCGAAGTCGCGCCCCTCGACGACCTCCCGGGTGTCGGTCGCCGAGGTGGTCCCCGGCGCCCAGACGACGACGATGGCTGCCTCGCCGACCCGGTCCTCGACCGCGCGGGCCTCTTCCAGGGCGGGGAAGGGGTAGGCGACGCCGACCCCGTCGTGGACCACGCCAACGACGCGCTCCATCGCGGGGAGGCGTCCGTCGGTCTCCCCGTCGAAGAGGAACGGCTGATTCTCGACGTCGTCGTAGCCGGGGTAGGGGTTCGTGCCGTAGGGACGGTCGAACCCGGTCTCGCGGGAGAGGACATCGGCATCCGGGTAGGCCGCCTTGAACACCTCCCAGCTCACCACCTGGGCTGGGAGGAAGGTGAGGTGGGCACCGGTCAGCTCGCCGACGAGGGCGTCGCCGCTGAACTGCTGCCACCACGACTCCGTCTGTCGGTCCCACATGACCAGGTCGCTGTGGCGGAGGTTGCCGGTGGTGCCGAAGTCGAGGACGAGGCCGCCTGGCTCCAGCCGCCGGTCGTAGACGACCGCGGTGTAGCAGAGCGGGCAGAAGGTGACCGCCACCGGCGTCTCGCCGAGCGTGTCGTTGGCGATCTCGTGCCAGAGCATGATCTGGAGCGGGTAGGCGCGCGCGAGGACCTTTCCGTCCCCCTGCTCGAGCGCGACCGCGATCACCGGCTCCTCGGGTGCTAGCCACCCGTCCGCCTCGGCCTGGGAGACGCTGCGCGGCTCGTCGATCGGGGGGATGCCGTCCCGCGGCGGACCGCCAGAGCGGAACTCCGAGAGGGGGACGGCGTGGGTGTCGAAATCGGTCCGCCAACCGGCGGTCGAAACATGGAGATCATCGTCCCCTGCGTCTTGGGCGAGACCGCCCCGGCCGGGGCCCAACGCCGGGACGCCGGCCGCGACCGCGGCCGCGAGGAGCCGCCGCCGGCAGAGCGGACGCATCCGTGGCAAGACCATCGTCGAAACCTCCATCGGCTATCCGGTCCCCCGGTGTCGTCCGCCCGCCACGCGCCGATGCGGGCAGGATGGCCGACCGGGGGTGCGTGGGCAACCCCGGTCGGCGCCGCGCTACGCGGTCGGCGTCCCCGCGGCGAACCGCGCCGGGTCGTAGCCGTTGGGAGCAAGGACCGGCGCCGGGCAGTTGACGACGAACCCGTCCGGGTGAGTGTCGGGCGTGCCGTTGAACAGCTCCAGTTCGCCGGCCTCGACGGCGGCCATCAGCTCCGCCTCCGAGGTCAGCAACCGTGCCTTTGCAGGGTCGGTCCAGGTGGCGGTGAAGTGCTCCCAGAAGGGGCTCCAAATCACGTCGCCCGCCTTCGAGTTGAAGATCGAGGGCTGGAACCCCATCGGGCCGGGGCCGGCCAGCCCGTTGCCGAAAACGTAGATCGGGGCGGTTGCGTTGGCCTCGATCAGCGCCTGGGTCGGGGCGGAGCCGACCACCCCCATCATCGGCGCCATCGGGGCGGCCGAGGTGTCGGTCGCGATGTAGCGGCTGCCGGGGTAGCATTGGTGCAGCTTGAAGGTGACGGTTCCCGCCGCGAGGTCGGGTTCTTCGACGAGGGGTCCGGCGCCGAGCGGCATCTCCAGGTCCGGGTCGATCGCCAGCCCGCCGCCGGGCCAGATCACCAGCGGGTGGTTGACGACGATGTCCAGTGGCGTGACGGTGACGCGGCCGGCCGCGGCGGCCTCCTCGATCGCGGCGACGGAGTCGAGCAGCTCGGGTTCGCCGGCGAAGGCGACGTCGTGGAGGCGGAAGGCGGGTGAATAGCCCTCCTGGGCCGGCGTCGCGCTCAGCACCGGGCGCTGGCCGTCGACCCCGTCGGCAACGCGGTAGAGGGCGGCGAAGCTCCCTTCCGCCTCCAGGGCGTTCCGCAGGAGCGGAACGTAGACGAGCCCTTCCTGCTCCGCGAACCCGGGGTCCGAGGCGTCGGTCCGGATGAACCAGACGTCGCCGCCGTCGAAGACGCCTGGGTGCAGGCGCAGCGTGACCGACGAGAACGGCCCCGGCCAGCGGCCCTCCGGGGCGAGGGTGAAGTCGACGACATCGCCGACGATGGCCTCGGCCTCCTCGGTCCGTGGGGTGGCTTGCCGGGCCAGGGTTGGCTGGCCCTGCCGAGCCACGGCGAGACCGGCGCCCGCGCCGATCCCGAGCAGCAGCTTCCGGCGGTCGATCCCGCGGTCGAGGAGCAGTGTCTCGCGCATGGTGTCCCCCGTTGCGTGTCGCGCTTGTGGCGAACCGACGCCCTCGATCCAGACGCCTGCTTCGAGGGTAGGTCGGCCATGGGCTGATGGCGGTAAGGCCGCTTACACCGTCGCCTCCAGAGGGGTGCTAAGGTCGAGGAGACCAAGGAGTGCCTGTTCGATGAAGCCGCGGTCCGTCCTCGAGATCTACGTCGCCCCGGGGTGCATCGCCTCCGAGACGGCGCGCAACCTTGCCAGCACGATCCGAACGCTCGGTCGGCCGGACCTCGAAGTCCGCCTGGTCGACCTGGACGAGCCGGACGCCGTCCTCCCGGCGGCGGTCTTCGCCGTGCCGACCTACCTGCTCGACGGGCGGGTGATCAGCCTCGGCAACCCGGACGAGTCCTGGTTGCTCGCCCGGCTCGGGACCGCGGGACCGACGGGGGGGACGGACTGATGCCGGCTCCTGCCGCGCTCCAGCGCAAGCTGGCCGACCTGACCCGGCGCTCCGGCAGGCGACCGGGGCGCACCGGAGAGGCGGCGTCCGGTGCGGAATCGGGCGAAGTCGCGGCCAAGATCGGGTACCTGCTCGAGACGGAGGTCTTCGCGCCCCTCTCCGGGGCAGAACGCCAATGGCTGGCCGAGAGCACGACGATGGTCAGTTGCGAACGCGGCCGGGTCTTCTACGCCCCGGACGAGCCGGGGGAGGTCGTCTTCATCCTGAAGCGGGGGCGGGTGGACCTCTACCGGGTCGCCCCGGACGGCCGCAAGCTCGTGGTCGCCACCCTCGGCGCGCACACGATCTTCGGCGAGATGGGGTTGCTCGGGCAGGCGATGTACGGCTGCTTCGCGGAGGCTGCCGAGGAGAGCCTGATCTGCGTCCTGAGCCGTTCGGACCTGCAAGGGCTGATCCGCCCCAACCCGGAGGTCGGGTTGCGGCTCCTGGCGGAGATCGGCGGCCGGCTCCAGCGGCGGGAGGAGGAACTGGAGGCGCTCGCCTTCCGAGGCCTCCCGGCGCGCCTCGCCTCCCTGTTGCTGCGCGAGGCGGACGCCTACGGCACCGTTGCCGGCTACAGTCACCAGGAGCTGGCCGAGCGCCTGGGCACCTACCGGGAGACGGTCAGCCAGGTCCTCGGCCGGTTCCGTGGCGAGGGGTTGGTCGCGGTCGAGCCGCGGCGCATCCGGCTGCTCGACCGCGACGCCCTGGAGGCCCGGGCCGAGGGATAGCGGATAGGAGAACGACGATCGGTGCTGGGCACGGTTCCACCGGTCGCCGGCTCGTCCCTACCCCTCGTCGACCGCGATCCGGCCGGGCACCTGCCCCCGCCGGGTCCAGCCTTCCATCGCCCAGGCGAAGTCGGCGACGGCCTGGGGGCCGGCCAGCTCTAACCCGGCGTCGAACGCCGCCTGGTCGCTCCAGCGGTAGCCGGCGAACTCGGCGTAGAAGGGCTTCAGTCGCAGCCCGTCCCGTCGTCGATCCCGCGCCCCACGCAGGTACGCCAGCGCCGCCTCGACGGTGGCCCCATCGGTCCAGTCGGCCCGGAAGAGGACCCGGCCGCCGCGGCCGATCAGGTAGGTCATGTTCGGCAGCAACCCGTACAGCTGGTGTCCGGTGCCCGCCAGGTCGTCGACGAGGATCGGGCGCTCGACCGCGAATCGTTCCCGGAACGCGCGGGCGTGGGCCAGCTTCTGCGCGAAGGTGCGGTGGGCCGGGAAGTGCTCGCCCGGGTGGGCCTCGCGGGTGTAGAGGAACACGGACGCGAGCCCCTCCCCGGCGTGGGCCCGGGCCAGGGCATCGAGCGCCGGCGACGCCAGCGCGCAGTAGGGTCAGGTCAGGGACCCGAACTCGACCAGCAGGTCACGGTCGCGCCAGTAGTCGCTCAGACGGACCGGCTCGCCGGTGTCGGCCACGGTGGCGGCCACGTCCGGCGCCGCCGACCCGACCGGCAGCGCCCCGCGGAAGGCAAGAAAGTCGTCGGTCCCCTCGAAGGTCGCGTAGTTGTACGCCGCAATGTCGTCCCGGACGCCCATGACCCTGGTCCTCCCGCCGCTGCCCAGCCCGCGCTTGCCGGCCGCTCGTGGGCGCCGGCGCTGCGCGGACCCGGCACGATACCCGATTCGGAATCCGGAATTTAGAATCCGGACATCAACCTTGGCACGGGTTCCGCGTCCTGAGACCAACGTGTGGGATCGGAAGGAAGATACCCATGGCGCGTGTGATCGTCTTCGACGTCAACGAGACGCTGCTCGATCTGGGGGCGCTCGACCCCCTCTTCGGCGACCTGTTCGGGACTGCCAGCGCGCGCCAGGAGTGGTTCGGCCAGCTGCTGCAGTCGGCCCTCGTGGCCACGGTCACCGACGCCTACGCGGACTTCGGCGACATCGGCATGGCTGCCCTCGAGATGGTCGCCGCCCGGCGCGGCGTCCCGATCGCGGAAGAGGACCGCCGGGCGATCCGCGACGGGATGCGGCGGCTGCCGCCCCACCCCGAGGTGCGGCAGAGCCTGGAGCGCCTGCGCGGGGCCGGGCTGCGGCTCGCGACGCTGACCAACTCGACGGCGGAGGTGGGCGAAGCGCAGCTCGTCAACGCGGGGCTGCGCGACCTGTTCGAGCAGGCCCTGTCCGCCGACGCCGTCCGTCGCCTGAAGCCCGCGCCCCAGCCGTACCGGATGGCCGCCGAGTGCTTGGGCGTCGCCACAAGCGACATTCGGCTGGTGGCCGCCCATGCGTGGGACGTGGCCGGCGCCCTTCGTGCCGGGTGCGCGGCGGCGTTCGTGGCGCGGCCCGGCAAGGTGCTCGACCCGCTGGCGCCAAGCCCGGACGTGATCGGGGCCGACCTGCGCGAGGTCGCCGACCGGATCCTCGCGGAAGAACGGTAGCGCGCACGACGCGCCCGGCCCGTCTCACCGGGGAGGTGTTCGAGCGGGGCGGACGGGTTGGGAGGGACGCTGCCGGGCACGTCGTCCGGGTCGTCCAGCCCTCGGGGTACAGGCACGGAGCGACGACAGCAAGGACGCAAGGAGCCAAGCATGGAGCCGGAGGTCTTGAGCCGGGAACTGCGGAAGGGATCCGGCGGATTCCTCGATCGCCGCCGCAAGGTTGTCGGCCTTGCGCTGGTCGCGGCGGGCGCGATGATGCCGATCTCGCTCTACCAGACGGGTCTCATCCCCCACCTGCCGGAGCCCCCCGTTCCCGGCCTTAACGCCGACGAGATCGACGCCGCCGGCGAGGCCTACGCGATCCTCGCGACCCCCGACGCGATCCTCGGCCTCGGCAGCTACGCCGCGACCGCCGCCCTGGCCGCGATGGGCGGTGCTCGCCGCGCCGAAACCCACCCCTGGATCCCGCTCGCCCTCGTCGCCAAGGTGGCGGCGGACGCCCTCTTCGCCGGCAAGCTGACGTGGGACCAGTGGAGCAAGCACCGGGCCTTCTGCTCCTGGTGCCTGCTCGCCGCGGGCGCCAGCTTCGCCGCCGTGCCGCACGTCGTCCCGGAAGCCAGAGCGGCGTTGCGCCGGCGGGAGTCGGGCGGCGCGTGACGCCACGGGCATCGGCGGCGAACCCGACGCCGGACGGGCCGAGCGACCGGGCGGCGGCACCGCCGCGGGGGACCGCCCCCGGCGACACCGCCGGGATTACATCGGGGCAGGGCGTGACCACACCGGCCGTCGACACGGCCCCCCACGCCGAACCGCCGATCCGCTACACCCTGGCGGGCGGCCGCATCGGGGTCGCGAGCCTCGGCGAGTACCTGCGGAGCGTCGTCGACGCGGTGATCTGGTTGGTCCTGGCACCGGTCCCGGTCCGGATGCTCTGGTGGTTCGGTGGGCGTCGTCCGGCCGCCTGGATGCTGCGGTTGTGGGCGCGGGGCATTGCGCGGGCGCTCCGGCTGCGGATCGATCTGGACGGGCTGGACCTCGTCGACCCGGGCGAAGCCTACGTGGTCGTGCCGCTGCACGAGGGGTTCGCGGACGTGCTGGCCCTGCTCCGGCTCCCGCTGCGGCTCCGGTTCGTGGTCCGCGACGAACTCGCCGGGTGGCCGGTGCTCGGCGCCTTCCTGCGCGGCACGGAGCAGATCGCCGTCCGGCCGGAGGAGGGCACCCGCGCCTACCGACGGATGGTCCAAGCCGCGCCGGAGGTCATTGCGTCGGGCGAGAGCCTCGTCGTCTTCCCCCAAGGCAGCATCCTCGGGATCGAGACCGACCTCCTCCGGGGTGCCTTTGCCCTCGCCGCCGCCCTCGACCGCCCGATCCTGCCGGTCGCCCTCTCCGGCAGCCACCGCGTCTGGGAGCACCCCTACACCCCCCGTCTGCGGCGGGGCGAGCGGATCAGCCTGCGGGTGCTGCCCCCGATCCCTGCTTCGGAGGTGCGCTCCCGCGGTGCCGAGCAGGTGCGGCGGGAGGTGCAGCGCCGCCTGAAGACCGCCGCGCTGGGCGGGGAGATGGCAGCGCCCCGCCGCTTCGTACCCGCCCGCGACGGCTTCTGGGACGGCTACGCCTACGAGATCGACCCCGCCTTCCCCGAGCTTGCCGACGCGGTGGCGGCGCGGCGGGGCCACAAGTGGGCGACCGAGGCAGAATCCGGGTAAACGGCGGGGAACATCGGTGCCGCCACCGCGTCCGACTGTCCGCCCTAGCCGTCGGCAACGCTCGAAACCTGGCCCGCCTCGGGTTGTGGCATCCGCTCGGTGCGGCGGCCGTAGCGCTCCATCAGCGGGGTGACCGAGATGCCGTGGACGACGACCGAGCTGGCGATGACGGCCAGGGTGATGGCGGCGAGTTGGCCGGCCAGCGGCTCCGCCACCCCGTGCTCGATGGCGTAGGTCAGGTAGTAGAGCGAGCCGATGCCGCGGATCCCGAACCAGGCGATCAGGCGGCGCTGGGACGGCTCGACCGGCAGCCGCCCCACCCCGACCAGCACCGCCAAGGGCCGGATCGCCAGCACGAGCAGGGGCACGAACCAGACCACCGCCAGTGGGAACTCCGCGAGGTTGAGCAGGCTGCCGATGACCACCACCAGCGCCACCTCGCCGATCCGCTCCAGCTTCTCGTTGAAGCCCAGCAGCGACGACGCCAGGTAGGCCGGCGCGGTCTCGGGGTGGGTCGCCAAGTCGTCGGCGGGGGCAATCGGCTCCCCCTCCTCGACCGGGTGGAGTTCCGGCCCAGTGTGGAGCCGCTCGATCCGGCGCAGGGCGAGGCCGGCGGCGAAGACGGCCAGGAAGCCGTAGCCGTGGAGCAGCAGCGCCAGGCCGTAGGAGAGGGCGACCAGCCCGAGGACGAGGAACTCGTCCAGCCCGACCGCTTCCCCGTGGTCGCGCCGGAGGCGGATGGTCAGGCGGCCGACGAGGGTGCCCAGCACGGCGCCGACGGCCAGCCCGGAAACGGTCGCCCACAGCAGGTCCACGCCGACCCAGCGGAGCCCGGACGGCCCGAGGTCGTGGAGGCCGAGCAGGCCGAGGCCGAGCATGACGAAGGGGAAGGCGGCGCCGTCGTTCATCCCGGCCTCGCCGGTCAGCCCGAAGCGGACGGTGTCGCGGTCGCCCGGCCGCTCGACCTGGACGTCGGAGGCGAGCACCGGGTCGGTCGGGGCGAGGATGGCGCCGAGCAGGATGGCCGCCCCCAGCGGCAGCCCCAACCCGAGCACGCCGACCGCCGCGACGAGGGCGATGGTGACGACCATCGAGACCGTCGCCAGGCGCAGCGGCAGGTGCCAGTCCCGCTCCCGCCAATCCACCCGCAGCTTCAGCCCGGCCGTGAAGAGGGAGACGAGGACGGCGATCTCGGTGAAGACCTCCAGCAGCGGGGCGCCCTCGACCAGGTCGAACCGGAGCAGCCCCAACCCGGACGACCCGAGCCCGACGCCGAAGACGAGGTAGAGCATCGAGGTGGAGAGGGGCAGCCGTTTCAACACCGAGCCGCCCAACGCCATGACGACGAAGAGCAACCCGGCGAGGACGAACCAGAGGGATGCGGTCACGTGGGCGGATCTCCCGTGGGCGGCCGGTGTACCGGGTCGGCTCCGGAGGGTGTGGCGGACGGCCCCGTGCCGGCTCCTCGACCGCCGCAGTTCGCGCCGCCGCAGAGGCGCAAGCAGCGACCGGCCCCCAAGCGGGCGCCGTATCGCTGTCGGGGCGAGCCGCCCCCGATGCATGCGGTGCCCCTCGCACGCGGCTTGCCCCGGCCAGGGGCGGCCGTGGCGGTGGCGACGGAGGACGCCCCGCGGGGGCGGTTGGGTCGGGTCGGCGTTGCTCGGGGCGGCCGGAGGGAGGCGTCCGCCATCGCCGCGAGCCGGTTCGGGGCGTCGGGTATCCTCCCCCACGGATCCGGCGCGCCGGATCGGGAGGATCGATGGAACTCGTCGTCGTGCTGCTGCTCGTCCTCTTCAACGGCGTCCTGGCGGCCTCGGAGCTGTCCGTCGTCTCCTCCCGCGCGGCGCGCCTGCAGCCGCGGGCGGCGGCGGGCGACGCCGGGGCGAAGGCGGCCCTGGCGCTGGCCGAGGCCCCGGACCGCTTCCTCTCGACCGTCCAGATCGGCATCACCCTGGTCGGCATCCTGGCCGGCGCCTTCGGCGGCGCGACGCTGACGGCGCAGCTCGCCGAGGCCCTGCATCGCTTTGCCCCGCTCGCGCCCTACGCCAACGCGCTGGCGGCGGTGGCGGTGGTCGGCCTGATCACCTACCTCTCGCTGGTGATCGGCGAGATCGTGCCGAAGCGGCTGGCGCTGCTGAACCCCGAAGGGATCGCGACCCGGGTGGCGCGGCCGATGGTGCTGCTGGCCCGCGTCGCGGCGCCGGTCGTCTGGCTGCTCACGATCTCCTCCAACCTGGCGCTGCGCCTGGTCGGCGGGCGCCAGAACGACGAGCCGCCGGTCACCGAGGAAGAGGTCGAGCACCTGCTCCAGGAAGGCACCCGCCACGGCGTCTTCGCCGAGACGGAGCGGGCCATGGTCCAGGGCGTCTTCGACCTCGGCGACCGCAACGCCGGCGAACTGATGACCCCCCGCCGGCGGATGGTCGCCCTTGACCTCCAGAGCCCCGACGCCGAGAACCGGGCCCGCATCGCCGACACCCACTTCGCCATCTTCCCGGTGGTCGACGGCTCGCCGGACCGGGTCGTCGGCGTCGTCACGGTGCGCTCGCTCTGGGGGCGCGGCCGGGACGACGCCCCGCTCGACCTGACCGGCGCGATGGAGCCCCCCCTCTTCGTGCCCGAGAGCGCCCCGGTGCTGCGGGTGCTGGAGCAGTTCCGGCGGACCCGCGCCCACCTCGCCATGGTGGTCGACGAGTACGGCGGGGTCGAGGGACTGCTGACGATGGAGGACGTGCTGGCGGCGATCGCCGGCGACCTCGACTCGCCGGCCGGGGAGGGCGCGGAGGGGGCGGTGCGGCGGGCCGACGGGTCCTGGCTGCTGGACGGCGCCCTGCCCGCCCACGAGGTGCGCGAGGTGCTGGCCATCGCCGAGCTGCCCGGCGAAGAGGAGGGGGAGTTCGAGACCCTCGGCGGCTTCGTCATGGCCCAGTTGGGGCACATCCCGGCCGCTGGCGAAGCGGCCGCGACCGGCGGCTGGCGGTTCGAGGTGGTCGACATGGACGGCCACCGGGTCGACAAGGTGCTGGCCGCGCCGGAGACCGCTGCGGTTTCGGCCGACGATTGAGGCGGGCACGCCAGCCGCTCGCCGGGACGGACCCGGCCATCGACGGAGGACGACCCTGGCCCGCCCACCCATCCACCCTGGCGAGATCCTCGTGGACGAACCTGCCGGCCTTGGGATGAGCGCCGCCGGCCTGGCGCGGGATCTGGACGTCCCGACCAACCGCATCACCCAGGTCCTCAACGGCCGGCGGATGGTCACGGCCGACGCCGCGCTGCGGCTCGGGCAGTGGTCCGGCACGGGGCCGGATCGGTAGCTGAATCTCCAGAAGCAGTACGAGTTGCGGCCTGCCGAGCAGGAGGTGGGACCGAAGATTCGGGCGACGATCGCACCGCGCCCCGGGTTCGGAGCGGAGGCCGGCGCGACGCCTCCCGGAGTGGCGCCGGGTCGAGGCGAGGGGAGCGACTACTGCTCCGGGACGTAGCGCAGGGTGCCGGCGGCGTCGGGCTCCAGACAGTGGACGTCCCACTCTTCCCGTGACCGTCCGCGGAGCCGCTCCAATTTCTGCGCCAACACCACCCGCCGCCCGTCCGTTCGCAGGTTGATCAGGCCGTAAACGGCGACGCTGCGCTCGAGGCCGGTGAGCGCCGCGTCGAGCGCCGCCTGGGCTCGGGCCCGCTCGTCGGCCGTCGCGGCGGCGGCAAGCTCCTGCGCCAGCCGGTTGATCTCCCCCCGCAGCGCCAACGGCGCCTTGATGCTCTCTCTGGTGGAGCGGGCGAGCTCGGGGCTGAACAGGAGCGGCCGTGGACCCCGCCCGTGCTTGCCGAGCGCGCCGAGGGTATCCGGTCGCGGGTGGGCGTAAGGCTCGTCGTCCCCGCTCGAAACCACGACCGCCAGCGGGTTGACCGCCCGCAGGAACAGGTCCGTGAAGTCGGCGCTGCCGTGGTGGCACGCCTTGGCGACATCGGCCTCGAAGACCGGCCGTGCGGCGGCAACCAGCGCCTCCCGCGCCGGTTCGTCGCTCGGCCTCGGATCGAGCCCGAGCTGCGGACGCGGATCGAGGCCGCCGCGGTGGAACGGGGCATGTCCGTAAGGGACTACGCCGTTGCCGCGCTGCAGGCGGCGCTGGCCGGCAACCGGGGAGGGCCGGCGGCCACGTCGGACGAGTGGAGCGGGCTGTCGCACGAGTCGTTCGCGCGGGACTGGGAGTCGGAGGCCGACGCCGTCTATGACGAGCTAGCGTAGGGGCGACGTGGTCCTGATGCCGGTCGGCTTCACGGACCGCTCGGGCATCAAGCGACGACCGGCGGTGATCGTCTCCAGTGATGGGTACAACGCCGAATCGCCGGACGTCATGATCGTCTCGATCACCGGCAACCTGCAGGCACTGCGGCATCCCGGCGATCACGTCATCCGCCACTGGCGGGCGGCCGGGCTGCGACCGTCCCTGGCCCAAACCAAGATCGCCACCGTCGAAGCCCCCGCCCTGGGACGGCGGCTAGGAAGGCTCGCCCTCGAGGATCTGGCGGCATTCGACCGCGGGCTACGGGACGCACTCGATCTCCCCTGACCTGCCTCCGGAATCGACGCAGTCCCAGCAGGGGCCCTACCCCGCCCCGACCGCGCTCGCCGGGAAGTAGAACGGGTCGGCGGCGCCGGTGAGGGAGCCGTCGGTGCCCCGGACCACCGCGCAGGGCGAGGCGAAGTCGCCGGTGAACAGCCGCTCGTCGCGGGGCGCCACCCGGTGGCCCAGCGCGGCCAGTGCCTGCCGCGTTGCCTCCGCCAGGCGGACGCTCGCCAGCAGCTCCGGCGTCGAGGCGTCGATCCGGGGCGCCGCCAGCGCTTCACCCGCGCCCAGCCCGTGGTCGAGCAGGTTGGCCACCAGTTGGGCGTGGCAGTTCATGATCCGGCGGCCGCCGCTGGAGCCGATCGAGGCGACGACCGCGCCGTCGCGCAGCAGCAGCGCGGGCGCCATGTTCGAGAGCGGGGTCTTGCCTCCGGCCACCGAGTTGGGCCGCCCCGGCTCGGGGTCGAACCACATCATCCCGTTGTTGAGCAGCACCCCGGTCCCCGGCACGACGACCCGGCTGCCCCATCCGCTGAGCAGCGTCTGGGTCAGGGAGACGGCCAGGCCGTCCCCGTCGATCACGCTCAGGTGGGTCGTGCTGCCGTCGGCCATCTGCCCCCCGCTCGCGGCCGCTGCCGCGTAGCCAGGAATCGAGGGGCCGAGCCCGTGGCCGACGCCGACCCGGTTAGATGATCCCGCCGCGACCGTTCCCAGGCGGTCGGCCGGGAACTCCGCCACCCGCTCCGCCGCGTAGGCGGCGTCGGTCAGGGTTACGAGCGGCACCTCGACGTGGGCCGGGTCGGCCAGCCAGGCGAAGCGGTCGGCGAACGCCTGGCGGAACGCCTGCGCCATCCGGTGCAGCGCCTCCGGCGTGTTGTGGCCGAGGGCGCCGACGCCGACGGCGTCCATCAGCAGGAGGCTCTGGGCGAGCGTCGTCCCCCCCGTGCCGCCGCCGATCGTCACGACCTCGTGCCCGGCGTAGCGGACCGCGAGCGGCTCGGCGACGTGCGCCTCGTAGGCCGCGAAGTCGGCGGCGACCACCGGGGCGCCCCCGTCCGCCAGGTGGGACGCCATCGCCTCGGCCAACGGCCCCTCGTAGAAGGCGCGCGGCCCCTCGGCGGCGATCGTCTCCAGCGTCCGCGCCAGGTCGGGCTGGCGCAGCCGGGTCGGCGACGCCTGCTCCGGCGAGACGGGCGGGTTGCCCGCGCCGTCGAGGAAGACCGCCGCCGTGGCCGGATAGCGCTTCAGCGTCGCCAGGTCGCGGGCGACCGTTAGCGTCGTGTGCCAGGTGACCGGCACGCCCTCGGCGGCGAGCCGGACCGCCGGCGCCATCGCCTCGGCCAGCGGCCGGGTGCCGAACCGCTCCAGCGCCAGCGCCAGCCCGGCGACCACGCCGGGGATCGCGACCGAGCGGGGGCCGTGCAGGTTGGCGTCGGCGACGACGCCCGGCCAGCCGAAGAGCCCGGCGTCGGCGGCGCCGCCGGAGAGGGGAAACATTCCGGCCGTCGCACCCCTCGGCGCGACCATCGGGAAGGCGACGACCGCCGGCGCCACCCCCGGCCCGGCGACCACCAGGTAGCCGCCGCCGCCGATGCCGTTCATCCACGGCTCGGCAACCCCGGCGGCGAAGGCGGTCGCGACCGCGGCGTCGACCGCGTTCCCCCCGGCCCGCAGGACCGCCGCCCCGGCCTCGGCCGCCTGCGGCGTCTTGGCGGCGACCATCCCGCCGCGGGCCGCCGCCTCCGTCCGCCCGACGGTCCATTCGCTCCGCTCCGCCACGCCCGTCCTCCCCCTGCCCGCTCCCGCGCCGTCCATCCAGCCGCGGCAGGGTACCGGGATGGCGCCGAGGAGTCGAGGCGGCGGGGTGGCTGGGCGGCGGGGGAGCGGCAGGCGGGCGGACGGAACCGATCATCCGCCTGGGCGATGCGAAGGGTCTCCCGCCGAAGCGTCGCCGGTCGCAAAGTGACGGCAGGTGTCGGAGCGTGATGCTTCGGCTTCGGGCCCGGGATGACGAACGGCGCGCGGCATCGGGACCGGGACTCCCAGCCGCCCCCGCTCCCCTGCTCCTTGCCCCCTCCTCCTCCTCCCGCCTGCCCGACCCACCGTCGGCGTTGACGCACCCGCCCCCGCTCCGTAGCATCCCGATCCGACCCGACGCGCCCCGCAACCCCACGGAGCCGCCGATGGCCCTGCCCCACCCCTCCCCCGCCGGCGACGACGACCGGGAGATCGACCTCGCGCTGGACCTCGCCTGCCCCACCTGCGGCGCCGGGTTGGCCGGCGACGCCCGCTGGGAGACCTGGCGGGTTTGCCCCGGCTGCGGCCGCCACTTCCCCCTGCCGGCGCCGGAGCGGCTGCGGTTGTTGCTCGACCCCGGCTCGTTCCGGGAGACCAACGCCGTCCTCGTCTCGGTCGACCCCCTCGTCTGGGCCGACCGCGCCCCGGATGCCGCACCCGGCGCGGGGATCGACGGCGCGGCCGTCGTCACCGGCGCCGGCGCCATCGGCGGCGCCGAGGCGGTCGTCGTCGCGCTCGACCACGCCTTCCTCGGCGGCCAGATCGGGCCGGTCGCCGGCGAGAAGATCGCCCTCGCCTTCGACCTCGCCGCCGCCCGCCGCCTGCCGCTGGTGCTCCTCTGCGCCGCCGGCGTCGCCGCCCGCGGGGGCGCCCTGGCGCTCTGGCAGGCGCCGAAGCTGGCCGCCGCCGCCGCCCGCCTCCACCGGGCCGGCATCCCCGTTGTCGGCGTCCTCGCCCACCCGACGGCCGGCGCCGTCTGGGGCGCCCTCCTGACCCAGGCCGACGTCACCCTCGCCGAGCCCGGCGCCGGCGTCGAGTTCGGGTCCGGCCAACCCGGACCGCCCGAACCGGGCGCCGGTCTCGCCGGCAACCAGGCTGCTCGCGACGCGGCGCTCCTCGGGATCGGCGCCCTCGACGGGATCGTCGAGCGGTCGGATCTGGCGGCCACCCTGGCGAGGCTGCTCGCCCTCTTCGCCGACCGCGGCGACATCCGGTCGCTGGCGCGGGAGCGCCGCCACCCCCGTTCCGTCCCGGAGCCGGCGCGGCGGACCCTCTTCCCTGCCTGGGAGCGGGCGGAGCTCGTCCGCCACCCGGAACGGCCGGGCGCGCTCGCGCTGCTCCGCCTGATCGTCACCGACTGGGTGGAACTGGGCGGCGACCGTCTCTCCGGCGACGACCCGGCGATCGTCTGCGGGCTCGGCCGGCTGGCTGGGTCGCCGCTTGCGGTCGTCGCCCAGCGGCGCGACCGCCCCGCCTCGGCGGTCGCCTGGCGCAAGGCGGCACGGCTGCTGCGTCTGGCCGGCCACCTGGAGCTGCCGACCGTGGCCCTGCTCGACGCCCCGCCGGAGGCGGACGCCCCGGCCGCCGAGGCGGCCGCCCGGCTGGCCGCAGTCGGTGCCCTGCTCGGGCTCGTGCCGCTGCTGCCGCCGCCGCTGGTCGCGGCCGTCGTCGGCGAGGGCGGCGGCCCCGGCGCCGCCGCCCTGGCGGCGGGCGACCGGACCCTGATGCTGGAGCACGCGCTGCTCCGGGCGCCGGGGACCGAGTGGCCGGGAACCGGCCCCACCCTCCACGACCGCCCCGGCGAGCCGCTCCTCGCTGCCGCGCCCACCCTCTCGGCGCGGGATGCGCTGCGGCTCGGCCTCGTCGACCTCGTCGTGGCCGAGCCGGTGCCGGGCGCCCACGCCGACCCCGACCGAACCGCCGTCCTCCTCGCCGACGCGCTCGCCGCCGCCCTGGCCGACCTCGCCGCGGTCGCCCCCCGCCGCCTCTTGGAGGAACGCAACCGCCGCATCCGCTCGCTCGGCCTGACCACCCCGGAGGGACGCGACGCCGCCCGCCACGAGGTCCTCCAGTGGCAGGAGGCGCAGCAAACGCTGGCGCGCTCCCTGGCCGACCTCCGGGGGCGGTGGCAGGCAGCCGGCAGGATGCCGCGGCTGTCCCGGCCGACCCGGCCGCCGCTCGCCGCCCGCCCCACGCGGCTGTTGTTCGGGCGCCGGAGCGACTCCGCCGAGCGCCGCCGGCCCGACCTCGCCGACCTCGTTGCCCGCATTGGGCCGAGCCGAGGAGTCGAGGAGTCGAGGAGTCGAGGGGAGAACGAGGCCAGCCCATCTCTTGCCGACTCGCCGACTTCCCGACGTGCCGACTCGACGGAGGACCCGCGATGACCCCGCCCCCACCGCCCCCGTTCCGCGTCGCGGCAATCCAGTTCGACCCGACGATGGGCGCGAAGTCGGCCAACGTCGATGCCCTGCTCGGTCTCTGCGAGGCGGCGGCGGCCGGCGGCGCGAGGCTGATCGTCACCCCCGAGATGGCGACGGTCGGCTACTGCTGGCACGACCGCGCCGAGGTCGCGCCCGAGGTCGAGCCGATCCCCGGTCCGACGACCGACCAGTTCGCCGCCTTCGCCGCTCGCACCGGCGCCCACGTCGTGCTCGGCCTGGCCGAGGTGGCGCCGGATACGGGCGTCTACTACAACAGCGCCGCCCTGATCGGGCCAACCGGGGTGCTCGGCGTCTACCGGAAAACCCACGCCTTCATCGCCGACCCGAAGTGGGCCAAGGACGGCGACCTCGGGCTGCCGGTCTGGGAGACGGCGCTGGGCCGGATCGCAATCGTCATCTGCATGGACGCGGCCTACCCGGAGACGACCCGGATCCCCGCCCTGGCCGGGGCCGACGTCGTCTGCTTCCCGACCAACTGGCTCGGGGAGAAGGCGCCCTCGCCGTCGTGGCTGGCGCGCGCTGCCGAGAGCGGCCTCTACCTGATCGCCGCCAACCGCTCCGGGCTGGAGCGAGGCGTCCGGTTCGACGGCGGCTCCTGCGTGGTCGACCCCGACGGTGCGGTCCAGTCCTGGCGCGACGCGGGCGACGGCGTCGTCGTCGGCGAGGTCGACCCCGCCCGCGCCCGTGCCAAACGGCCCGACCCGGCCTGCCCGCTCGACCTGCTCGCCGCCCGCCGCCCGGACGCCTACGGCGACCTCAACCTCAACGCCTACCTCTGGGATGCCCGCGCCTTCCACGGCCTCTACGGCATCCGGCCGCTGCCGGAGGGGCGGCGGAGCCGGACAGCGGTCCTCCAGGTCGACCCCGTGCCCGGCGACCCGGCCGCCAACCTGGCCGCGATCGAGGCGGCGCTGGATACCGAACCGGCGATCGAGCTGCTGGTCGCGCCGGAGCTGGCGCTCTGCGGCGAGCCGACCGACGCGATCGCGGCCGCGGCGGTCGCCGAGCCGGTCGACGGCCCCTCCGTGGCGCGGCTGGCGGAGATCGCCCGGGAGCGCGGCTGCTGGGTCGTCGCCGGGCTGGTCGAGCGCGGCGGGGAGCGGCTCTTCAACACCGCCGTCCTGGTCGGGCCGGAGGGGCTGGTGGGACGGTACCGCAAGCTCCACCTCGCCGACGCCGACCGCCCGTGGGCGACGCCGGGCGACCTCGGGCTGGAAACCTTCGACACCCCGCTCGGCCGGATCGGCCTGCTGATCGGCACCGACCTCCTGCCGCCGGAGGCGATGCGCTCCCTGGCCTTGGCCGGGGCCGATCTCGTCGCCTGCCCGGCCCGTCTCGCCTGGCCGCCCGTCCGCCCCTGGGGCGCGACCGCGGTGCCGATGGACCCCGGCGTCGAGGCCGGGCCGACCGCGGACCACTTCCACCTCGGGCGTGAACGGGCGCGGGAGAACGCCACCTGGCTGCTCTACGCCAACGCCCCGTCCTGCGGCGGCTGGAGCGCCTGCTTTGGCCCCGACCCGGAGCACCCGCCGCGGGTCGAGGCGCTCGTGCCCAGCGCGGCAGCGGGGATCGCCACCCTGGAGATCGACACGGGCGAACCGGACCCCGCCACCCCGACGACCACCAACCCTTGCCGGGCGAAGCCGATGCTGCGGATGCGCGTCCCCTTCTGGTACGACCCCCTGGTGGCGCCGGCGGCGGCGGGACACGCCCTAGCAGGGCTGCCCCGAGCGAGGGATGGGGCCCGGCCCGGCGGCGAACCAGTCCTCCTCTAGGATCGCGTAGAGGTACTCGTCCAGCCACGTCGCCGCGTCGACCTCGAAGCACTTCCGGAAGTGGGCCTCCCGCCGCATCCCGAGCTTCTCCATCACGCGCCAGGAGGCGATGTTCTCCGGCTGGCAGGTCGCGATGATCCGGTGCAGCCCCAGCGCCTCGAACCCGTGGCGGAGCAGGGCCGCGGCCGCCTCCGTGGCGTAGCCCCGGCCGTGGGAGCGCAGGTCGAAGACCCAGCCGATCTCCCAGATGCGCGGCGCATACCAAGGGTGGAAGGGCATGTGCCCGATCAGGCGCCCCTCCGGCTTGAGGACCACGGCCAGGTGCGCCTCGTCGGCCTCCTCCCCGGCGACCAACGCCCGCGCCTGCGCCTCGGAGAGCGCGCCGCCGGGGATGTAGCGCATGGTCCCGGGGTCCGAGGCGTAGGCGTGGACGGCCCGCCAGTCGTCGGGGGCGAGCGGGCGGAGGAGCAGGCGATCGGTCTCCACGGTGCCGTCCACGGCCTACCCCACCGTCAGCGGCATGAGCATGCCGAGGGCGAAGTGGGGCGCGCCCGTCGCCGGGTCGGGGACGAAGCAGATCGCGAAGTAGTCGCCCGCCTCCAGGTCGAGCACCGCCCAGTTGGTGAAGCCCGGGCTCATCGGGGCGACGCCGCCGATCAGCTCGAACGGGGGCCCGGCGGCGGCCGGGGATGCCGCCGGGGCTGGGTCTGCCTCGACGAGCTCGCCGGGGGTGGCCTCCGGCGCCGGTTGCAGCATCGCCAGGATGTCCCCGAAGGTGACGCCGGGGGCCTGCCGCTGGACGATCATCTCGTGGACCTGCTCGCCCGTGTTGGTGGCTTCCCAGACGTGGCGGCCGGGCGCGAGCCGCATCGGCATCGCCTCGAACCGGAAGTCGGCGAGGTCGATCGTCGCGTCCGCGGCCGGCGGGGCGGCGACCGCGGCGGGGGCGGCGGTGACCTCGACCGGCGCCTGCATCCCCATCATGTAATGGGGGACCCCGGCCTCGTCCGGGATGACGCAGATCACCACGTACTGCCCCGGTTCCAGGTCCGCGATCACCGATGCCTCGCGGCCGGGACCGACTTCGGGGCCGCCGACGCTGGTGGAGGCGGCGAAGACCGGCCCGAAGTCCGGCTGCTGCAGCGCCGCCTCGAGCTCGGCCAGGGTGGCGCCCTCGTTGACGCGCATGAACATCGCGTGGTGGTCGATAGCCCCCTCGTTGCGCAGGATCAGCCGCGTCAACCCACCCGGGATCGTCGGCGGCAGGTCGAATCGATACTCGGTGGCGGTGACGACGACCTCCGGGTACTCCTCGGCCGACGCCGGCGTCGCCTGGGCCGCCGTCCGCCCGATCCCCCGCACCGCCAACCCGGCGGCGAGCCCGAAGGCGCCAGCCTGCCGCACCGCTGCGCGCCGGCTGAGCCGCGCGCCGAACGGGTCCACCTGCTGCGCCCGCAACCGGTCGTCCATCCCTGCATCCTCCCCGATCCGGGGCGGCACCGGCCACCTCGGTGGTCCCGCCGGGCATCTACGTCCCGACCCAATCCGGGCGGGACGACGTAGCAAAGGCGACGACTATCGTCGGGGTGTGGAGTCAGCGTGTCAAGATCGAGGAGCGGCGGATTCGGCACTTTTCTCCGATTCTCACGTCGATTTCACCATCCCAGCCGGTAGATACAGGTTGAACTGCCGTTCGGCAACCACACTCTGCCGTCACGATCGGAGCGGCAGATGCCCCCGCGACCGCGCAAGCGCACTCCAGCCGCCAACCACCCCAGCCACTGCCGAACAGAACGTCCAGCGCCGACGATCGCGCTGAGCCCCTCCGCCCGGCCGCCGTCGCTCGGCCGGGCCCAGCCCGCCGGGCGTTGGGGTGGCAAGCCCGCCCTGTGCGATGATGGGTGCGCGGGTTCCCTGCCGGGGCGGGACACCGAACGCGGTCGGGTCGGCGCGGTCGGGATGCGGCCGAGGAGGGCGGCTCGGGGCCGGGGTAGCCTGGCCCGACCGGGACCAGGATGGATGAGACCGAGGCCGCAACCGAGACCACCAAAGCGACGGGCGGTGACCTGGCCCGGATCACGCCGGCGATGGAGGACTACCTCAAGGCGGCCTACCGCCTGCGCGACGACCGCGGCCAGGTGACGACCCAGCGCCTCGCCGACGAACTCGGCATCTCCGGTCCGTCCGTGACCAACATGGTCAAGCGCCTCCACGAGCTCGGGCTGCTCCGCCACGCGCCCTACCACGGCGCCGAACTGACCGCCGCCGGCGAGCGGGTGGCGCTTGAGGTGATGCGGCACCACCGCCTCCTCGAACGCTACCTGGTCGAGGCCCTCGGCTACGGCTGGGACACGGTCCACGCCGAGGCCGAGCGCCTCGAGCACCACGTCTCCGACGAGCTGGAGGCGCGGATGGACTCTGCCCTCGGCCACCCCACCGTCGACCCCCACGGCGACCCGATCCCCAGCCGCACCGGGCACCTATCGGCGGAGCCCGACCTCCCCCTGCTGGACCTCCCGCCCGGCCAGCCGGCGACGGTCAGCCGGGTGCCCGACCGGGACCCGGAGCTGCTGCGCTACCTCGGCGGCCTGGGGCTCGTCCCCGGGGCCGAGGTCGTGGTGCTGGAGGTGCTCCCCTTCGAGGGGCCGCTGCGGCTCCGGATCGGCGCCGCCGAGCACCTCGTCGGCCGCCCCCTCGGGGCGGCGATCCGCGCCCGCTGAGCCAGCCGCGTGGTCGCCGCGAGCCGGATCGTTGCCGTCGACATGGTCCACCCCGACCGGCCACGCTCGATGCCGGGGCCGAACCATCCGAGCACGCAGGCCCAATCGGAATCGGCGAGTCGGCGCGGGCCGCCGAGCGGGCCGGGCGATGAACCGCCCGTCGCCTCGTACCTGCCGTCGACCCATTGAGGGGTCCGAACGTGACGACATACGCCGCCTCCCGCCCCGATCCAGTTCTCCCTGCAACCGTCGCTGCAGGTAGGACGCATTCGCGTCTCAGCTATGGCCGTTAGCGAGACGAGGGCGGAGGCTGGCTCCCGGCCGGCCCAAGGACCTTTAAGGGGCATGCCGACGATCCTGGACGCCAGGAGAGCGGGTGAGGCGGTAGGGCGCCCGTTGGTGCCGACGACGTCCGCGGTGGCGGCTAAGTGCAATCAAGCGAGCTATGCGGGTTTGCAGGAGGCTGGCGGCAACGAGGAGGGCGCGATGCGCAGGCCGCTGGCCATCCCGGGGTTGAGCGCCGCCGAGGCGGCGGGGCTTGGCACGCTGTAGCGGGCGACGCGCGATGCGCACTTGCGGACCCGTGCGCAGATGGTGCCGCCGGCGACGGAGCAGCGCCTGGCCGCTCCCGCCATTGCCGCCATCGTGCGCGAACCCGAGGGGGCGGTGCGCCGCTGGCTGAAGCGCTGGGTCGCCGAAGGCATCGAGGGGCCCAACGACCGGCCGCTGCCGGCGCGCACGGCGAAGGCGACCGCGGCCTACCGGGAGCGGCTGCTGGCCGTCGTGCGGCAGCGACTGCGCAGCCTGGGACGGCCCTCCTCGCCGTGGACGCTGCAGCGCTTGGCGGAGTACCTGGCCGAGCCGACCGGCACCCGCGTGTCCGACGCGACCGTGCGCCTGGCGCTCAAGGCGGGCGGCACCGTGCCGAGCCGCCCGCAGCACACGGTCGCCAGCCCCGACCCGGGGTACCGGGTGAAAAAACGGCGGTCGAGCAGGCCCGCGACAACCTCGCGGACTGCGACGCTTTCTCCGACGCCGACGAGTTCAACCTGAGCTGGCTGCCCACGCTGCGCGCGATGTGGAGCCCCAGGGGGCAGCAGGGGATGATCCCGACGCCCGGGCGGCCGATCGGGTGCTACGGCATCGGGGCCGTGAACTACCACACCGGCGAGACGGTCGTGCTCTTCGGGCGGCGCAAGCGCCGCCGGGAGATCGCGAAGCTGCTGGAGACCCTGATGGAGGGGCACCCGACCGGCACGGTCTACGTGGCCTGGGACGACGCGGGCGCCCACGCGGACGACGAAACGGAGGCCGTGGTGCGCGCGGCGGCGGGGCGGCCGGTGCTGCTCTACCTGCCGCCCTCCAGCCCCTGGCTCAACCCCATCGAGATGCTCTGGCGGCACGTCCGCCGCGAGGTCGCCCACTGCGAGCTGGTCGCGAGCACGCAAGCGCTGCTCGCCGCCGCCAGGGAGTGCTTCGCGCGCTTCAACCAACGCCCCCGGCAGATCCTCTCCGTCATCGGCTCCAATGCCGCGAAAGCCGCTTGATTGCACTTAGAGCGTGTTTCACAACCGGTCGAGGTAGCCGTGGCAGACGAGGCAGCAGGCGAGGGTGAGGAAGGCCTGGTGGATGTCGCTTCGGCGCTCGTGGCGGACGGCGAGCCGGCGGTAGCGCTTGAGCCAGGCCAGCGTCCGCTCGACGACCCAGCGGTGGCGGCCGAGCCGGCCCTTCGGCTCCACCCCGACCCGGGCGATGCGGGCCTTGATGCCGCGCCTGCGGCACGCCGCGCGGCAGCGCGCGTAGTCGTAGCCCTTGTCGGCGTGGAGCTTGCCGGGCCGCCTGCGGCGCCGCCCGCTCGGCCGCTTGATGCCGGGCACCGCGTCGAGCATCGCCTCGAACGCGGTCGAGTCGTGGCGGTTGGCCGGGCCGACCTTGGCCGCCAACGGGATCCCCGCCGCGTCGCTCAGGACGTGCAGCTTGACGCCGGGCTTGCCGCGGTCGGTCGGGTTGCGCCCGGTCCCGTCGCCCCCCCTTTTGCCGGGATGCTGGCGCTGTCGAGGCACGCGCGCTCCCAGGCGATCTGGTCGGCGCTCCCGAGCCGGTCCAGCAGCGCCCGGTGGGCGGCGTCCCAGACGCCCGCCGCCTGCCAGTCCCGCAGCCGCCGCCAGCAGGTGGCCGGGCTGGCCGACCCGGGGCCGCGGGGGACGGCCGCCCACGGGGCGCCGGTCCACAGCACGAAGAGGATGCCGCACAAGGCGGCCCGGTCGTCGGCGAACGGCCGCCCGCCCCTGGGCTGCGGGCGGCGGGGCGGGAGCAGGGGCGCCACGACCTGCCAGAGGCCGTCGGCGAGGCGGGGGATGTCCATGCCGCAAGGATGCCACGCCCACCTCCGGTTGTGAAACGCGCTCT
>CADCWF010000161.1 GCA_902806345.1 uncultured Thermomicrobiales bacterium
CGAGCCTCGGTTCGACGCGATCGCCCGCCTGCTGGCCGCCGGCGTCCGCCGCCGCCGGATCGTCGGCGCCCTCGCCGCGGCGCTGGTTGGCAAGGAGGTCGTGCCGCGCGGGGCCTCGGCGGCCGGCAAGAAGGTCGGCCGGCCGTGCGACCGCACCGCCGACTGCTGCGCCGGCGCGAGGTGCGCTGGCGGCGCCTGCGCCTGCAGGGCCGGGTTCGACGGATGCGCCGGCCGCTGCTACGACCTGAACGTCCACGGGAGAAGAGCAAGACGACCGTCAAGGAGAGGTGGCTGCACGAGAGACCGCGGGTGGACATGCGGGAGCCCCTTTCGGGTCTCAGCCAGTACCTTGGCACGACGCGGAACGCGACGCACCGACTCTCCGTCTGGCTCGACGCGGCCGTGCCCCCGGACTCCCAGGCAAGTGCCTTCGCCCGCGCCGAAGACTGGTTCTTCGGCGTCCTCCACTCCCGCGCCCACGCGGTCTGGTTGCCGCGAATGGGCACCTGGCTCGGCGTCGGCAACGACCCCCGCTACACCCCGACCACCTGCTTCGAGACCTTCCCCCTCCCCTGGCCGCCGGGGCAGGAGCCGGCCGGCGACGCCCGGGTGGTCGCTGTCCCTGCGGCGGAGGTACTGGACGACGTCCACCCTGCCTGTCTCGACCCGCCCCGGGCCACCCCGGAGCAACTCCGGAAGCGCACGCTCACCAACCTCTACAACGAGCGGCCGGCCTGGCTGGCGCACCGCCACGCCGCGCTCGACCGGGCGGTCTGGGAGACCTACGGGTGGGAAGACGACCCGGCCGAGACCGCGGATGAGCAGATCCTTTCCCTGAGCGGTTGCTGGCGCTCAACCTGGAGAGGACCGGGCGGTGAGATTGTTCGAGGTCGGGGACGCACGGCCGTCGAAGCGTGACGCCGCGCCGCCATGTTGGACGCCATGCCGTCAACGTTCCATACACGGATCGTTGCTATCATGATCGCGTCCTCTTCCCCCTCCGAGCGGGGTTGAGGCGCTGCCGCTGACGGAAGGGGGGGACCGTGCGCTTTATCCCAACGCGCATCCACGGGATGGCGGACTACCTGCTTGGCGCCCTGCTCGTCTTGGCCCCTTGGCTGTTCGGCTTCGCCGACGGCGGGGCGGAGATGTGGGTGCCCGTGGTCCTCGGTGCCGGCGTCGTCCTCTACAGCCTGCTCACCGACTACGAGCTGGGCCTAGTCCGCCGCATCCCGATGCGTGTACACCTCGGGCTCGACCTGGCCGGCGGCGTCGTTCTGGCCGCGTCGCCCTGGGTCTTCGGGTTCGCCGACCGCGTCTGGCTGCCCCACCTGATCTTCGGCCTCCTGGAGATCGGGGCGGCGCTCACGACGCGCACAACCCCGGAGGCCTGAGGGTCCCCGACCCGACTCGGCCGAGCGCGTCCCGCCGCACGCGGTGGCGTCCGTCGTGAGCGTTGCTTTCGGGACTCTGTCCCGACCGTGGCTTGCGAGGAGTGCCTTCGGCCCCCTTTCCCCCGTCTAGGGGTCGGGGTAGACGCTGAAGCCACCTCCGAGACTGGAACCCGTTAGCACGAGGACTCCGCTCGGACGCTCGCGGTCTGAGCGGCGAGCGGCCCCTCGGCCGCCTCCCGCGGCACGAGCGACGCCAGTCTCGACAGGGCGAAAATTGCTACGTCCGCGGGGTCGTCGTACGACTCCGGCGACGCCCCAACCCTGGTTGCGTGGGCCACGCCGCGACCACCCCACGCACGCATCAAGCGCAGCAAGCGTCTCCTGTCCCGGATCTCGCAGGCAAGCGTCGATCGCTCCCTCCGCCGAGGCTGGGGCGGCAAGTTCGCCACGACCCTTTTCGCGCTCCGCCCGCGTTCCACGCCAGCGGCTGCGGGGCAACCGGCCCGGCACCGCCCCGAAACACCTCAGGGTATGGACCCTGATCGCGCTCGACAACCAGTGCCCAGCTCGGCTGGCGGATCTCCACGCCGCGCCCGATCGGGTCGTCTCGGCCGCCTCCGACTTGGACGGTAGCGAGTCGCAACCGACCATGTGATGAACGGCGCGGGGGCGAGGCCACGCCTGGCCTCGCCCCCTCAACATACTGCTCGGTCTTCCCAATCGGTGCCTGCCGTCCTGAGGCGGCAGGCACCCTTGGTTGGGCCCTCCTGGCCAGCGCGGTGACGGACCTTACCGTCGCCGCCGTCGCTGCCGCCGCCGCCGGGCACTGGCCGCGGCGACCGGGTTGTCGTCGGCGGTGTCGTCGTCGGTGATGTCGTCCGCGTCGTCGTCCGTGTCGTCGGCGGTCACGTCGTCGCTGAGCTCGTCGCCGGTCGTGGCGTCGTCGGTCAGGTCGTCGGAATCGTCGTCGGTGGCGTCGGCGGTGATGTCGTCGGTAACCTCGTCGCCGGTCGTGGCGTCGTCGGTGAGGTCGTCCTCAGTCTCGTCCTCGGTTTCGTCGTCGTCGTCGTCGTCCTCGTCCGCCCGGGCGCGGTCGGCGGCGACGGCCGCGAACAGCCCGGCCAGGGCGCCACCCCCGATCCCCTTGACCACAGCACGGCGAGAGGTGCTCACCTCGCCCACCACGGCCTCGTCGGTCCCGTCTCGCAAGCGCTCGTCCATCTCGTGCACTCCACGTCCCGTCGCTCCGACGAGGCGACGAACCGATCCGGCTCGCCCGTCGGGCTCCGCCTCGATCCCTGCTGACGCCACTCTTGCCATCCCGCCGGCGCAGAGCAGCCCCTCGCGAGGGGCTGCAAGATACCACAAGATTCACAATCCCTTCATCTTCTCTCGAAGCCTTGGCAACATCTCGCGGCGGGGGACTACGCCGCGGGCCGATCCGGGCACCGTTCCGGAACCCTCGCCGGCTGCTACGCTTCGCGTTTGCGCGCCCAGTAGGCGGCGTCGGAACCGGCTACGCCCAGCCCGAAGGGGCCCGTCCCGGTCTGCTTTGGTGCCGCTCGGGAAGCCGCCGGGCCACGGTCCCGAACCCAGGCCCGACGAAAGGAGCCGTCATGGCCGATAGCGGTCGGGTGCTTGCCGATCATCGCCACCTCACCTCGGAGTGGCTGACCGCGGCGCTGCGCGACGGCGGCGTCCTCGACTGCGGGCGGGTCGCCTCGGTGCGGGTGGAGCGCTGGCGGAGCAAGCCCCTCTCGGAGTTGCTGCGCCTGCGGGTGACCTACTCGCCCGGCGCCCCAGCGGCGGCGCCCGCCTCGCTGGTCGTCAAGGTCTCCAAGCCGGGCCCGGCGTCGCGGCGGGCCGCCCGCCGCGGCTGGAAGGAGAACCGGTTCTACGCCCTGGTCGCCCCGCACATGTCCGACCCGCCCGTCCCGGTCTGCTACGGCGCCGCCCACGACCCGGCGCGGGGGCGCTCCCACCTGCTGATCGAGGACCTCTCGGAGAGCCACGACCGCCCGCCGCGTGGCTTGCCGCCGACCCCCGAGCAGGCCGGGCAGGACGTCGATTGCCTGGCCGCCGTCCACGGCCGGTGGTGGAACGAGCCGGACCTGGTGCGCGCCGTCGGGCTGCGCGACGGGCGGTGGTACGAGCGGCGCATCGCCGCCACGGCCGACGTCCACGCCCGGTTCGACGCCGCGGTTGGCCCCCACCTGCCGGCAGCGACCCGTGCGCTCCTGGCGGAGGTAGCGGCGTCCCACCCCGCCCTCTTGCGCCGCCACGAGCGGGCCGCCCTGACCGTGGCCCACGGTGACGCCCACTGCTGGAACTTCCTCACCCCGCGCGGCCCGGACGGCCGGCCCTGCCTCCTCGACTGGGAGTGCTGGGATGTCGAGCCGGGGGCGAAGGACTTGGCGGCGCTGATGGCGCTCCACTGGTACCCCGACCTCCGCGAGCCGCTCGAGCGGCCGTTGCTGGAGCGCTACCACCGCGGCCTCCAGGCCCACGGCGTCGAGGGCTATGGCTGGGCCGCCTGCTGGACCGACTACCGCTTCGCTGTCGCCGAGCGGGTGCTGAGCCCCCTCTACCAGTGGCACCGGGGCCGGCCCGTCGACGCCTGGTGGCCCAACCTGGCCCGAATCACGGCGGCCTACCGCGACCTCGGCTGCGCGGAACTGCTCGGGTGAGGTCGCGGGAGCCGGTCCGCGACTACGGTGAGGGAACTCGACGCGACGCGGCGGTGCTGGCTCGACCCGCCCACCGGGGCCGAGCCGCCCGTGCAGAACGAGCGCACGCTCTCGAACCTCTACATCGAGCGGCCGGCCTGGCTGGCGCACCGCCACGCCGCGCTCGACCGGGCGGTGTCGGCGGCGTAGGGCCGGGAGGGGGAGCCGGGGGGAGACGCCGGACGAGGCGATCCCGGCACGGCTGCTGGGGCAGAGCGGGGCGCGGGCCAGGAGCGAGCCGGCACCGGTGCGTCCGCCCATGGATGACGCTCCCAGACCGCCTCGCTCGACGCGGAGGAGATCGTCCAGCCGGCTCGGCAGGGGCGGCGGCCGAGACTGCCATCCCTGCCAAACGAGGCTCGCGGACGGCGCGTCACCGGTGGCACCGTGTTTGCATCGAGGCGGACAGAATTGGTGCCCTTGAGGGGCCAATGCCGGCGGCCCGAGCGCCGTCGCCGGGCCACCGGAGAGGTCGTCCATGCGCCGCCCTAACCCCTTTCCTGTCCCCCCCAGCAACCGGGCGCTGGCCGAATGCCGGCACCGGCTGCGGGCTGCGGTCGAGATTCTCTCCCGCGCCACGAGCGTGCTGCGGGAGACCGTCGAGGCCCGCGACCGCGCCATTGCCGAGCTACGGGCCGCCGACCGCGCCCAGGACACCTTCGTCGTCGCCGCCGCCCACGAGCTGAACACGCCGCTCACCGCGGTCAAGGGGCATGCCCAGCTCCTGCGCCGCCGCGCCTCGGCCGGGAACCTCGACACCCACGGGCTCGACCGCGGGCTCGCGGAGATCGACGACGCCGCCGACAAGCTGGCCGCGCAACTCGCCGCGCTCGTCGCCGAGGTCGAGGCCTCCCCCTGGGAACCAGGAGCCAACGGGCTCACGCGGTAGGCGGGCGGCGCTCCGCCAGCACGGCAGTGAGGATGCCCAGGAAATCGTCGAGGTCGAACGGCTTCGGGACCGAGACGACACCCATTTCCGCGAAGCGGTCGTCGAGACGGCGGAGGAGAGGAGTGGCCGCCGAGCACACCACCACCGGCACCGGGCGCAGGCGCGGGTCGGCCCGCATCGCCTCGACCAGACGCCAGGAGGCGTCCTCGTCGTCGCCAAGCAGAAGGTCGAGCACGACGGCGTCCGGCGCGAGCGAAGCCAGCTCGGTGCCGGATGGGGCGGCGGCAAGCAGCGTCGCCCGGCAGCCGGCGTCCATCAGGATGGCCGCGAAGAGGATCCGCAGCTCCTCGGCGTCGTCGACGACGACCACGTGCGGCCGGTCCTCGGCCATGCCCATCGCCCCCAATTCCCACTCCCTGGGTCTTGCGAACAAGCATCCTATACGCCGCGCCTCGGCGGTCAAGCCCGACGGCGCTCGAGTCATTCGGATTCCGGTTGATACGTTCTGTTTGGACGGCTGCTTTGG
>CADCWF010000162.1 GCA_902806345.1 uncultured Thermomicrobiales bacterium
CGCGAGCCCGGCCTCGACGACCCCTCGCCCGAGGTCGCGTTCGGCTCCCACCAAACCCACCGGGTCCGCCAACGCGAAGAGGCGGAGGGCGGTGGCCAGCGGTGCGGGCAGGTTGCCCAGGGCCTCCAGGAACCGTTCCCGGTGCGGGAACGGCGAAACGAAGTAGTCGGGGCGGAACCACTGCTGGGCATCGTCGTAGCCGAGCCGGTCCAGGGCGGCGCGCAGCTCCGCGGCGGCCTCGGGGTCGGGGTCCAACCGGCGCGGCGAGGCGATCACCGTCATGGGAGGCCCGCAGCCCGGTTCCTGCCCGCCACCATCGCCGCGTCCGACACCTCTTCGGCAAAGTGGCACGCCGCGCGGTGGTTCCCCGCCCCGACCGGGCGTAGCGGCGGCACTTCTCGGGCGCAGACGTCCCGCGCCATCGGGCAGCGCGTGTGGAACGGGCAGCCGGGGGGGCGGTCGATCGGGTTCGGCACCTCGCCCCGCAACACCACCCTGCCTCCGAGTCCCTCCCGTTCGTGGTCCGGGATCGAACGGATCAGGGCAAGCGTGTAGGGGTGGTTTGGCCGGGCGAAGACCTCCTCGGTCGGCCCGAACTCGACCAGGCGACCCAGGTACATCACCGCCACCTCGTCGCACAGGTAGCGGACGACCCGCAGGTCGTGGGAGATGAAGAGGTAGGTCAGGCCGAGGTCTCGGCGCAGGGCGCCGAGGAGGTTGAGCACCTGCCCCTGGATCGACACGTCCAGCGCCGAGACGGGCTCGTCCAGGACCAGCAGCTTCGGCTCCAGGGCAAGCGCCCTCGCGATGTTGATCCGCTGGCGCTGGCCCCCGCTGAGCTGGTGCGGGTACCTGTCCCCCATCACCCGGGGGAGGCCGACCAGGTCCAAGAGCTCCGCGGTGCGCCGCCGCCGCCCCGCCGTGTCACCCCGGCGGTGGATCCGGAGCGGCTCCCCGATCGCCTCGCCGCAGCGCATCCTCGGCGGCAACGCCGCGTACGGGTCCTGGAAGACGAGCTGGACCTCCCGCCGGTAGCCCGCTAGGTCCCTTCCGGCCAGCGCGTGCACGTCCGTTCCCTCGTAGAGCACCCGCCCGTCGGTCGGCGTCTCGAGGCGGACGATCGTCCGGGCCAGGGTGCTCTTGCCGCAGCCGCTCTCGCCGACGAGGCCGACGACCCGGCCCCGGCCGACGTCGAGGTCGACGCCGTCGACCGCCCGGAGCGTCTGGGCCCGTCGGCCCTCGCCCCGCGCCCGGAACGTCATCCCCAACCCCTGCAACGACAGGATCGGTGCTTCCGTCGCCTCAGCCACGGGCAGTCCCCGTCGTCGCCGGCGCGTCGGGCAGCAGCGGAAAGTGGCACGCCGCCTCGCGACCCGGCAGGACCGGCGCGAGGGGTGGCTGCTCCGCCCAGCAGATGGGCTGCGCCCGCGGGCAGCGGGGGGCAAAGACGCAACCTGCCGGGCGGTCGCTGGGGCCCGGGAGGCTGCCCGGGATCGTGGGGAGCGGCCGGCCCCGGACGCTCTCCAGCGTCGGCGCCGAGGCCACGAGGGCGGCCGTGTAGGGGTGCAATGGGTGGGCGAAGGTCTCGCCGACAGGTCCCCGCTCCACCGCTCGTCCGGCGTACATGACCAGCACCCGGTCGGCGACGGCGGAGACCACGCCCAGGTCGTGGCTGATAAAGATCAGCGAGAACCCCAGGCGCTGCTTGAGGTCGACCAGGAGCTCCACGATCTGGGCCTGGATGGAGACGTCGAGCGCGGTCGTCGGCTCGTCGGCGATGATCAGTTCGGGGTCGAGCAAGAGCGCCATCGCGATCGCCACCCGCTGCCGGAGGCCGCCGCTCAGCTCCCACGGGTAGGCGCGGAGCCGCTGCTCTGGCGCCGAGACCCCGACCAGCCGCAGCTTCTCCGTCGCAAGCCGCGTCGCCTCGCGGGTCGAGGCCCGTCGGTGGGCACGGACGAAATCGGTCATCTGCCGGCCGACGGTGAAGAGCGGGTTGAGCGCGGTTTGCGGGTCCTGGAAGACGACGGCGAGGCGGGAACCCCGGAGGGCGCGCAGCGCCTCCGGCCGCAACCGCCGGAGATCCTCGCCCCGGAACCGGATCTCGCCCGCGGCGACGCCGCCCGGGTAGTCCACCAGCCCCAGGATGGACAGCGCCGCGACGCTCTTGCCGCTGCCGCTCTCGCCGACGATGCCGAGGCACTCGCCCGGCCAGACGTCGAACGAGACGTCGTCGACGGCGGTGAACTCCCCGGCACGCGTCGCAAACACGGTGGTCAGGTTACGCACAGAGAGGACGGGCTCTCCCGGGAGGGCGTCCACATCAACTGGGCGACCCGGTCCGCCGGCCCCGGAACGAGGGGCCCTCATACCGTCTGGAGCCGCGGATCGAGCAGCTGGCGCAGCCCGTCGCTGACCAGGTTCAACCCGAGCGTCGTCAGCAACACGGCGGCTCCCGGCAACGTGATAACCCACCAGGCGCTGGCGATGTATTGGACCCCGTCCAGCATCATGCCCCCGAGCGAAGGCGTCGGCGGCTGGATGCCGAGGCCAAGGAAGGAGAGGGTCGCCTCGAAGATGATCAGCGCCGGCAGCTGGAGTGTGGCGATGACGGCGACCGATGGCAGGACGTTCGGGAAGACGTACCGCAGCCCGATCCGCCACCTGCTTGCCCCGAACACCTGCGCCGCCTTGACGTAGTCCTTCTGCATCTCCTGCAACACGCTGCCCCGGACGACCCGAGCGAAGTAGACCCACCCGGCCAGGCCGAGCAGCAGGACCAGGACCGGGATCGAGGTCCGCGTCGCCGTCACGATCGCCATCGCCAGCACCACGTAAGGAAAGGCGAGCTGGAGGTCGACCAGGCGCATCAGCGCGAGGTCGAACCAGCCGCCGAAGAGCCCGCTCACGAGTCCAACCGTGACGCCAAGCGAAAGCGACAGCAGCAAACCGGCGCCCGCCAGCGCCAGCGAGATGCGGATGCCGTAGAGGATCCGGGAGAAGAGGTCGCGGCCGAGCGCGTCCGTGCCGAGGGGGTGGTCCCAGCCCCCCTGGTGGGCCCCGTCCCAGACCGGGCCGTGCATGCGGGCGCGCAGGTCGTTCCGGGACGGCTCGTACGGCGTCAGCAGCGGCGCCGCCAGCGACGCCGCCAGCACCAGGGCGAACAGCACCAGGCCCGCCAGGAGCGTGGCCCCGCCCCGTCTGGACCGCAGCCCTCGGAACGTCGGCCTGCCGGCGGTTGGCCCGGTCGACGGCCCCCCCGGCACCCCCGTTACGCCCTGCCCCGCCCCGAGCAACGGGCCCTCGGCCGCAGCCACCCCGCCGCTCATGCCTCGATCCGAATCCGGGGGTCGAGCACCATGTAGAGGAGGTCGATCCCCAGGTTGACGAAGACGAAGATCGCGGCGGTCACGATGGTGATCGCCTGGACCAGCGGGTAGTCGCGGGCGTTGACCGCGTCGATCGCCAGCTGGCCGATGCCGGGGTAGTTGAACACGACCTCGGCGACGATCGTGCCGCCGAGGAGGTAGCCGAGGTCGATACCGACGACCGTGACCAGCGGCAGCGCGGCGTTGCGCAGGGCGTAGACGTACGTGATCCGCCACTCGGGGATGCCGAAGGCGCGCGCGGTCCGGATGTACTCCTGCGCCAAGCCGTCGATCATGGCCGTCCGGATCACCCGCAGGTCGGCCGGCAGCACCGCGAGCGCGATCGCGATCGCCGGCAGCACCAGGCTCTGGGGGCCGTTGAATCCGACGGCCGGGAACCACCCGAGCCCGAGCGAGAAGACGAGGACGAGCATGAGCCCGATCCAGAAGGTCGGCGCCGACTGGCCGAAGGCGGCGATCGCCTGGCCCAGCCGGTCGAGCCAGCCGTCTGGGCGGCGGGCTCCGGCGACGCCGAGGAGCAGGGCGACGCCGACCGCGAGGAGGAGCGCGCTGAGGGCGAGCATCGCGGTCTGGGGAAGCCGCTGGGCGATGAGCGAGAACACCGGCTCCTGGTAGCGGAACGACTCGCCAAAGTCGCCGCGGACGATGCCCGACAGGAACGACACGAGCTGGGCCGGCAGCGGGGTGTCGGTGCCGAACTCCGCGCGGTAGCGGTCGAGCACGTCCTCACTGGCGAAGATCGGCGCCTTGATTCGAGCCGGATCCCCGGCGGTGAGGCGCATGATGACGAAGACGGCCAGCACGATGAACGCCAGCATCAGCAGGTTCTGGGCTAGTCGCCGCAGAAAGAACCGCCTCATCGCACCGCCACGCCGTGCCCCCTAACCCGCCTCTCCGGGCGACAGGTACGCCCGTCCGGCCCCGATTTTCTCCCGGCGACGACCGCCTCCGCGAGTGCCGTCACGATCCGCGGCCGCCGGGTCCAACGGCCGTCGCCGGCCGCGGGCGGGGGCGGCCGGCCAGCCAGTTGGTCTACTCCTCCTTGGAGGCAAACCGCAACAGCGGCTCGCCGACCACCGGGACCCGCGCGTAGTCCTTCACCCTGGACGAAACGATGAACGGCCAAAGCTCGTCCGAAAGGTAGAGCGCGGGCTGCAGGTCCCAGAGGTAGGCGGCCAGGTCGTTGATCGCCGCCAACCGCTCCTCGCCCTGCGCGGCGCGCTGCGCCTCGATTAGCGGCGGGATGTTCGGGTCGTCGAGGCCGAAGACCGCCTCCGCGGTCGGGCCGCCGTAGAAGCCGAGGACGAAGTCGGGGTCGAAGTTGAAGGAGGCCAGCGTGTTGAGCGTCATGTCGTACTGGTTGTAGGAGGTGCGGAACGCTCCGACCTCCAGCGTGGTGAGGTCGACGGTCACGCCAACGTCTCCAAGGAACTGGACCACCGCCTGGTCGATCTCCTTCTGGAACGGGACCAGCGTCGTGGTCGCCATGGTCAGCGTCAGGTTGTCCTCGAACCCGGCCGAGGAGAGCAGCTCTCGAGCCCGCGCGGGGTCGTACGCGAACCGCTCGGCCTGCTCCTGGTAGCCCGGGGCAGTCGTGGCGATCGAGGAGTAGGGCACCTTGCCCACCCCCTGCAGGATGCCCTCGACGATCGCCTCGCGGTCGACGGCGTGGGCGATGGCCTGGCGCACCTCCTTGGCGGCCAGGTTGCCCTTGTTCTGGTAGATGTAGACGATCTGGGTCAGCGGCGGCACGTCGACGACGTAGAAGTTGGGGTCGTCCGCGACGCGGGCCAGCTGCTCGGCAGAGGTACGGGTGATGATGTCGGCCTGGCCGGACAGCAGGGCGCTGATCCGGGCGTTGGCGTCCTGGATGTAGTCGAGGACGACGGTCTGGATCTTGGGCGACCCCGCCCAATAGTCGGGGTTCGCCTCCACCGTCACCTTGTTCTGTTCGTAGGAGACGAACCTGTACGGGCCGGCCCCCATTGCCCGCTGTTTGAACAGTTCGG
Organism: uncultured Thermomicrobiales bacterium; assembly: GCA_902806345.1. GTDB lineage: Bacteria > Chloroflexota > Chloroflexia > Thermomicrobiales > UBA6265 > CADCWF01. The sequence goes on from CADCWF010000162.1 coordinate 5,399, forward strand.
GGTCGGCGATGTCGCCGGCCGGGAAGATCGGCATCACCGCGAGCGACTTCTCCAGCGGCCCGAACGGCTCCTCGGTGAAGACCTCGACCGTCCGCTCGTCGACCACGGTCGCCCCGCCGGCCGGGAAGATCAGGCCGTGCCAGGCCAACCCCGACTCCGGGTTACCCACCCGGTCGATGGTCGCCTTGACGTCGTCGGCGGTGACCGGGCTGCCATCGTGGAAACGGACGCCCTCCCGCAGCGTCAGCCGCACCGTCGTCGGCGACGTCACCTCCCACTCGCTTGCGATGTGGCCGACGATCTCGGCGTCGGCGCTGTCGTAGCCGAGCAGCGAGTCGTGGACGAGCGACGCCACCTGGGCGTCGACCAGCCCGAAGACCGAGTAGGCATCCCACTGGGCCGAGGTCGGCGGCTCGGCGTTGGCGATGACCAGGGTGCCAGACGGCTCCGCCCCGCCCGCGCCAGGGGTCGCCTGGGCCGCCGCAACCCGTCCACCGGCGTCGAGCAACGAAGCCGCGGCGGCGAGCGACAACCCGAGCGCCCCGGCGCGGCGTAGGAACTCGCGCCGCGACACCTCGCCGGATTCCACCCCGCGGCGCAACGCCTCAAGATCGGTGCGAGGGCCCTGACCGGCCTCTCCCACGGGTCCACCTCCTTGCGGCGACGCTGTCGCCGGGTCCCTCCCCCATCCGGGGCGCCGAGCCGGACCGACGGCCCCGATGCGCCGGGCGAGCCGCGGCAAGGGGGAACCAGATGTCCGGTGGCTTTTGTGTAGAGTAGCAAAGAACTCGGACGGCGCAAGCGCATGCCGCCGATGGAGAAGGTCGGGGATGGGCGGCGTGGCGCTGGCGGCGAGCCCGGGGGAACGGGCGGTGCTCCGCCTGATTCGCGAGCGCGGGGCCCTGACCCGCGGCGACATCGGCGGGTTGACCGGCCTGAGTCACAGCCAGGTCAGCCGGTTGACCGCCGAGCTCATCGGGCGGGGGCTGGTCGAGGTCGACGACCGGGTGGGAGCGCGGACCGGCCGCCCTTCCGACCTCCTCGGGTTGGGGCGCCGGAGTCGATTCGTCGCCGGGGTTGACGTCGGCGGCGGGGCGCGCCGCGCCGTCGTCGCCAACCTCCGGGGGGAGGTGGTCGCGTCCCGCACCGAGCCGCAGCCCCCGGTCGGCGAACCTGGAGCCGTCGTCGCCGGCCTGGCCGACCTGGTTGTCCGGGTGTTGGCCGAAGCCGGGGTCGTCGGATCCGCGCTCCTCGGGCTCGGCGTGGGCCTCTACGCCGTCGTCGACCCGGTGGACGGGAAGGTGCTGGGGTGGACCGAGTCGTCGGGATGGGCCAGCGCGCTGGCCGGTTTTGGCCTCGCCGAGGCGCTGCGCGAGCGGCTCGGCATCGAGCGGGTGACGGTCGACGACACGGTCCGCTTGCTCGCGATCGCGGAGGCCCGACACGGCCTCGGCGCCTCCGTTCCGGATTTCGCGTTCGTGTTCGCCGACTCCGGGGTCGGGGCGGCGCTCGTCTTCGGCGGGACGCCGTACGTCTCGTCGGCGAGGCTTGCCGGCGAGATCGGTCACGTGAACACGGGAGCCGGCGATTCCCCGTGCCCCTGCGGCAAACGGGGCTGCCTCGAAGCCGAGGCCTCGACCACGGCCCTGGTGCGGCGGGCGGCGGGCTGGCTCCCGCGGGGCGGCGAGCAGCCCGCGATCGACACCCTGCTCGGTGCGGCGATAGACGGCGATGAGCGGGCGATGCGCCTTCTGTCCGAGGCGGGGGAACGACTGGGGACCGTCCTGGCGGTCGTCCTCAGCCTGCTCTTCCCGCCGCTTGTCGTGGTCGGCGGTTCGCTCGCGGGGTCGGAGGCGTTCCTGGCCGCGACGCGGCGCACGGCGGCCGCCGGGGCTCATCCCCGTGCGGGTGAGGGGTTCCGGCTCGAGCGAAGCTCCCTGGGGCCGCTCGCGGGCGCCCTCGGGGCGGCGACGAGCGTGCTCGACGAGGCATTCGAGCCGGAATCGCGGGCGGGGGCGAGACGGGGTCGGCAGCCAGTCGGTCCCGTCCCATCGGGGGGCCGTCTGGCGGTCTTGGCCCGGTAGCTGGCCGGCACCCGTCACGGAGAACAGAGCATGGGGGAGTCGATGGCGCGTGAAGACAAGGCTCGGGTGCTCGCGTTCGGTGCCCACCCGGACGACCTCGAGTTCCAGATCGGCGGCACGCTCGCGAAGTACGCCGAGCGGGGCCACCACGTCACGATGGCGGTCGTCACCAACGGCGAGGTCGGTTCCAGCACGCTCGCGCCCGAAGAGATCGCGGCGATCCGTCACCGCGAGGCCCGGGCCGCGTCGGCAACAATCGGAGCCGACCTCATCTGGATCGGGTACCCCGACGAGTTCTTCTTCCACGACGATGGGAGCCGACGGCGCCTGATCGACGTGATGCGCCGGGCCCGACCCGATGTCGTCTTCGCGCACTGGCCCGACGACTACCACCCGGACCACAGCCTGAGCGGGCAGGCGATCCGCGACGCCCGGATCATGACCGCGGTGCCGAACATCGTGACGCCCCACCCCCCACTCGCCAGAATCCCCAAGCTGTTCTTCTACGACACGTTGGCCGGCATCAACTTCGTGCCCGAGGTGTACGTGGACGTCACCGCAACGTTCGAGACCAAGAGGAAGATGCTCTCGTGCCACGCCAGCCAGGACGCCTGGATCCGGGACATCTACGAGGGTACCGACCTGGCCGCGTTCATGGAGGTCCAAACGCGCTTCCGGGGCATGCAGGCCGGCACCCGCTACGCCGAGGGCTTCCGGTCCCTCGAGACCTGGCCCCGCTCGGCCAACTTCGACGTGCTGCCATTTGACTAGCAGACCAGACGGTGCGTTCGCAGGGGGCCCAAAATCGACGGTTGCGCCGGCCAAGCGGCCCACCCTGAGTTCTAGTCTACCCCGGCCATTCGGAGCATCCCGCGCCGCGCTGGCCAGGGGGGCGAGGACTCCCCGTGCCGCCACCGAGGACGCCGACCAGGCCCGCGTTCGGCGTCCAGAGGACGCCGTCTTGACCGCAATCCTGACCGCAAAGCCGCTGGATTGCCGTGGACGAGCACGGACTTCAAGGGCGCGAAACCCTTGATTCCTAGCCGTTCTTGGACCCGCACGGGCGCCCCTGGACCCCGTCCGCGCGAACTTCAAAACCGCGTGGGCGTCGGCGACCCCGGCGCCGGTGGGTTCGACTCCCATGCGCCCTCGCCATCCTCTTCGAATGCGCTGGATCTTGCCAGCCTAGAACTCGTCGTCGTACCCCCGCAGGTCGCGCAGCAACTCCTGCGCCTGAACGACGGCCTCGTCGGCGAACCGGGTCAGGCTCTCGCGCCGCTCGGGCTTGAGCAGCACATAGACGACGACGGTGATCGCCGCTACCAGCCAGGCAAACGCTGAGACGGACTCCTTGCCCGTCTCGACCGTCGCATCGGCCGCTTCACGGGCGCCCTGCTTTGCCTTGTCCCCGAGGTCGTGCGCCTTCTCGCCGGCGGCGCTGGCCCTGTCCGCCACCTCCTGGGCGATGCCCTGCGCTCGGGCTGCCGCCTCGGCAGCCTCCTGGCGAGCCTTCTCGGCCGCCCCACGCGCGCCGTCAACGACCGTTGCCGTCAGGTGGGCGGCCGCCTCGCCCGAGGTCTCCCCTTCGCCGACGACGGGGATGCGCCCCCGCGCCTGCTCCCAGAGGTCGAGCGCGACCTCCGCAGCCTGGTGTGCCACCTGGCGCAGGGCCTGGGCGATGTCGTCCGCCGCCACTTGGCCGGTCTCCCGCGACCGGCTCCGGACGGTCCCCACCGCGCCCAGGGCCTGCTCGGCTCGCGCTACCGCCGCCGCTGCGGCTCGCGCTGCAGCGGCCTGCGCCGGGGTGAGCGCCGAGAGATCGATTTCGACCGGTTCGACGCCCTGCCTCGCCGGACCGACCTCCGCTTCGGCTGATTGATCTACCTGTTCGGCAACGTCTGAAACGCGCTCGGCGGTTTCCGACGCGACCGCTCCCGGATACGCCGGCGGACGACGGAGCGTGGGGAACCGGTCGCGCAGTCGCCGCATCGAATCGGGGACGTGCTGCTCCAGTACCTGCACGACCTCGGGGGCGAGGGCCACTACCTGGTCGGCAAGCCGAGCATCCGCTGCCGCATCGGACGCGCTGATCCCTGTGATGCCCGAGGCGAGATCCAGCGTCGTGTTCTCACCCCTCTTGCGGGTGACGGCCAGGGCAAGCCCGGCGAAGAGGGCGGCGGCAGCCGCGGCCGCGGCCATCGCCTGCGCCGTCGAACGTTCCTGGTCGAGCTCGTCCATCGCGCCACCCCCAAGCGGTCGCCGGCATCACCCGGCCTCGTCCATAACGGAGGCGATTGTACGGCCCGTTGGGCGCGACGGTTCGGTCTCGGAGGCACCAGCCGCCGGCGACCCGTCGCCAGCGCCGGGCGACTCGCTGCTATCATCGCGCCCCGGGCGACCACCCGGGCGGCCCTGGAGGTTCGTTGTGCTCCTCGCACTCGATGTCGGCAACAGCAACACGCTCTGTGGAATCTACGAACGCGACTCTCCGGCGCTCCGCACGTCGTTCCGCCTCTCGACCGACCGCGACCGGATGCCCGACGAGTGGCTGGCCCTGCTGACGACGATGCTCGCCGCCGATGGGATGCGGCTGGGCGAGCTCGACGCGGTCATCATCTCGAGCGTCGTCCCCGGCGTGACGACCTGGCTGCTCGAGATGAGCCGGCAGCGCCTCCGGCTCGAACCCGTCGTCGTCTCGGCCGCGCTCGACCTTGGCCTCCGGCTCCGGGTCGGCGAGCCGGACAAGCTCGGCGCGGACCGCATCGTCGACTGCGTCGCCGCCTTCGCCCGCTACGGTGGACCCGCCGTCGTGATCGACCTCGGCACGGCGACCACGGTGGACGTCGTCTCGGCGGAAGGGGACTACCTGGGGGGCGTGATCGCGGCCGGGATCGGCACCTCACTAGGGGCGCTGGCGACGAACGCGGCCCAGCTCTTCAACGTCGAGCTCCTCCTCCCGGATCGAACCGTCGGCACGACGACGGTCGAGCAGCTCCGCTCCGGGATCGTCCTCGGCCACCTCCTGATGCTGGAAGGGATCGTCGGTCGGATCCGGGAGGAGATCAGGGTCGCCGCTCCGACCGTCCTGACCGGAGGCCTGGCGCCGCTCCTCGCCGGAAAGTCCCCAAGCTTCGACCATCACGACCCGAACCTGACCATCGATGGCCTCTGGATGATCCACGACCGCGTGGTCGGGGTTCCGCGAACATGATGACAGCCGACCCTCCCACTCCGGTCGTCGTCCGCCCGTTCACCCCCGAGGATGCTCCGCTCAGGGCGCGGCCCGCCCGGCGGCTCCACCCTGGCCGAACGGTCTCCCCGCGTGACCCTGCCGCCCTCGCGGAGTTCCTCGACCGCTTCGGGCAGGGCGAAGCGACCATGGCCGAGGGAACCGAATCGTTCGTCGCCGACCTGGGCGGAAGGCCGGTGGGGCTCCTCGTCCTCCACCCCGAAAACGATCCGTTCACCGGGCCCCCCCGAGCGTACGTCGATGTCCTCGCGGTAGCCGAAGATGCCGAAGGGCGCGGTGCCGCCGGAGCCCTGATGCGATTCGCCGAGGCGTGGGCGAGCAAACACGGGTGCCACGAGGTATGCCTGGACGTGTTCGCCGGCAACGAGCGGGCGATCGCCTTCTACGAGAAAGCGGGCTACCGGCCAGACCACGCCCGGAAGGCGAAACCGGTCGACCCCTCCTGACAATTCCTCCCGGGTCGCCTTCGACATCGCGATGCTCGGGTTCCGGCGAACCCTGTTGGGGTGAGGGCAGTGGGCCCGGCCGAGGGGTTGTTGCGCTTGTGCCCCATGGGGGCACGTGGTACACACCAGCCGCGCGTCCCAGGCAGACCAGGAGATGACAAGCCGCCCATGCCCGAAACGAACGCCGGCTTCTTCGGAGCCGATCTTGATCCCGGCGAAGGCCGCCTCCGCCTCGCCGTCCAACGCTCGGGCCGGCTGACCGACGACACGCTAGGCCTCCTCCACGCGATCGGACTCGACTTCGAGAGCTACGGCCAGCGGCTCTTCTCCCACTGCCGCAACTTCCCGCTCTCCATCCTCTACGGCCGCGACGACGACATCCCGGGCTACGTCGGCCACGGCACGGTCGACCTCGGCATCGTCGGCCGCAACCTGATCCACGAGGAAGGGGTCCAGGTCGAGGAACTCCTGCCGCTCGGGTTCGGCTTCTGCTCGCTAATCGTCGCCGTCCTCCGGGACGCGCCGTACGCCTCGCCAGACGAACTCCGCTCCCGGCGGATCGCCACGTCGTATCCGAACTCCGCCCGGCGCTACTTCGCGGAGATCGGCGGTTCCCCCGAGATCGTCACCATCAGCGGCTCGGTCGAGGTGGCCCCGTCCCTCGGGCTAGCGGATGCGATCGTCGAGTTGACCGCCACCGGTTCGACGCTGCTCCTGAACGACCTGCGGCCGATCCATACCGTCCTCGAATCGCAGGCGGTCCTCGTCGCCAACCACGCCGCCGTGGCGGACGCGGCGAAGAAGGCCAACATCGACCGCCTGCTGATGCGGGTGGACGCCGTGCGCGCCGCCAAGCGCTACAAGTACGTGATGATGAACGCCCCCGAGAGCGCTCTGCCGGCGATCCGGCGGGTGGTGCCGGGGCTGAAGGCTCCCACCGTTGTACCCCTCGCCGACCCCGGCTGGGTCGCGGTCCACACCGCCATCGAGGAGGACATCTTCTGGGAGTCGATCGAGAAGCTGCGGGGAGCGGGAGCGACCGAGATCCTGGTCTCGTCGCTCGAAAAGCTCATGCTTTAGGGGAAACACTCGGTCTGCCAGGTCACTGTCCTGGTCCGGGCGATGGGCTATTATCTAGTGGCTCGATTCCGCCCGAGAACCGATCCCCGGAGGAACCCGTGGCCTCGACCATCCTGTCCGGCCGCGGCTACGACGCGGAGCGGATGATCAAGCCGGCGGTGCGGTCGATGCCCGCCTACCAGCGAGAAGAAGCCCCCGCCCCCCGTCCCACCCGGGAGATTCGGCTCGACTGGAACGAATCGGCCTACGGCCCGTCGCCGAAGGCTCGCGCCGCCATCGCCGCGTTCGACGGGTTCCATCGATACCCGCCGATTGACGCCGCGCCGCTGCGGGAAGCACTCGGCCACTACATCGGCGCTCCCGCCGAGACGGTGATCTGCGGCGCCGGTCTCGACGACGTGCTCAACACCCTGGCGATGACGCTCCTCGAACCCGGCGACCGAGTCCTCATCTCGGAGCCAACCTTCGGCGTCTACCGACCGCTCTTCAGCGGCCACGGCGCCGAGGTGGTCGACGTGCCGCTGGCACCCGGTTGGGCGCTCGACCCCGAAGCGCTGCTGTCAGCGGCGGACGACCGCACCAAGCTCATCGTCGTCTGCAACCCCAACAACCCGACCGGGACCCTTTTTGATCCGGCCGCGGTCGAGCGGGTTTGCGCCGAGGCCCCGTGCATCGTCGCGATCGATGAGGCGTACGCCGAGTTCGCCGGCGTCGCCCACCTGCCGCTGATGGATCGGTATCCGAACGTCATGATCCTGCGGACGATGAGCAAGTTCGCCGGCCTCGCCGGGATGCGGATCGGCTACGGGGTCTTCCCGGAGTCGCTGGTCGGGTACGCGCTGCGGGTGATGCCGGCGTTCGCCAACGTCGGCGCCGCGGCGGCGGCAGCCGCGATCGCCTCGCTGGACGACCTCCCCTACCTCGACGGGGTGATCGCCCGGATCGTCACCGATCGAGAAGAGTTGGCGAGCCGCCTCCGCGAGATCCCGGGCGTGGAACCGGTGGAGTCGGCGACCAACTTCCTGCTCGTCCGGCTACCGGTCGACAACGCGGGTCCGATCGTCGCCGAGCTCGGCCGGCGCGGCGTCTTCGTCCGCCACTTCGGGCGGCCCGACCTCGGGCTGCGACCTTACCTCCGGGTTTCGGTCGGCACCCCCGAGGAGAACGCGATCTTCGCCGCTGAGCTGGAGGCCATCCTGGGCGAGGCGGCGGCGTGAGCGAAACCCTCTTCCGCCGCCAGGCACGGATCGAGCGGCGGACCCTGGAGACCGCAATCGAGCTGGAGCTCGACCTCGACGGCGGCGAGGTGACCGCGAAGACCGGCGTGCTCTTTCTCGATCACATGCTCGATGCCGTCGGCCGCCACGGGCGCCTCGGTCTCTCGGTCGCCTGCGACGGGGATGCCGCGATGGACCCCCACCACACCGTCGAGGATGTCGGCATCGCGCTCGGGCAGGCGGTCCGGCAGGCGCTGGGTGACCGCGCCGGGATCGCCCGCTACGGCCACGCCTACGCCCCGCTCGACGAGTCGTTGGCACGGGTCGTGATCGACTGCTCCGGTCGGCCGTTCCTCCACTTCGAGGCGGCGATGCCGGAGGCGATGATCGGGGCCGAGTTCGCCTCCAGTTTGGTGGAAGAGTTCTGGAGAGCCTTTTCCGTGAATGCGGCGCTGACGGTCCACGTCGACCTCCTCCGGGGGCGCAACAGCCACCACGCCGCGGAGGCGATCTTCAAGGCCGGCGCCCTCGCCCTGGCGGCCGCCACGCGGCAACTCGGCGACCCCGCACGCATTCCCTCGACCAAAGGAGTGCTCGCTTGACGACCCGTCGCCCGCGCATCGCTGTCCTCGACTACGGCGCCGGCAACCTCCGCTCGATCTGCCGGGCGCTCGCCGCGGTCGGCGCCGACCCTGAGGTGACCGCCGAACCGCTCGCGGTCGGCGCCGCCGACGGTGTCGTCCTCCCCGGCGTCGGCGCGGCGGGCGCCTCGATGGCGCGGCTCCGGGAAGCCGGTCTCGTGGCACCCCTCCGCCAGGCGCTCGACGCGGGAAAACCGTTCCTCGGTGTCTGCCTCGGCATGCAGCTCCTCTACGGCCACCAGGAGGAGGGCGACACCGATGGGTTGGGCGTGCTCTCCGGCCGGGTTCGGTCGCTCGGGTCGGGGGTCAAGGTGCCGCAGATCGGATGGAACCGGGTGCGCCTGGTGACCGACGGCCCGCTTGGCCCCAGCGGCGACGAACACGACGCCTACTTCGTCCACTCCTTCATCGCCGAAGGCGTCGATTCGGCCGACGTGGTCGCGCTCAGCCACTATGGCGAGGTGTTCCCCAGCGTCGTCGCGCGCGGTGCCGTTTGGGGCACCCAGTTCCACCCTGAGAAGAGCGGCATCGCCGGTCTCCGGCTCGTCCGGACCTGGGTCGGGCTGGCGAACGCTGGGGAACCTCTAGCCCCGGTTACGGCCGTGGCCCAGGCGATCCCGGCGTGATCGTCTACCCCGCGATCGACCTCCGGGCCGGCCGTTGCGTCCGCCTGGTGGAAGGCGACTTCGCCCGCGAGACCGCCTACGACGCGGACCCGGTGGACGCCGCGCGGCGCTGGGCCGACGCCGGCGCGGCCTGGCTCCACGTCGTCGACCTCGACGGCGCGGTCGTCGGCGAACCCGTCAACCTCGAGGCGATCCGCCGCATCCGGCACGCCGTCTCGATCCCAATCCAACTCGGCGGAGGATTACGGCTGCGGGAACACCTCTCCGCCGCGTTCGACCTCGGAATCGACCGGGCAATCCTCGGCACGGTCGCCCTCGGCGACCCGGCGCTCGTCACCGATGCCGTGGAGTCGTACGGGGACAGGATCGCGGTCGCGCTCGACGCTCGGGACGGCCGCCTCGCCGCCCAGGGCTGGCTGGAGCAGACGGACGCGCTGGCGACGGAGGCGGCCCTCCGGCTGCGGACCGCCGGCGTCGCCACATTCGTTGCGACGGACATCGCCCGCGACGGCACGCTCGCCGGTCCCAACCTCGCCTCCCTCGGGGAGCTCGTTGAGCTGCTCGGCCAGGGGGTGATCGCATCCGGCGGGGTCGGCTCGGTCGCCGACCTGCGGGCCGTGGCGGGGGTCGGCGTCGACGGCGTGGTCGTTGGCCGCGCCCTCTACGATGGCCGGGTCGATCTCGCCGCAGCCATTGCGGTTGCCACGGAGGTCGTCCCCGCATGAGCGCCACGGTCGCCGATCTCGCGTCGCTGGCGCCGGATCTCGAGGACGCTGGCTACCGGCGTGTCATCCCCTGCCTGGACGTGACGAACGGCCGGGTCGTCAAGGGGATCGAGTTCGTCGATCTTCGCGACGCCGGCGACCCTGTCGGGCTCGCCGCGTTCTACGATGCCGAGGGCGCGGACGAGCTCGTCTTTCTCGACATCACTGCCTCCTCCGACAGCCGCCGGACGATGGTCGAGTCCGTCGAGCGCACCGCCGACCAGGTCTTCATCCCGCTGACGGTCGGTGGCGGCATCCGTTCCGTGGCCGACATGCGGGAACTGCTCCAGGCGGGCGCCGACAAGGTCTCGGTCAACACCGCCGCGCTCGCCAACCCGGTCCTGATCGACGAGGGCGCCCACGTCTTCGGCCGCCAGTGCATCGTCGTCGCGATCGACGCCCGGCGCCGGCCGGACGGGTCCGGCTGGTCCGTCTTTACCCACGGGGGCCGGAGGGACACCGGGATCGACGTCGTCCGCTGGGCAGTGGAGGCGGCGCGGCGTGGCGCCGGCGAGATCCTGCTGACGAGCATGGACCGCGACGGCACGAAAGACGGGTACGACCTGCCCCTGCTTGAGTCGGTGGCCGGGGCGGTTGGCATCCCGGTGATCGCGTCCGGGGGCGCCGGCACGCTCGATCATTTCGCCGAAGCCTTGGCCCCCGGTCGCGCCGACGCGGTGCTCGCCGCTTCGATCTTCCACTTCGGGCAGTACCGCGTCGAGGAGGCGAAGCGGGCGATGGCCGCCCAAGGGGTGTCCGTCCGGATGGCCCAGCGATGAGCGACGACACCCAGACGGCGGTCGAGCCGACGATCCGGTGGGGAGCCGACGGCCTCGTGCCGGCCGTCGCCCAGGATGAGGCGACGGGGACGGTGTTGATGGTCGGCTTCGTCAACGCCGAGGCGCTGGAAGCCTCCCGCGCGACCGGCGTCGCCCACTACTGGAGCCGCAGCCGGGGCAGACTCTGGCGCAAGGGAGAGACCTCCGGCAACGACCAGGAGATCGTCTCGATCGCCGTCAACTGCGAGCGAAACAGTCTGCTCCTGACGGTGCGCCAGCGCGGCGCCGTCTGCCATGACGGCTACCCAACCTGCTTCTACCGCCGCCTCAAGCCGGACAACTCACTGGCGGTGGTCCGCGAACGGACGTTCGACCCGGAGGCGGTCTACGGTGTGGCGGTCGCCTCTGCTCCGGCCACGGCACCGACCGTCGCGTCCCTCTCGGAGTCCACCCGAGCCCAGTGGGCGGCCTACGCCGTCCTCCGCGACCTCGACCTGGAAGCCGTCTCGGCCACGTCCCGCCGGCTGCGTGCTCCGAACGACCCGGCGTCGTCCCGCGTCGCCGACGAACTGGGGGAGCTGGCCGGCGTCCTCGACGGCGGCCACGGCCACGGAAACCCGGAGGCGGACACCCTCCTGGAGGCCTCGCAGGTGCTCTACTGGCTGGCGCTGGCGGCGCTTTGGAACGGGCTCGGGTGGGAGGAGGTCCGGCCGGACGCAGGGTTGCAACGGGCAGACCCGTCGCTGCCCCGCCCCGAAGCGATCGATCACCTGCGGGCGCTCGCGGAGAGGTGGCGGTCGGGCGAAGGCGAGTTGCTCGGACGGATCCGGGAGACGCTCCCGGCGGTCGGAGCCGCCTGCTTGGTGATGGGCATCGAACCGGCGGCCGTCGTCGCGCGGGACCTGGACGACCTGCGGCGGAAGCCGTACCTGGCCGATGCCTTTGCCGATCCCGTTCCGGCGGGGATCGACCGCTGACCGCGATGGCCGACGACCCGGCACCCGCGACTTCCCCCTACGCCCCGGCCGACCACACGGAGCGGCTCTGGACCCCCTGGCGGATGGGCTACGTCGGCGGCGGCGTGAAGGAGGCCGGCTGCATCTTTTGCAACCGGCTCGCGGCCGACGACGACGTGGCGTCGTTGATCCTCTGGCGGGCGACCCGCTCGTTCGTCATCATGAACCTGTTCCCGTACAACACCGGGCACGTCATGCTCGTCCCGAACACCCACGTCCCTGGACCGGAGGATACCGAGCCGGAGACGCTGGCCGAGCTGGCGACTATGCGACGGCCGCTCCTGCGGGCGCTCCGGCGGGCGCTCTCCTGCGACGGGTTCAATCTCGGCGTCAACGTCGGCGCGTTCGCCGGTGCCGGGGTGGCGGAACACCTCCACGAGCACGTGGTGCCGCGCTGGGCCGGCGACGCCAACTTCATGCCGATCCTGGCGGCGACGATGGTGCTGCCGGAGCTGATCCCGGTCACCTACGCCAAGCTCCGGGCGGAGCTGGCCCGCGAGATGGGCAGCCTGCCGGCGGTCACCCTGGCGGTCGTCGACGAAACCGGGGAACGGGCCCTCGTCGGGAAGAACGGGCGCCTGTTGACGGTCGAGGCGATCGCCGGCCGGCCCTCCTGGCGTACCGCCGTCGACGCCGTGCGGGAAACCACCGGGCGGGAACCGACCTTGCTCGGCTGGGCGGGAACCACGCCGGCCCGTCGCGGCGCGGCGGTGCTGGCGTTTCTCGCCCGTGGTGCCGGCGGTTCCTGGCTCTCTTTGGACGGCCTCCGGGCAGACGAGATGGAGATTGTTACCCGGGCCAGGGCGCTGCTTGAGCCCGGCGACGGTCCTCGGTGAATCGGCGTCCGGGCCCGTCGGCGAACGTCTCAACCGTCACCCTCCTCGCAATCGAACTACTGGACGCGGCGTGTTGGCGCGAACCTCGATCTTGGTGCCTTGGACCCGCGCATCTCTATAATCGACCATCATCGCCGCACTCAGTTGGCGGTGGCCGTGGGAGGGGTGGACTTGGCGGGGGCTGAAATCCGGCGATTCTCGGCCGACCGCCGCGGCGGCGGGGCGAACGGTCTGCTCGCGACGGGCGCGGGCGCGATCGGTTCGCTGGCGGAAGTCCTGATCCTGCCCCCGATCGTCCTCGCCTTTTTCGCGGGCCAACTGACCGACTCCTATGCGGCCGTCGGGCTCGTCTCGGCGATCGCCGTTGGCTTCTGGGCGATCGCTCGGATCCCGGCCGGACTGCTCGTCGCCGTCCAGCGGCGGAAGCAGCCGTGGGCCCTCGCCGGGATCCTGGTCCGAGCGGTGGCGCTCGCGCTGCTCGCCTTGGTCGCGTTCCGCGGTGCCGCCAGCGGCGACGACCTCCTGCGCTCGTTCTTCATCTGCCTTGCCGCTTACGCCTTGGCCAGCGGCTTCGCCAGCGTCCCGCTCGAGGCGCTGGTGGCCAAGGCGGTGCCGAACGCGGCCCGCGCGAGCTTCTACCGCCAGCGGGCGCTCTGGGGCATCGTGGCGGCGCTCGGAGGGGCGCTGGTCGTCGCCCAGCTCTTCAAGCCGGGAGGCCCAAGCTTCCCTCGCCAGTACGCGCTCCTCTTCCTGGCGGCGACGGTCTGCCAGGTCGCGATCGCTGTCTTCCTCGCCTCCGTCCGCGAACCGCTCCGGGTCTCGGAACGGCGGCCGTCGGTGCTACCGGCGATCCAGGGCGTTCCAGCAGCGCTGGCAGATCGCAACTTCCGACGCTTCCTCTTCTTCCGGATGCTGCTGGCATTGACGGCCGCGGGCGACCCGTTCCTGATCATCTTCGCCTTCGCCCGCCTCGGGGCCTCGGCGGGTGCCGTTGGGGGCTACGTGCTGGCCTTCGTGCTCGGCATCCTGATGTCGCAACCGGCCTGGGTGGCAGTCGCCCATCGCGCGGGAGAGCGAGCGAGCCTGCAGGCGGCGGCGTTGCTCCGCCTGGTACCGCCGCTGCTCGCCCTGGTGCTGCCGTCGATCGCCTCGACCACGCTCTGGCGCGACCGGTTCGGCGGACAGGCACTCCTCGAGATCGTTTTCGGCGTCGCTTTCTGGTGCATCGGCGCCTCAACCTCGGCCCAGGCCCGGGGCACGTTCGGGTACCTCGCGGAGTTTGCCCCGTTCCGGCTTCGCGCGGCCTACACGTTCGCCACGAACGCCGGCCTCGCGGTCGCGGCGTTTGCCCCGGTCGCCGCCGGGCTGCTCGTGGAACGAGCCGGATTCGACGGGCTCTTCCTGATCGCCGCCCTGATCGGTGTCGTCGCCGTCTTCGCGAGCGGCGCACTCCCTAACACCTACGTCCGCTTGAGAAGCCGACGCGTCTCCCGACCTGAATCAAGGGCGGCGGGCACGACGACGGCGACGGCCATCGGCGAGGGGGCCTGACCCGCACGCCGCTCGATCGCCCGTTCGGGGTCCGGCCCGGTCGGCGCGATGTCTGGAGTGTTCGTTGGTCGTCCGTCCCTCCGCCCCTCCCGTTCCGGCCGCCGCCGAGGGCGTTCCCGCCGACGCCTCCCCGGCGGGGGCACCGTTCTGGTCGTCGCTGGCCCGATTCCCCACCTTCCGGCGGCTCTGGCTGGCGGCGCTGGCGGGATCGATCGGTCAGTGGATGCAGCAGGTCGCGCTCGGCTGGCTGGCGCTGACGATGACCGACTCGCCCTCGTTCGTCGGGATCGTCGCCTTCACCGGCGGCATCCCGTTCCTCGTCGTGGCGCCCCTCGGTGGCAGCCTGATCGACCGCCTCGATCGTCGGCATCTGATGCTGGTCTGCCAGGCTCTGGCAACCGTCCTCGCGCTGGTTGTCGCCGCCGACGTCATCACGGGGCGGGTCGCCCCTTGGCACCTCGTCGGGTTCGCGTTCCTGACCGGCTCGCTCCAGGCGCTGCTCACCCCCACCCAACAGTCGCTGGTGCCGTCGCTGGTCGACCGTCATGCGCTGACCAACGCGATCGGGTTGATGAGCGCCGGGCAGAACATGACCCGCGTCGCGGGGCCATCCCTCGCGGGGGTCATCATCGGCGCCGTCGGCGTCGGCCCGACCTTCCTCGTCCAGGCCGCCGCGGTCGCCGCCGCCTTCGTCATGGTCCGCTCGATCCGGCTACCCCGGCGGCTAGTCGGGGCCGGGGCACCTCGGGGCGTGTTGGGAGGCATCCGGCTGATCGCCGACCGACCCGATCTGCGCGGTCTCTTCCTGCTCGCCGCGATCCCGGCCGTCTCCATCTTCCCCTACGTCGGCTTCCTCAACGTGTTCGCCCGCGACGTGCTTCGGATCGGGGCCGAAGGGCTGGGGCTACTGATGGCGGCGTCGGGCCTGGGCGCGGTGGCGGGTTCACTCACGGTTGCCGGGCGAGGCCGGGCGGAGGGCATCGGGCGGTGGCTGCTCGGCGCCACGCTTGCCTACGGTGGCGTCATCATGGTGATGACGCTTTCGCGCACCCTTTGGCTGACGCTTCCCTTGCTCTTCGTCGCCGGGTTCCTCGGGTCCTCGTTCATGAGCAGCAACAACGCCGTCATCCAGCACCGCATCTCGGACGACATCCGGGGTCGGGTGATGGGCGCCTACCTCCTGACGTGGGGGCTGATGCCGCTCGGGGCGTTGCCGCTCGGGCTCGTCGCCGAACGGATCGGGACACCGTCGGCGGTCTTCGCCGGGGCAACGATCAGCACCGCCCTCGTTGCGTGGCTGGGGGCGACCAGCAAGACGCTGCGCGAGGTGTAAGCCGAAGCCCAGTCGAGCCCACAGAGGCCCAGTGGGATTGCCTCACGGGACGGCCGCACCGGCCAAACCGACTACGTCGCGACGTGCGTCACGGGCGAGGTCTCCGACAATGGGTCATCTACGACACTCCGCGACTGGACGAGATCGCCGACCACCCGCGCCACCTCGGCCGGCAGGCGCGGTTCAAGCTCCCGGCTGACTCGCGCCACGTCGGCGAGCGCCGCCGCGAGGTCGATCACCGGTGGCGCCAGCGGCCCGACCCGGGCCCGAAGTTCTCCTCGCCACCACGCCCCGAGTCGCCGTCGCACCTGGTTCAGCGAGGGCGGCTCGGGCGCGCCGAGCGCGAGCGCCAACCTTTCCACCTCGGCCCGCAACTCCCGGTTGTGGATCGGCAAGCCCGCGACCTGGTCGACCGCGGCCCGCTGGTTGCGCACCGCCTGCACATCCTCGTTCCAGCGGAGCAGCAGCCCGAACGCGGACTCGGCGGTCGTCGCCCGTTCCCCGGCTTCGGCGGCCACCCGGGCTTCGTCCGGCGTCGGCTTGTCATCGAAGAGCAGCAGCGGTTTGGTGGCGTCGATCCAGCAGCCGATCGCCGCGCGGGCGAGCCGGAAGTAGTAGAGCCCGACGAGGAGGCTGGCGTCGGTCGAGACGGGCAGTGCATCGACGGCGGCGAGGGGCGCCATCACCCGTGCCCCTTCCAACGGCGCGAAAAACGCATCCGGCGCCACGGGGACGAGGACTACCTCCTCGGCATGCACCGTCGTCCGGACGATCCCGTGCCGGCGCCGGAGCATGAGGTGGGTCAGCGGGTAGTCGGGACAGAGGAAGACGCCGGGGACCAGCATCGGGTCCGCGTCGATGCCTTCGAACACCCGCGGCAGTTCGTGCCGCAGGCCGAGCAACCCCAGCACCACCTCCGGGCTGACCTGCTTGGCGCGGGCGGTCTCGACCGAGAACTTGGCGTCGGCCGCCTGCACCGTTGCCACCCCGTTGCGGCGGCCGACGAGCAGGAGATCGGGATTCTGGAGACCACGCCGGGACGCGAGCGCGGCAACGGCAGGGGTGGAGTCCAACCGCTCGATCCGCTCCACCTGCAGCGGGCGACCACCGTCCGGGACCGGCCGCTCCCGCCCGGTCCAACCGGCGGCGTAGTCGGCGCTGACATCAGCCCAGCGGTCGCCGACGAGGTTGGAGGCCCCTCCCCGGTCGGCGAGACCCATCACGGCCCGGTCGAGCACCGCGGCCACGAGGTCGCCGCCGGGGAGCAGCGGCGAGCGAACCTGCTCAGTCATCCACCGGTGCCACGGGCCGATCGTCTCCCAGGGTCGCGCCTGCGACGGACAACCCGCCGTCGGGCGGAGCATACCGCGCCGCGTCTAGGGCCTTCTACGACGCACGACCCAGATGCCACCCCAGACGGCGATTCCGACGATGCCGACTGCGCTCATGAAGCGCGCCAGCCGATCCGGTCCGTCGACGCCGTAGACGAGTTCAAGCCGACTGCCGGAGCGGCCGAAGTTGACCCGCATCGTACCGTTTTCGGCACGGTCGATGGCTGTTGGCGAGCCGTCGAGCGTGGCGCGCCAGCGAGGATGCCAGTTGTGGCGGACGGTGATGTCGCCGTCCGCTACCAACGTGGCGGCGATGCGGCCGTTGGCGTAGGCAATCCCGGTTGCGTTGAGCCCACCCGAGGCCACGATCGTACTCGGCTCCCGGACCTCAGCGCCGACGAATGCGCCCGACTCGCCGACGGGCTCCAGCCCGGGAGCCGAAGCCACAGCCTCGGCGGCCCGGCCGGTCACGACGGCGGCGCCGACGGCGTGGTGGCGCAGATAGCTGGAATCGAGCGCCAACTCCGGATCGGGGTAGTGGTGGCCGCCGAGGGCGTCGTAGCCGGGCGGCCCGGCATGGTCCAAATGCCAGTACCAGAGCCAGTCGTCATAGAGCAACGGGCGAGCGGTCCAGAGCGGCGCCCAGAGTTGCTGGTGCCAGGAGAGCCCCGAGCCGACCGCCAGGAGAGCGGTGCCTGGTGCGGCCACGGCATCGGCGGCGCGGACGGCCCGCTCGAACCCGACCTGCTCCCGCACCCCGGAGCGGGCGACCGGGTAGAGCCCGCGGTCCGGCGCCTCCGCCGGTCCCGGGAGTGGTGTCCCGTCCAAACCCGGGCGCACCCACCAGGCGACCACCGCCGCGCCGAGCAGCAACGCGGAGACATTGGCGACCGTCGATCCGGCCGTCACCCCGTAGCGGGGTGACGGCCCACCTGCTCCGATCGGGCTCAGTCCCCGGCGCACATCGCTCGTTCGTGCTGCCCTTCTGCTCGGCAGCCTCCACAGCCATGATACGGCCACCACTACGCCATATGCGGCGAGCCAGATCGTCAGCAGCCGCTGGAACGGCATCAGGCGGGTCGCCTCGAGCTGGACGAGCAGACCGGAATCCGGGTTCGCCGCCGCCAGCAGGGTGAGCCCGCCGTAGAGTGGGAGCGTCAGCGAGGCGGCCCGTGTCACGGGGCGGTCCGGTCCGACCCACGTGGCGACCAGCCCGACCGCGGCGGCGGCAGCCACAGGCGGCGAGACGGCAGAGATCGTCGATGCCCACCACTCCCCAACGGAACCGTAGCGTTCGTAGCGGACGAACGTGTAGAGCCCCGAGAACCGTGCGAGGGCGATCAATTCCGGAGCTGCCAGAAGGGCGGACCCCAACGCGACAACGGCGATCCGCCCCAGCGGGATTAAGAATCGTCGTTCCCGAGAACCGGTCGGATCCGGCCCGTCTCGGTAGCCGCTCAACCACCGACTGCCAACGACGCCGATACCGACCGCGACCAGGGCCACCGCCGAGCGCGGGTTGGTCAGGATCCCACCGGCCGCCGCCGCCATCGCGATGGCGGCGGCGGCCGGTCCGCCATCCCGAGCATAGGACGCGATCCCCAGCAGCGCGGCGAGAACCCAGACGCTGGCCGCGACGTTGGTCACCAGGCCCCACTGGACGAGCTCGGTGTAGCCGCCGTGCCACCACGCCCCGGGCACCGCTACGTGTACAGCGAGCGCCAGGAACGCCGTGCCGATCGACAGCCGGTCGCGCTGGGCTGCAAGCACCCACACCACGCCGGGGAGCAGGAAGACGAGCCAGACCGAGACCGCGTAGGCGATCTCTATCGGCCACGTGCCCAACGCGGCGGCCCAAACCGCCACCGCCAGCCAGGCCGCACCGAGCGGGTAGAACTCGACCGGGTAGCCCCCCTGGTGGTGGCCGACCCAGCGGAGCACCTCCCCCTCCGCCAACGACCGCCGCAGCGTCTCGGCCCGAACCGCGTGGAACGGGTGGTCGACTCCTGCCAGCCCGTTCGGCAACGTCACCGGTCCCGCCGGCGTATCGACGGTCGCCCAGAGCGTTTCGAGGCCCATTCGGCCCGCGACGAACAGGGCGAGAGCCGCGAACGGGATGAGCCACAGGAGACCGCGTGCCGGCACCCCCAATCCGCTGCCGGAACGTACCGGCAGGTTAGCGGGATCTTGGACGGTCGGGGTCGAGCGCGTCGCCTTGCCGGGGTGCGGCGGTATCACCCGACGACCCATCCGGACCGGGGGCGGCCGCGAGCGTTCCGCGCCTGGGGGACGCGTTGTTCCGATGCGTGGAGAACGGTCAACGGGCTACCGGACAGCCGCCATCGCTCCTCGTCGGGCGGGCAGCGCCGGGGCAACGGCGGCGAGCGCGCGTCGGGCACGCGCCAGCACGTCGTCGATCGTCGCCTCGTCCATCGCCGTCGAGGTGCACCACATCAGCCGGGGGGCGCAGGCGACGCCCTCCAGGAGGAGCGCGAGGTGAAGCAGGCGGGCCAACCCCTTGTCGACGGCCGCTCCGTCCCGGTAGGAGCGCACCGACTGGACGCCGAGGTGGAGCCCGACGAAGGAGCCAAACCCGGTGACCGCGCCGACCACCCCGGCGTCGTTCAGCGCCGCCGTCAGGCCCGAGCGCAGCCGGTCCCCGAGGCGGTTGATGCGCACCACCTCGGAGGCGGGGTACGCCTCCATCGCGGCAACCCCGGCCACCATGGTCGCGAGGTTGCCATTGAAGGTGCCGGACTGCCAAAGCGGTGCCGGGCGGTGGGGGTTGAACTGCTCCATCACCGCCGCCCGGCCGCCGAAGGCGCCGACCGGGAAGCCGCCGCCGATGATCTTCGCGAAGGTGGTCAGGTCGGGCCGGACCCGGTAGTGCTCCTGCATCCCGCCGGGCATCAGCCGGAAGCTCATCACCTCGTCGAAGATCAGCAGCGCGCCCGACTCGACGGTAAGGGCGCGCAGTGCCTCGAGGAAGTGGTGGTCGGCCGGGATCATGCCGGAGGCGCCCATCACCGGCTCGACGATGACCGCGGCGATCTGGTCGCCCCGCTCCCGGAAAACGCGCTCGGCGGCGGCGATGTCGTTGAACGGGATCACCGCGACCGCCTCGACCGTGTTGGCCGGGACTCCGAGCGTGTCGACCACCGGCAACGGTGCCTCGTCGCTGCCGACGGCGTCAGCCGCTGGATCGGGGTGGACGCTCACCTCGACGTCGTCATAGGTGCCGTGGTAGCCGCCTTCGATCTTGACGACCAGGTCCCGCCCGGTGAAGGCACGGGCTGCCCGCAGGGCGTTCATCACCGCCTCCGTCCCGGAGTTGCAGAAGCGGATCAGATCGACCGAGGCGACGCGCTCGGTGACGATCGTGGCGAGGCGGGTCTGGGACCGGTTGGGTGCCGGGAAGGCGGTGCCGAACCGGAGCTGGGCGGTGACCGCTCGAGTGATCGCCGGGTGGGCATGCCCGTGGATGAGCGAGGTGTAGTTATTGAGGAGGTCGAGGTATTCGTTGCCGTCGGCGTCGCGCAGCACACTCCCCTGACCGTGCTCGACGGCCAGCGGGTAGGGCGCGTGGAAGGCGACGGTCCGGGTGTCACCGCCGGGCATGACCACGCTCGCCTCCTCGTGGAGGGCGGCGGAGATCGGCGTCCGGGCTCGGTAGGCGGCCAGAACATCCGCTTCCATTTCGGTGCGAACAGGCGACACGATCTGAACCGCCATCGACGAGCCTCCTGCGCTGCGGGACCACCCAAGCGGAGCGTTGCCGCAGCGTAGGGAGGCGCCGCGGGCGTGTCAAGGCGCGGTAGGATGGTGGCTGGTGGGCACGAGGCGGCGCCAATACCCCGTTGGCGCCGGTGTCGTGGTGCGAGACCGGTGAACGGCCAGGAACGAGGGAGCGCGTGAAGATCGAGGACTTCAGACTCGAACGGTGGATGTCCCACTGGGAGACGCGTGTCCGCTACGACATCGCCGAGAGTGGCATCCTCCCGATGAGCGTCGACGAACTACTCGGTCTGCTGCCGGATGGGGAGCGGCCGGCGACGCGCGAATCGTTGCTTTCGACTCGCCTCGGCTACAGCGAGGCACGGGGGACGCTGGCGCTCCGCGAGGCGATCGCCGCGACCTACGAGAACACCGGCCCCGACAACATCCTGGTGACCACCGGGGCGATCGAGGCCAACTATCTCCTCTTCCATACCCTGCTCGAACCCGGCGACGGGGTCGTCACCATCGATCCGGCCTACCAGCAGGTGCAGAGCGTGCCGGCGGCCCTCGGCGCCGATGTCTCGTTCTGGACAGTGCGCGCGGAAGACGGCGGATTCCGGTTCGACCTGGAGGACTTCGAGCGCCTCGTCTCCGGCCGGACGAAGCTGATCGCGATCAACACGCCCCACAACCCGACCGGTGCCGTCCTCGATCCGGACGAGGTCCGCCACGTCGCTGAGGTGGCCGCCTCGGTCGGGGCGCGGGTGATCAGCGACGAGGCCTACCGCTGGCTTGACCTCCCCGGCGGGGAGCCGCTGGCGCCGCCCGCCCGGAACCTCGGCGACCATGCGATCAGCGTCGGCACCTTCTCCAAACCGTTCGGCCTGCCGGGGCTGCGGATCGGCTGGATCGCCGGGCCGGAGGAGGTCGTCGCCCGCTGCTGGGCGCTGCGCGACTACATCACCCTCTCGCCCGGCAAGCTGAACGACGCGCTGGCGCTGCTTGCCCTCCAGCACCGAGACGCGGTCGTCGCGCGGACCCGGAATATCGTCGCCGCTAACCTGGCGACCGCAGACCGCTGGTTCGAGGACCACGCCGACCTCGCGACCTGGACTCGGCCGCGG
>CADCWF010000163.1 GCA_902806345.1 uncultured Thermomicrobiales bacterium
TGGACGGGTCGGCCCTGGGTGCGCCATCCGCCCTCGTCGCAGGTGCTGGTTCGGCGCCGCCTACTGGCAGCCCAAAAGCCTGCCTTCGCCTCCACCCCCGGCTGTTTCTACGACGCGAGATCCGCACCCTGGCTGGCGTGCAAAGCGTCGGCCGCGTCGCGCTGGCCCGCGTCCACCTCGTCTCCTGCAGCGAGGTCATCGACAACCCCGGCCTCGATACGCGGACATCGTCCTCGCCGCCGCCGAGATCGCCACTGGGGTCAGGCCCGACCTCCACGACGGCGTGGTGACCTGCTCGATCGATGCAGCCGGCGTCCCACTGCTGCCGAGTGGGACGGCACACTCCATCGGCCGCAGGCGGACGCAGCTGAGCCGGACGGAGGCGGGCGCCCCCGCCTGGCCACGATCCCCTACCAAGCCTGAGCGAATCGGGAGCCGGGGCCGATAGCGGTCTCGCTGCAGAGCGACGGCTGATACGGGCTCCCCTTGATCGTTTTGTGCCCACCCACCTCAACGAAACCCCTCTCCCTTGCGAGGAAGACGGGGTTGGGGGTGAGGGCTCGGCGCCAGATATCGGGACGAATCAGATGGCGTCCGAATCGGATAGTGCCGGGGCCGAGGCCGCATTGGCGCGGACATCGACAACGGTTCCGGGCTCGACGGTGGCGATCGCGACAGCGATCTGCTCACCGAGGGGCAGCAACACGTGGCGGCTGTTGGATCGAGATACCAAGGCCACCAGACCAGCCCCGAACCGACCAAGGTCTTGCCGGTACTCGAAGTCGCGATCGGGCGTCACCAGGACGCCGATCTCCTCGTCGACCATCCACTGCAGCAGATCCCCGTTCCTCAGCCCCTGCCGGCCGAGGCGCTGTACCGTCGTGACCTCACTGTCCTGGATCGCAACGGCGAGTTGTCTCGGCAACGACTCATCGAGCAGGGCCCGCTGCGGCCATCCGCTTTAGCGTCTCGTGGGCGAACTCGATGGCGGCGACCGCCTGCACTGGACGGACGGACGGGAAGTCGTCGAGGGACTCGGCGAGACCGTTCCCGACTTCGAGGTCATCGAACAGGGGGGCCAACGGCAGCCGGGTGCCGGCGAACACGGAGGCGCGGCTCACCCTGTCGGAATCGCTGTGGATGATGTCGCCTGGATCTTCGGCCAGCTCCTCCACCTCGTCCCACAAGGCCATCAGCACATTGCTCTTGATGACCAGGGCTTCGGTGGTCGCCACGACCGCGACCTTGCCGAACCAAGCCCTCCCGACCCTGGCGCCCCGAGTCTTCGGCTGTTACGCCACCGCCAGCCCCCGCGCCTCCTGTGCCGGCATCAGGGCCACGTCCAGCACCTCGTCCAGGGAGGCGACCTGGATCAACTCCATCCCCTCGCGGACAACCACCGGCAGCTCCGCCAGGTCCTTGGCGTTGCGCTTCGGTAGCATGAAGGTCTTGATCCCGCCACGGTGGGCGGCGACCGTCTTCTCCTTCAGACCGCCGATCGGGAGCACCTTGCCGCGCAGGGTGATCTCCCCGGTCATCGCCACGTCCTTGCGAACCCGGCGCCCCGTCAGTGCCGAAATCAGCGCCGTTGCCATCGTGATCCCAGCCGAGGGGCCGTCCTTGGGGATGGCGCCGGCCGGGACGTGGACGTGGATGTTGTGCTTGTCGAAAAAGTCCGCCGCTAGCCCGTACGACTCCGTCCGCGCCCGCGCGTAGGAGAGCGCCGCCCGCGCCGACTCCTGCATCACGTCGCCAAGCTGCCCGGTCAGCACGAGATCGCCCTTGCCGGGCATCACCAGCACCTCGATCGAGAGCAGGTCGCCGCCGACGCTGGTCACCGCCGCCCCGGTCGCCACCCCGACCTCGTCCTGCTCCTCTGCCAGGCCGAAATCGTAGCGCGGGACGCCAAGGTAGTTGCCGACGTCCGCGGCGTCGATCATGATCGCGGTCGGCGGGTCGTCGGCGGCGAAGCGGCGGGCGACCTTGCGGCAGAGCGCCCCGATCTCCCGTTCCAGGTTGCGGACGCCCGACTCCTCGGTGTACTCCCGGATCAGGGTCCGCAGCGCCTCGTCGGTGACGACGAGTTGGGCGTCCTCGAGGCCGTGCGCCTCGGTCGCCTTCGGCAGCAGGAACTGGCGGGCGATCGCCATCTTCTCGACCTCGGTGTAGCCGGTGACCTCGATGATCTCCATCCGGTCCCGCAGCGCCGGCGGGATCGGCTCCAGCATGTTCGCCGTGGTGATGAAGATCACCTTCGAGAGGTCGAACGGCACCTCCAGGTAATGGTCGGAGAAGGTCGTGTTCTGCTCGGGATCGAGCACCTCCAGCAGCGCCGACGAGGGGTCGCCCCGGAAGGCGTCGGAGCCGACCTTGTCGATCTCGTCGAGCACCAACACCGGATTGCGGCTCTTGGCGTCGCGCAGCGCCTTGATGACCCGGCCCGGCATGGCGCCGACGTAGGTCCGCCGGTGGCCTCGGATCTCGGCCTCGTCGCGGACGCCGCCGAGCGACATCCGGGCGTAGTTGCGGCCGATCGCCCGCGCGATTGAGCGGCCGAGGCTGGTCTTGCCGACGCCCGGCGGCCCGACGAAGCAGAGGATCGGGGCGCGCAGCTTGTCGCCGGCCAGCTTGCGGACGGCGATGAACTCGATAATCCGCTCCTTGACCTTGTCGAGCCCGTAGTGGTCGGCCTCCAGCACGGCGGCCGCTTCCGAGAGGTCCAGGCGGTCCTCCGTCTCGACCCCCCAAGGCAACTCGATCAGCCACTCCAGGTAACCACGGATGACGCCGATCTCGGGCGAGAAGGGGTGCTGCTGCTCGAGCCGCTCGACCTGTACCAGGGCCTTGGCCTGGACCTCCTCCGGCATCCCGGCGGCCTCGATCTTGGTCCGCAAGTCGCTGGCGACGGCCGCCTCGGAGCCCGCCTCACCGAGCTCCTTCTGGATCGCCCGCAGTTGCTCGCGCAGGTAATACTCGCGCTGCTGCTTGTCCATCCCGGCCTGCGCCTCGGTCTGGATCTGCTGGCGCAGGTTGAGCACGTCGAGCCGCTTCTGGACCATCACGCTCAGGCGGTGCAGCCGCTCGACCGGCGCCAACACCTCCAACAGCTCCTGCCGCTGCTCCGAGGAGAACTCGGGCGAGAAGGCGATCAGGTCGGCCAGCCAGCCCGGCTCGTCGACCCCGCGGATCATCGTCAGCACCTCTTCCGGCACGTTCGGGAGCATGCTGATGTAGCTCTCGACCTGCTCGAGGACGGCGGTCATCGCCGCCTCGGCCGTCCCCGTCGCCACCACCGGGTCGTCGTGGCGCTCGACCCGGGCGACGACGTAGGGCTCCTGCTGGATGACCTCGGTCACGAGGCCGCGGGCGACCCCCTGCAGGATGACGTGGGCGTGGTCGCCGTTGCGGGAGATCCGCTGGCCGACCTCGGCGAGAACGCCGACGCTGCACAGCTCGAACTCCTGCTGCGGCAGGTCCTCGTCGGGCACCCACTCAGGGTCGCCGGCGGCCCGCCCGACGGCATCGGCCAGCAATTCGCGCAGCTCGCCCTCGCCGACCTCCGCCTCCGGCCCGTCGGCGGGGGCGGGGTGGACCGGCCGCTCGGTCAGGACCAGGACCAGCCGGGGCTCCATCCGGGCGGCCCGGTCGAGCACCATCGCGGCTTCGTCGTCCTCGATCGGAAAGGGGATCGACATGTGCGGCAGGAGCAGCGTCTCGCCGACGACCAGCACCGGCAGCAGCGTGCTCGGGCGAGGCGCTGGTTTACGGGCGCGGCTCGGCCGCTTGCGCCGCACCGCGGTCTTCTCCGGCTGGCTCGCCGGGGTTTCTACGGAGGCGGCGGCGACATCGACCTCGGCCTCCGGGGCCAGCTTCGCGGACTTTGTGGATCGGGCAGGCATGCGGTGGTCTTTCCAGGGGTGGCGCGACGGGGCGAACGCCCTTGAGCGGCGGCCGGAGCACGGGGTGCGGCGGGGACCGAGGGGCGCCCCATTCCTGTCGCGGGATGGCGGCGGAATCGACGGACAGTGTACCCCAGCCGGGGCCAGCGGCTCCCGTTCGGGCCGACGGCCGCTACCCCGACGGCGGCGTCCGGCACGCTCCGTGCGTCCCGCCCGTCGTCCGGCCGGACGGTGGTCCCCGGAGCGTACGACCGCGGGGGAAGACGATGGCGGGCGAGGACGGCGGTGGACGGGCCGAAGGGGTCGTCGTCGGGATTGACATTGGCGGCACCAAGACGGCGCTGCTCGCCACCGATGCCGCCACCGGCCGCGACCTGGGCACGGACCGGTCTCCGACCCCCCACGACGCCGGCCCAGAGGCGATGATCGACCGGTTGGTCGAGGCCACCGCCGCCCTCCTCGCCCAGGTCGACCGCCGGCCGGAGGAGCTGGCCGGGCTCGGCGTGGCGGTGCCGGGCATGGTCGACACCCGCACCGGGCGCGTCAAGCAGGCGGGCAACCTCGCGGGATGGATCGACATCCCGCTCCGCGACATCCTCAGCCACCGGCTCGGCGTCTCCGTCTTCGTCGACGAGGACGCCGCGGTCGCGGCGCTGGGCGAGAAGTGGCGCGGCTGCGCCCGCGAGATGGACGACTTCGTCTTCCTCGCCCTCGGCACCGGGATCGGCGCCGGGATCATGGTCGGCGGCCGCCCCTACCGCGGGTTCCACCACGCCGCCGGCGAGCTGGGCAACCTCGTCGTCGGCCGCGAGTTCCTGGGCCAGGAGCGCAACGGCGTCGGCAACCTGGCGGCGCTGATCGGCGGTCGGACGATCCGGGCCAGGGCCAAGGAGCTCATCGGCGAGGAATTGAGCGCGGCCGATGTCATCGAGCGCGCCCTCCAGGACAAAGCGTTGGCGCCGATCGCGGCGGAGGTGGTCGACCTCGTGGCGATGGCGGTGATCGCCCTTGCCGCCGTGCTCGACCCCGAGGCCGTGATCTTCGGCGGCGGCACCGCCGAGGCGGGGGCGCTGCTGGTGGAGCCGGTGCGGGAGCGGATCGCGGCGGAGTTGCCGGCGCCGCCGGCCCTGATGCACGCCGTCCTCGGCGCCGACGCCCAGCTCCACGGGGCGGTCTTCGGCGCCCTCTGGCAGATCGACCCCGACCTGGCGCTGCGGGAGGAGCACCGGTGACGGTCGAGGAGGTCGGTGGAGGTGGGCTACACCGGCCGGATCGTGCCCTGCTCGTATCCGAAGACGGGATCGAGCCAAGCCACCTCGACCTCCCCGAACACGAGAGCGATGGCGGTTTGGGGCTCAACCGTCAGCGGACCATTGCCTCGTCCGCGCGTCCATAGGCGAGCGCGTCCCCGCGCCGGACCTCGACCTCGTAGCGGTCGACCGCGACGGGATCGTCTCAGAGGCGTCGGCAATCGCCGCCGAGGCCCGCGATGAAGCGTCGCTTGTCGCGATGTTGGGGAAGTCGTCGCTGGTCTGGCCGATCGGGAGGACTTCTGCCTCCGCTAGGTGGTGGAAGCGGGCATGGGTTTTTGATGCTACCGGGATCGTCCGG
>CADCWF010000164.1 GCA_902806345.1 uncultured Thermomicrobiales bacterium
CCGCTGCGTGGTACCGCCGGAGTGCGCGCGCAACCGGGACTGCCGCCGTGGCGAGCGGTGCCGACGAGGGCGCTGCGTCCTCCGCCGCTAGCCACCGGGGCGTGGGCGTCTCGCAAGCCGATAACCCCCCGGCAAGCGAGCCGGCGGGGTTATGAGACGGTTTGCCGGCACCGCGGGCGATCCCGGCGACGGGATTTCGAGACGCCCACGTCGCGTCCCAGAAACGCTCCTATCTGAGACGCGCAAACGCCCCGGGTGAGGCCGGGGCGCCCGCGGGGTGGCGGTCCGGGCTGGGGACCGCGCCGGCGGCGGGAGGGAAGGGGGACCGCCGCCGTGGTCCCCACGGTCGGGCAGGCAACCCGGCGCCGCCACACGCAACGCCCACGCAACCGCACGTTGTCCGGACGCCACCGGGGTTTCGAGACGCCGGCCGGGTCTTGGGAAAACGGTCGTTTCTGCGGCGTGACAGCCGGCTGGCGGAGCGGCGGGTGCTGCCTAGCCGTTGGCGGCGCCCATCGCGAAGGACCCGAAGGGGGCACCTTCGTAGCGATGTGCGTCTCGGTGCGCCGGGACGAACCCGCGTAGGGGCACTGCCGTCCCTTGCCGAGACCCGAGGGTTCGTGGTCGGCCCCGTGGTGGCCCTGGACGGGGCATGGTCGGGTGCCTCCGCTTCTGGGAGAATCGGGCCGGGGCGGAGGTCGGCATCGGCGAGGTCCGGTCGGCGGAGCTTGGCTCCGCCCGGCCGGTGGAGACCGCGAAACCGTGGCGCGGCAGCGCCAGCGACGGCTGCGAGCGCGACGGCGGGGCAACGGGCCGCCGGGAGGAGGAAACCGATGGACGATCGCCAGTTCGATTCCCTGGCGCGGAGGCTGGGGCGGCGGTCGGGGCGGCGGGGGGCGGTGCGCGGGTTGGTCGGCGGGCTGGCCGCCGGCGGGCTCGCGATTGCCCGCGGCCGGCGGGCGGCGGCCCAGGGGTGCTGCTACCTCGCCGCGGGCGACCCCTGCTACGACGATCGGCAGTGCGCGGCCAATCCGAACAACGTGGCCTACCAACCCATGTTCTGCGCCGACAACGGGTTCGCCTACGACGGCCCGTTCAACTGCTGCGCCTGGGCCGGTTACCAGTGCGCGTTCGACGAGGGGTGCTGCGGCGCGCTGGTGTGCGTCGACAACGCGTGCCGCGAGCCGTTGAGCACCGGGACGGCCTCGCTCGGCGACCCCTGCACGTTCGACGGCGACTGCTCGCAGGACTTCCCCGAACTCGGCGCCCTGATCTGCGCCGACACCGGCTTCGGCGCCGCGACCTGCTGCCGCCAGGCGGGCGGGAGTTGCGGCGGCCCGCTGAGCGGGGGCGAGAACGATTGGGTGTGCTGCGGCCGGCTCACCTGCAGCGGAGGCCGCTGCGGCTTGGGCTAGCCGACGACCCCGACGGGGGCGAGCACGACGACGTCGGGATGACCGCCGCGGCGAAGGCGGGCCCCAGGAGGCCAAGCACACAGGACGCGGCCAGGGCACCATCCCGGGCTCCTCGTTCGGCCCCGAAGTATCGGTTGCCGTCGCCTCGTCTGGGAGACCCGGAGGTCCCGACCCGGCGGCGTCCCGAGGTCCTGGCCCGGGACTCCTTGCGGCGGAGCGGCCGGGATCCGGGGAGGGCTCGGGGACACAACCCAATTCACCCCGTCCCAAAAACGAGCGTTTCCGAGACGGGCATGGGAAGTCAGCTGTCCGCTGGCAAGACCGGGTCTCACCTCGGAGTGCTCCTTACGGGGTCGGGGTCCCCCCCTCGGCTGCGGCGGGCGCCCAGGTCGGGACCGCCGCCAGCGGCGTCCCCTCGGCCGCCACCGGCTCGACCGGGACCCGCCGCCCCACCGCCGTGTCGCGGCCCGACCCCACGACCGTCCCGTCCGGGGCGACGACCGTGAAGGAGTAGGGCGAGGTCCACCCCTCGCCCGCCGCGTCGACCTCGAGCTCGCCGCGGATGACCACGCTGCCGCCCCCCGGCAGCCGCTCCTCCCCAAGCACGAGGACGAAGGTCGTCGCCGCCGTGCGGGGGCCGGTGGCCCGCCACGTCCCGGCGACCCCCTCGGTGTCGATCAAGGTGCCGTCGGCGGCGATCACGGCGACGGCGGGGGCGTCCGCCGGGTTCTCGGCCGTGCTGTCGACGACCCAGGCGCCGACGACGGGGTGGCCGGCCGAGGCGGCGGGGGTGGCCTCCTGGGCGGCGGATCCGGCGAGCGGGCCGGCGGCGGCGAGGCCGAGCAGGAAAACGGCGGCGACCGGGAGCAGGACGGCGGAACGGCGCATGGCGGGGGGCCTCCTCGATCCGGTCGGCCGCACCGGTGCGGCCGGGGGGCCATCATGCGGTCGCCTGCCGCGGTTGTAAATGGTTTGTCCTGATCGACGCGACGGGGGGCGGTCGGCGGCTCGTCGCGTAGCGCGGCTTGGCCCCGTCGGGGCGCCGCCGCCGGCGAGCCGGGCAATACCTGATTACCGACACCGCGCTGTCCCGTCGCAGAAACGAGCGTTTCCGAGACGGCATCGTCGCGCCGCAGGGCACCCCTGCGCCGACCGAACCCGCCTTCGCCGCCGGCGCGCCGCCCCCCGGTCGGAAATCCTTCGGTGATCCCCCGCGCCCGGGGCTCCGGTGGATCGCCGGTGTGTTCGCGGGCCGGCGGCGTCGGTCATGCCCCGGCCGCCCGGGTGAAGGTCGCCGCCGCGTCGGGGCCGGCACCCCCCAGGCTCACCAGTGCCGCATCCGCCTGGCCCTCCGGACCGATGGTGAAGAGCACGCCGAGCTGGGCAATCTGGGCCCCTTCGCTTCCCGGGAGCGGCATGCTGAACGCGTCGCGGTCCCAGGGGAACAGTTGGTGCTGAACCCCGGTCGGCCCGAACGCCAGCACCAGACCGCCGGCCTCGTCCCGCACCGTTACCTCGCCGTACGTTGTGTTGGTATAGGTGCCGGTGTAGGCGTCGAGGGGCAAGGGCGGCGCCGCGTCGTTCGGCGGCTCGCCCTGGGGGAAGGACGTCGCGGTCGCCACGATGCCGGCCAGCACCGCGGCATACGAGGCCTCGATCGCGCTCACCCAGTCCTGGCTCGGTTCGCCCTTCGTGACCATCTCCAGGAACGCCTTCGGGATGGCCCCGCGCACCGCGCTGGCCCCGCCGTTGCACAGCACCAGGATGCCCAGTCCCGACCCCGGCAGCAGCGTGGCCTGCGTGCTGTAGGTGGGGAAATCGCCAGAGTGGCTGACTTCCAGCCGGCCCCGGTCGTCGTAGGAGACGAGCCACCCCAGCCCGTAGAACAACGCCGGCCCGGTCGCCGGATCCGGGGGAGAGGTCACCAGCATCTGCGGCCGGTGGGTCTCGCGCAGGGGCTCGCTCGCCACCACCTGCCGCCCCTCGAACGTCCCGCCCGCCAGGTGCAGCCGCAGCCACCGGGTCAGATCCCGCAGGTTGGAGCTGACGCCCCCCGCGGGCGCCGCCGCGTCGTCGTCGATCGGGTCGCCGAGGTCCCAGGCGCCGTCCCGCGCGCGGTAGTGCGGCGCGGTGCGGTCCTCGTGGCGCCCGAAATCGGCGAAGCGGTAGCTCGTGCTGGTCATGCCCAGCGGCGCGAACAGCCGCGCCTCGGCCAGGTCCTCCCACGACGCTCCTGCCGCCCGCGCCGCCGCGTAGGCGCCGGCGCTGAACCCCAGGTTGGAGTAGGCCCAGGCGCTGCGGAAGGGGGTCGCCAGGGCGTAGTGCCGCAGCCGCCGCAGGCACTCGTCGCGATCGTAGCGAAAGGTGAAGACCAGGGGGTCGCCCCCGTAGACCGGCAGTCCGGAGCGGTGGCAGAGCAGGTCGCGGACGGTGACCTGGTCGCTCACCCAGGGGTCGGCGAGCGCGAAGCCGGGCACCAGGCTGCCGATCGTGGCGTCCCAGGACGTCGTGCCATCACCAACGACGGCGGCGACCAGCGTGGAGGAGAGCGACTTCGAGAGCGAGGCGATCGGGAAGACCGTCTCCGGCGTGACCGGCTCGGGCTTCCCCAGCTCGCGGACGCCGAAGCCCCGTTCGTAGACCACCTCGTCGCCGTAGACCACCGCCACCGCCGCACCCGGGAGCCCCGTCTGCGCCATGCCGTCTTCGATCAGGCCGTCGAGGCGACCCAGGGCAGACTCGACCTGGGCGGCCGTGATGGTTCCCTCGTTGGACGCACCGGGCGTCGCCTGTTGGGCGGCAGCCCGGGAACGCGGCAGCGTGAGCGTTGCCGCGGCGGCGAGCGCCGCCTGCATCGCGCGGCGGCGAGAAGCGCGGCGTGTCATCGGCCCCCCTTCCCTCGAGACGACCGGCCGGCGCGGTGCTCCCGGCGAACGGGAGGCGGCCGCCGTCGGTTGCCCCGCGACGGATTGTGTCGTGCTCGGACCCACGGTAGCGGCAAGCCCACCGGACGTCTAGCGGGACCCGCAACGACACTCGGCTGTCGGGTTGCGCAAACGAGCGTTTGTGCGACGGGTGGGGGTGAGCGTTCTCCAACCCGGCGGTGGCGGCCACCCCACCCGTCAGCCCGGCAGCTCCCGCCCGAACAGCCGCCCGTCGAAGGCGAACGCCTCCTCCCGCAGGGCGGCAACGTAGTCGGGGAGCGCCGCGGCGGGCACGCTCCCCCCGTGCATCGGGTGGGCCCAGGCGGGCGCCAGCGGCTCGAGGCGGTCGACGACCCGCCGCACGGGTCCCTCCGACGCGAAGATGCCCGCCGCCCGGTACCAGGCGCACATCTCCGCGGCCAGGTCCTCCCGGACGACCGGGGGCTGGTCGTCCGGCTGCAGGAAGAGGTCGGCGGGGAAGAGGCTGGCGGTTGCCTCCTCGAAGGCCATCAGCGAATCCCAGTGGTGGACGTGGGGGGTCTCCAGGAAGCGCAGCCGATGCCGGCCCAGCTCCACCGCGTCGCCGTCCTCCACGCCCAGCACCGGGCCGGCGTAGTCCCATTGCCACAGGTTGATGCGCGCCCCGACCGCGCTACAGACGAGGACCGCCTCGGGCGCCTCGGCGACGAAGCGCCCCATGCCGCCGCACTCGTCGGCCTCGAAGTGGGGGACGACGACGTAGGCCAGGCGCGCCGGGTCCAGGACCTGGGCGACCGCGGCCCGGACCTCGTCGTACATCGGGTAGGTCCCGGTATGGACCAGCGCCGGCCGCTCGTCGTCGATCAGGAACTGGTTGAAGCTCAGCCGCTTCTGTGGCACGAACGAACTGATCCGGTAGATGCCGTCGGCAACCTGGTCGACCTGTGCCATGGACGGCCTCCTGCCCCCACCCCCCAGCGGCCCCTCGGCGCAGCGGGCGGGTCCCTCCGCGCCATCGTAGCAAGCGCCCCTCGGGTCGCCGGCGGCTTCGCCGTGTCCGCAACCCGCGCCTCGGAGCAGCGCGGTCGGGACCTCAGGCTGGCCGGGCGGGACGGGCTGCGAGGCCGCCGTCCCGCCCGACGACCCGCCGCCAGTTCGCCGCCACCACGGCGGGGACGGCCAGCAGCGA
>CADCWF010000165.1 GCA_902806345.1 uncultured Thermomicrobiales bacterium
AGACGACCGTCGCCACCGGCAGGCTCATCGCGTAGCGCAGCGCCTCGGGAGGGGTGATTGCGGCACCGCTGCGGAAGAGGTGGCCGTCGGCAAAGCTCTTCATCGCCAGCGCCGCGATCCCCTGCTCGGCGCAGAGGGGAAGGATCTCCCGCTCGAAGCTGGCGTGGTGGGCATCGAAGACGTTGAGCGGCATCAGCACGGCGTCGAACGGGAACCCCTGGGAGAGCATCCGGCGGTGGAGGTCCGGGTGCTTGTGGCCGGTGAAGCCGATGTAGCGGACCTTCCCCTGCTCCTTAGAGCGCGTTTCAAAACCCGGCCGCGTCCATCCCTCCTGACGGCTACGCTCTGCGGATCGCTTGTCGAGACGAAGACTTTGGCAACCATCGCCGTTCACCCGGCATACCGCCTAACGGTTTTGAAACGCGCTCTTAGCCTTGAGCAGCGATTCGGCGCTGCCGCCCGGCGCGAAGATTTTCTCGGGGTCGTCGTCCCAGACCACCTCGTGGATCATCCAGAGGTCCAGGCGGTCGGTCTGGAGCCGCTTCAGGCTCTGCTCCAGCTTCAGCATCGAGTGGTGGGCCTTGCGGTCGTGGGCGCAGTCCTTGGTCATCAGGAACGCCTTGTCGCGGTAGCCTTCCTGGGCCAGCGCCTTGCCCAGCCGCCGCTCGCTGTTGCCGTCGTTGTACTCCCAGGCGCAGTCGAGGAAGCTCGCCCCGGCGTCGATCGCCTGCTGGACGATGCGGATCCCCTCGGCCTCATCCTCCGGCAGCCCGATGTGGGCGCCGCCGACGGCGAGCAGCGAGACCTCCTCGCCCGTCGTCCCGAACGGCCGCCGCGGAATCGCCTCGTTCGCCATCTCGCCCTCCCCTTCCCCACCGCTCGCCGTTCATCCGTCGGCCTGCCCGGATTCTACCGGCACGGCCTGCGCCTTCGGGTGCGCCGCGCCACCAGCGGCGACAATAGGCCGACGACCGAGCCGGAGCCGCGCGGCCGCGACCGGCGGCCGACACGACAGGGAAGGAGTCTCGATGCCCCTCGCCGATCTGCGCGAACGGACCGCCGCCCTCATGCCGGAGGTGATCGCGGATCTGACGGCCCTGACCCGGATCCCCTCGATCGCCTTCCCCGGCTTCCCGTCCGAGCCGGTGCTGGCGGCGGCGGAGGCGACTGCCGCCCTCTTCCGCGACGCCGGCGTCGCCGACGCCCAACTGCTCGACGTGCCCGGAGGCTACCCCGCCGTCTACGCCGAGATCCCCGCCCCGGCCGGCGCTCCTACCGTGCTCCTCTACGCCCACTACGACATCCAGCCGGCTCCGCCGGAGCAGGGCTGGACGACGGACCCGTTCGCCCCGGTCATCAAGGACGGCCGCCTCTACGGCCGCGGCGCGGCGGACGACAAGTCCGGCGTGATGATGCACGTCGCGGCCATGCGCCTCTTCGGCGGCAAGCCGCCAGTCGGGGTCCGCCTCCTGATCGAGGGGGAGGAGGAGACCGGCGCCGGCCTTGGACCGTTCGTGGAGGCCAACCCCCACCTGGCGCGGTGCGACGCCTTCGTCATCGCCGACGGCGGAAACAGCGTCGCCGGCGAGCCGGAGTTGAACGTCGCCCTCCGCGGGATCGTGACCTGCACGGTCACGGTCCGTACCCTCGGCTCGATGGTTCACTCCGGCGGCTACGGCGGGGCCGCCCCGGACGCCCTGATGGTTCTGGCGACGATCGTCTCGCGGCTGCTCGACGACAAGGGCGACGTGGCCGTGCCCGGCCTCACCGCCTACGATTGGGATGGCAACGACATCCCCGAGGATCGCTACCGAGCGGCGGCCGGCCTCTTGCCGGGGATGCCCCTGATCGGCACCGGCAGCATCGCCAGCCGCCTCTGGACGAAGCCCTCGGTGACGGGGATCGGGCTCGATGCGCCAGCGGTCGCCGGTGCCTCCAACTCCCTGATCCCGGAGGCGAAGGCCAAGATCTCGCTCCGGGTCGCGCCCGGATCCGACCTGGTCGCCTCCCAGAACGCCCTCATCGACCACATCAAAGCGAGCGCGCCCTGGGGCGTCGCGGTCGAGGTCGAGCCGGGCGAGCGGGGCAACTCCTTCAAGGCCCCGACCGACGGTCCGATCGCGGGAGCGGCGCGGGCGGCCCTGCGCGAGGTCTTCGGGCAGGAAGTCGACGCCAAAGCCAGCGGCGGCTCGATTCCCCTCCTGGGCACATTGCAGAGCCTGGCGCCGACCGCCGAGTTCGTCGTCTGGGGCGCGCAGGAAGGGGAGCATTCCCGAGCCCACGGCCCCGACGAGAGCCAGGATCTGACCGAGCTAGAGCGGATGATCCTGGCCGAGGCGCGGTTCCTCGAGCTGCTCGGGGAGCGGGCCGGCTGACCGCGAACTGCATGGCGGACCGGTCGCGAACAGCGCCGGACCGCGGCGCCACGACAGCCGTCGGGACGGTGGCGGGGCCGCGCCGAGGAAGGGCGGTGATAATGGACGGGAGCCGCCGCCACCCGAAGGAACCTACCCGATGACCGACGGCATCCCAAATCCGGTCCGTGCCCGCCTCGCGGATCCGGCGCGGCTCGCGGCCGTGGCGGGGCTCGGGTTAGTCGGCACGCCGCCCGAAAAGCAATTCGACCGGCTTGCCCGCCTCGCCGCCCGCTTGCTCGACACCCCGGTTGCCCTGGTCAACCTTGTCACGGGAGGGGTCCAGTTCTGCAAGAGCAGCGTCGGCCTGCCCGACCCCTGGGCGACCGCGGGGTTGCCGATCGAGTTCGGTCTCTGCCCCTTGACAGTTGCCGCCGGCAAGCCGCTCGTCGTCGCCGACGCTGGGGCCGATCCCCGCTTCCGCGATAACGCGGGGGTGCGGGCGCTCAGGGTTGCCGGCTACGCCGCGGTGCCACTCGTGACGAAGGAAGGGCACGCGGTCGGAACCCTGTGCGCGATCGACGACCGGCCCCGCCAGTGGACGGCGGCGGACATCGAGACGCTGCAAGACCTGGCCACCATGGTGATGACCGAGATCGAGCTGCGGGCCGGCGAGCAGCGGCTGCGCGGGAGCGAGGAGCACGCGCGGCTGGCGGTCGAGGTCGCCCGCCTCGGCACGTGGCGCTTCGACCCGGCAACAGGTTTGGTCGAGATTGACGAGCGGATGCGCGAGATCTGGGGCGAGTCGCCCGCGACCGCGCTCGTTCCCCTGCCGACCGTGCTGGCGCGCATCCACGCCGATGACCGCGACCGCGTCATCGCCGCCGTTGCCGCCGCCCTCGATCCGACCTCGACCGGTCTCTACGGAATCGAGTACCGGATCGTCTGGCCCGACGGCGGCGAGCGGTGGGTGGCGGCCAACGGACGAGCCCAGTTCGTGGGCAGCGGCGCCGACCGTCGCCCGATCGGGTTCGTCGGCACGGCGCTCGACATCGACGAGCGCAAGCGGGCAGAGGAGACCCTCCGCGAGTCGGAGTTCCGCTTCCGGCAGCTCGCCGATGCGCTGCCCCAGATCGCCTGGATCGGCGGTCCGGACGGGACCACGGTCGAGTACATGAACCGGCAGTGGAGCGACTACACCGGCCTCCCCGCGGCTGACTCGCCGGGAGCGGCGAACGCCCCGATCCACCCGGATGACCTGGCGTCCACGACCGATCGCTGGCTCCAGGCGGTGGCGGCGGGCACGCCCTACGAGAACGAACTGCGCCTTCGCGGCACCGACGGCGTCTACCGCTGGTTCCTCAGCAGGTCCGTCCCGGTCCGCGACGGCGACGGCCGCGTCGTCAACTGGTTCGGGACGTCGACCGACATCGACGCGATGAAGCGGCTCCAGGAGGAGCGTCTCGCGTTCGTCGACGCGGCGGCCCACGACCTCAAGAACCCGCTCACCGCGCTGATCGCCCACGTCCAACTCCTCCGCCGCCACGCCGAGCGGCGGACCCTCGACGATGCCGCGTTGGCGACCGGATTGGGAGCGATCGACACGGCCGCCGGCCGCACCGTCAACCTGATCGAGGAGCTGCTCGACGCCGCCCACATCCGGGCCGGGCGCGGCCTGGAACTGCGGCGGGAACCGGTCGACCTCGTGGCGATGGCGCGGGCCGTCGCCGCCGAGCACGGCCGAGCATCTACCCAGCACGCAATCCGGATCGAGTCAGGTCCGGACCGCCTCGTCGGCGTCTGGGACGGCTCGCGGCTGGAACGGGTTCTAGCGAACCTGATCGGCAACGCGATCAAGTTCAGCCCCGCCGGCGGCGAGGTCGTCCTCCGCATCCGCCGGGAGGACCGGGCGGACGGGGCGTGGGCGGTCCTGTTGGTCGACGACCGGGGCGTCGGCATCCCGGCGGCAGACCTGCCGCGAGTGTTCGACCGATTCCATCGCGGCGCGAACGCCGCGGGCGCCTTCGCCGGGACCGGGATCGGCCTCGCCGGCGCCAAGCAGATCGTCGAGCAACACGGCGGCGCTGTGACCGTCCAGAGCGCCGAGGGCGTCGGCAGCACCTTCACCGTGCGGCTGCCGCTGGGCGGCGCGGCGGGGTAGCGTGCGGCGAGAAGTCTCCGTCGCAGACACCCGAGCGTAGCCATCGCCCACTCGCGGTCCCGAGCGCCGGTATCATCCCCAGCCCGGCCATCGTCCCGACAGCGACGAGGGATGTCCTGGCGGAGCGGAGTTTCTCTTGGCGCCATAGTGCGCCCTGGAGAGCTGGCGCACTCCGCTCGGGATGACGGTCGGCGGGCGACGGATCGCCCAGTCCTGGAAGCCGATCGGGGCTACTGCACACCTCGGACCGAGACGAGGTCGCCGACGGCGATCCGGGCAGGGGCGCCGTCCAACTCGGCATAGAAGCCGCGGACGCCGTTGCCGAGGAAAGCGACGGCGTCGCCCACGGTGCGGTCGGGGCGCGCGTCCGGCGGCCAGTCCAGCAGGTGACGGGCGAACTCGACGCACGGATCGGCGACAACGACCGAGCGGAGGCGGATCCCGCCGCTCGCCGTCGAGACCATGAGCCCGCCGGTTAGGTCCGCCTCGCTCCAGGTCCGGTCCGTCTCGACGAGGATGTTCTCCCCCGCCTCGCCGTCGGCCAGGCCGCCAGGGAAGCGGCCCTTGATCACCGCGTAGTGGCTGGTGAAGCCGACCGAGACGCCGTTCTCGCCCCGGTACTTGGAGGCCGGGTGGTCACGGTGGTGGACGTCCGGCACGGGGTTCCCCGCCTCGTCCAGCCCGGTCACGCCGCCGTCGTCGAGGCGCAGCGCGGCGACCGCTCGAATCCCAGCCGGATCGTAGGCGCGGAACCGGGGGCCAGGCACCTTCAAGCTCGTGATCTGCACCTGGAGGCGGGCGATGCGGCCGATCTCGACGGTCTGATTCATCACCGCGCGCCCTCCCCCGTCGGCATCAGGTCGATCGCCAGCCGGACCAGGACGCGGGTCGTGGCGGCGTTCGACGGCACGTCGACCCACTCGTCGGCCTGGTGGAAATTGGCCCCGCGCGGCCCGAACTGGATGTTCCGGATGCCCGCCT
>CADCWF010000166.1 GCA_902806345.1 uncultured Thermomicrobiales bacterium
GGACAAAATTCATTATGTGATTCATGTTAGCTCCGTCGCGAGCAAGATTCTGACGAGCGACTTCTGGAGTGAGGGCGATGTCGATGAACCCCTACCCGCCCCCCGGCCGATGCCCCGTCTGCGCCGGCGACCTCGCGGTCACCCGCCTCGACTGCGCCAACTGCGAGACGCGGATCGAGGGCCGCTTCGACGGCGGCCGGCTGGGGCGGCTCGACCGCGACCAGCTCGCGTTCGTCGAGGTCTTCCTCCGCAACCGCGGGGTGATCAAGGACGTCGAGGTCGATCTCGGCCTCTCCTACCCCACGATCCGCTCCCGCCTCGACGAGGTCGTCCGTGTCCTCGGCCACGGCAGCGAGGAGCGGCGCGCTCCGAAGGGCGTGGTCGTCTCACGGCGGGAGCGCCGCCGTCAGATCCTGCAGGAGCTCCGCGACCGTACCATCGCCCCGGACGAGGCGGCGCGGCGCCTGGCGCTTCTCGACGCCGACTCCGACGGTGATGGGGCGGCGATTGTTCCTCGACCGGCGACGGAGGCATCCCGATGACCAGCGCCACCGACCCAATTGGCCAGGCGACAGAGGGTGGAGGCGGACGCAGCGAGCGGACCATCCCGCTGCCCGCGGGCGGTTTCCGGCTGGAAGCCGCCAATCCGAACGGTCCGGTCACGATCGTCGGGAAGGAGCGGCAGGACATCCTCGTCTCGTGGGAACACCTGACGCCGGCGTCTCCGTTGTGGATCAATGCCGTTTCGGTTGCCATCGATGTCGACTCTGCCGGCATCCGAATCGCCCCGACCGTGACGACTCCCCAGGATCTGCCGGACGGGTCGCTCGAAGACACGATCGCGGCGATCGTGGGCCGGGCATTCAGCCCGGCGCTCAGCACGTTGGTCGGCTGGCGCGTCCAGGTCTCGATCATGATCGAAGTGCCGCTGCACCTGCCTGGGACCGATCTTCGGCTGGATACGGCCTCCGGCCGGCTGCACGTCTACGACGTCGAAGCCCCGAGCATCGCCGCCACCGCGGCCTCGGGCAAGATCGTGCTCGAAGGGTGTGGCCCGGACCTGAAGGCGGAGAGCGCTTCCGGTCGAATCACGATCGCCCGCGCCGCCGGCCGCTGCGTGGCCCGCTCCGCAAGCGGCAAGATCGACATCCAGGCAGCGGGGCCGCTCGACCTCTCGGCGGAGACGGCCAGCGGCGCAATCGCGCTGGCGATTGCCCCTGGGACGAGCGGTGCAGCGTCGTTCAAGACCGCGAGCGGTCGCGTTTCGATCGAGGCGGCGAGGAACGCGGATGTCTCCGTCTCCACCCGCACCGTCTCCAGTCGCGTGGCGGCGGAAGAGCCGTTCGTCGTCGGCGACCGGCGCGGTGAGTGGCGGCTCGGAGACGGCACGGCGTGGCGCATTTCCGCCAAGACGATCAGCGGCGGGATCGCACTCGATACCGTCTCCGCCGAGGAGGCCCGCCGAGCGGCGGCTCCACAGCGGGTGCCAACGACGCGTGTCCCCCATGCCGTTCGCGTGCCCGATGTGGACGACGAGGGCGAACCAGACCCCGCCGCTCCGTCGGTGAACGGATCACCATCTCCGCCTACGGACGAAGGAGCCACGCCGTGGCGGACCGAGAGCGTCGGACCAGCGACCGTTAGCGGACACCGCCCAGAAGACATCCTGCGGGCGGTCGAGCGCGGTGACCTGGGCGTGGACGAGGCGTTGCGGCTGCTCGACGACCGCG
This sequence comes from uncultured Thermomicrobiales bacterium, assembly GCA_902806345.1. GTDB lineage: Bacteria > Chloroflexota > Chloroflexia > Thermomicrobiales > UBA6265 > CADCWF01. Next base: position 1,731 of record CADCWF010000166.1, read on the forward strand.
ACGGTGGGGCCGATACCCGCTCCTGATCCAGGCATCCGTCTAGACCGGGTCTACCCAGCCGCCCTCGTCGGCCCACCGGCCTCGGCCGCAAGCAACACATCGTCCGCGAGCGTCGCCAGCTGACGACGAACCGGCACCGGCAAGGCATCGAAGGCGGCGTGCGTCTCGTCCGGCAGCCGCAGCCGGAGCGCCCAGACTCGGCGGGCGTCGGACCGCGCGAGCACCGGCATCGGGTCGGACGGCACGCTCCACTCGGCGCAGAGCAGCGAGATCGCCGCGCCGTCGCGCGTGGCGATCCAGCCGGCGATCAGCTCGATGCCGGGGTCGGGTGCAGGCGTTTCTGGGCGCAATGCTCGACCACCGTGGAGCGCGACGACCGAGCGCGCCGGCCGCACCGCGGAGTTTGATCGCGGTGCGCGCATCGAGAGGGCCGTTTCGGTGATCGAGTCGATGCCGGACGCCGGCTTCACCGCCGCGTCCGGCCGGCGCGCCTGGAGGTAGCCGGCGAAGATGAGCGCCACCCCGGTGGCCATCGCCACATAGAGGTATTGCGGGCTGCCGAGCCGCGTCAGAGACCCCCCGCTCGCGACGACGAGCGAGCCGAGAGCGATCAGCAGGCACCCGATCATCCTCCGTCGGAACATGCCGCGGCGCCAAAAGGTCCAGGCGGACCAGAGCGCCCCGCCGACCACGACGAGCGTACCGAGCACGTTTATCGACACCGCCAGTGCCACCAGCGCCGGTCCGCGGTCGAGCGCGCGCCACCCGTCTGAGGCGAGCATCGCTTGGTCGACCGGCGCCTCCAGGACGAACGTCGCGGCGAGGGCCGTGACCAGCAGCGCCGCGCCCGGGGCGACCCCGGCGATCTTGCGGCCGAACAGGAGATAGAGCTGGCCGAGGCCGAGGAAGCCGACGACGAGCGTGGCCCCGGTCAGGTAGTAGAGGCGAACGAGGGGCACGTTCCAACCGGCGAGCGACCCGGCTACCTCGGCCCCGGCGGCGACGGCGAAGAGGCCGAAGGCGATCGCCCAGGCGACCTTGTCCGGCTTCGGTCGGCGGACGCCGTCTGCCGCGACGAGCAGGGCGCAGGCGAGGCTGACGACGAAGGCGACGACGGGGAACGCGATCACGCGGAAAGAGCTCCCATGGCGAACTACGGCTCATGGTCTCGCGTCCGGTCGCCCATTGTACCGGCGTCCGATCGCCGCGACGTTCGGCCCGCCACCTCGTCCGGCAGCGGTGCCGCGACGACCAGTCGCGACGTCGATTCCCGAAGCCCATAGAGGCAAGCAGGCGGCCCTCGGCTACCGTGCTCGGGGCGCACGATTCGGTCGCCGAATCGGCGGCGGCAAAGGCGCCGTCAGGGCTCCGGGTTCCTCAATGGGTGAAGCCTCGAGCCGATCCCTCTTGGAACGGGCTGAGGTCATGCCGGTACCCAGCCACTCGACGCAACACCCATCATGGTGACGCGTCGCATCACCTCGGTTACCGACGGTTGACCCGCGGGGCGTCCATGACTGCGGCCCGAGCACCCCTACGTTTCCTCTTCGTCCCCGGCCGCTACCTCCTCCTCGTACGGCGGAAACCGCCAGCTCATGCCGCGGTCGAGGAGACCGCCCAACCCGAGGTCGGCCAGTTGCTCAGGGCCAACGGACTCCCCGGCCATGATCGGCGGCAGCACGAGATCGGCGACGGTCGCCTTGGAGTACATGCTGCACGAGGCGAGGTTGACGATCGGCACCTCGCCCCTTCGGGCCAGCCAGAACATGCTGCCCGGGTGCGCGGGCGCCCCGAATCGGACCATCTCGGCGCCAACGGTCGGGAGCGCCCGCAGCGTCGGATCGAGCGGGTCGATCGTGTTGCCGCCTGCCGCCAGCACCACCTGGGCGCCGTCCCGGATCAGTCCCTCGATCGCCGCCGCCACCGCCGCCGGTTCGGCCGCCAGTTCCTCGAACCGGACGACCCGCCCGCCGTACCAGGCGACCTTGCGCTCGACCGTCTGCCGAAACCGCTGCCGGACCCGGTCGGCCATCCCCTCGGTCGAGACGACGCCGACGGTCAGCGGCAGGAACGGCCGCACGGTCACCACCAGCCCCTCGGCGGCGATCGCCTCCGCCTCCGCCAGCGTCACCTCGGGCACCGCCACCGGCGTGATCTTTACCCCCGTCACCGTCCGGCCGGGGACGACGACCATCCCGTCCGGCAGGGTGAAAACCGCCATCCCCGCGATCAGGTTGATCGCCCGCAATCGCTCTCCGTCGACTCGGAGAAGCCCCTTGGTCGCGGCAACGAGGTTGTAGCGGCTCTGGGTCGGTCCCCGCAGCTCGAGCGTCCGCCCGAGCCCGGCGCCGGCCACCGACTCGGCCAACCGCCGCCCAGCGAAGTCTTCGTGGACGTCGTCCATCTCGAGACGGACCGCATGGATCGACCGGTCGAGGGTCGGCAACGAGACCAGATCAGCCTCGGAGAGCCGGTGTCCCTTCCTGAACAGGTTGCGGCCGCCGGCTCGCACCTCCTCAGTTACCACCGCGCCGAGGAGGTCGGCAACGGGGGGAAGGGACGCCGGGTCGAGGACGAACGGGTGCATGGGACGGCCTCCGGCAATCGAGGAGCAAGGTGAATCCGAGAAGTCGGCGGCCCCGGTCCGTGCCGTCCCGGACTATAGCCGCCCGCGCAGATCCGGGTCACCATGGCCGGTGCGACCGGCGATCGGGCGCCGCATTCGCCGGGCACGGATGTTGCCAGGTTGGCCCATAGGCGGCGCTGGCCGCCGAGGCAAGACGGAGGGGCGGCATGGACGCGAGCGAGATGCGGGAACTCTTGGAAGGGTACCTGGCAGAGTTGGACTGGGCCAACGGAGCGACCAAGGACGACATCATGGGCAAGCTGGCCAATCGCGACGACGCGCTGCGGACGATGGTCAACGAGTACCTGGCCGAGGGGTCGTACCCGGACCCCGCCGCCGTGCTGACGGTGCTGCCGGCCCAGGCTTGGCAGGACGCCCAGGGTGATACGTGGCGTGGTCCCGAGGGGCTCCTGGCGGAGGACGCCGACAGCCACTACCGGGAGAGCGCCGCCGGACGAGGCGCCCCCGGCGGCGGATAGGCCAGCAGCGCGACGCCTCCAATCCCTTGCATCGGACGTACCGCAGCTTGATCGGCAGGTCTCGCCGAGGCGGGGGCGCTAGCTGGGGTGCGGGTCCGGGGTACTAGGTCGGGCCCCGCTCTCGCCCCAATCCCTTGGTCCCGGTGCGACCGGCTCCCACTCAATGCCAGGGGACTCTCTTTGGCGACGCCGATCCCGATGCGCGGGCTTCGGCCGGCCGGGTCAGGATCCGTTGTCAGCCGATCAACTCGCGCACCTTGGCGGCCACTGCCGCTCCGAGTTTGTGGTGCTCGGCGACCTCGAAATGGATGCCGTCGAGATCGCTCGACCGCATCACCGAACCGGCGTCCAAGAAGGCGAGCCCGCTCCATTCGGCAGAGCGCGCATAGTAGTCGGCGAAGAGCGTCGACTTCGCCTCTGCCCCCTCGAACATCAGGTCGAAGCCGGTGAGTTTGGCGAGCGGCGGCGGCGCGACCAGGAGGATCGCGCTCGGTTGCCCGGCCGCGTTGCGCGCCGTCCGCGAGGCGATCTGAGCGAGACCGGCAGCACTCTGAGCGATGTCCGCGGCCGAGAGGCGGAACCGCGCCTTGAGGTCGTTGGTGCCCAGCATGATTGC
>CADCWF010000167.1 GCA_902806345.1 uncultured Thermomicrobiales bacterium
CGAGCGGGAGGTGCTGGCGCTGGTGGCCCAGGGCCGCTCCAACGCCGAGATCGCCGGGGCCCTCTTCGTCAGCCCCCGCACCGTCACCACCCACGTCACCCGCGTCTACGCCAAGCTCGGCGTCGCCTCGCGGGCCGAGGCCGTCGCCCGCGCCCTGCGCGAGGGGCTGGCCTGAGCCCACCCGGCGCTTCCCTGTTGCCCTCCGTACGTAGCGCGACGTAGTGCGACCGGGCGGCCGCGCCCCGGGATTACGTCCGCCGGATACGCACCGGTGCGGATTCGTCTGGCGCCGCGGCCGGGCAGGATGGGGGCGTGGTGGGGAGGCCCCGCCGACCGACCCAGCGGCAAGGAGCCGGAGATGAGCCTCAACCACCCCAGCCTCGCCGTTCGCACCTGCGACCTGGAACGTGACCTGCTTCTGAACCGGGTGGCCACGCACCGGCACGCAGACCATACCGGTCGGTCCGGCCAGCAGGTGCGAGGCGTGTTCGCACGAGTGGGACAACGGCTCGGTCACGGCCTGGTGGCAATCGGACGGCGGCTGCAAGGCCCGTCCCCGGCCGCCGACGTGCTGGCACTCCCGAGGGAGCGGGGCGCGGGGGCGTGAGGCCCTTCGGGGGCGACGGACGTGGCGTTGCCGGTCGGGACGGGCGAGGCAAGAGGAGCCTCCGGTCGGCTTGCGTCATCGCTGAGAGCGGGGTGTTCGGAACGGGTTGGCCCCGAGCCTGTCGTGCTGCGTCTGACCGCCAACGACCTCCCGGCGCTGGCGGCGGACTGCGTCTCCTCGTTTCCGTTCCCAGGGCGCTCCGGCCGCTCCTCCTCGGGCATGACTTCGGGGGGAGCGGCCCCCGTTCCCGCCACGAAGCGATCGGCCTGGGCGGCGCCGGCCGCCAGAACGATCTGGTGAACTCGAACAGAGGGTTGGCGTCGAGGACGAAGGTCTGCGCCTGCTCTCGGTCCTGCGCCTGGGGGTCGGTGAGCGTCACCGTCGCCTCGAACCGGCCGGTCACGGTCTCCGTGTTGTCCCGTTCGACACCGTAGTGCCAGTGCGCCCGGTACTCCTCGAAGCTCCCGAAGCGGACCGCCTGCCGGTAGCTGGGAACCACGACCGGGATGCCGATCGAGAACGGCGGCTCGGCGCCCACGTCCTTGCCCATCTCGTTGACGAGCGGGGGAGAGAAGGCGAAGCGGACGTTCAGCGCCGGGTTGCCCCGGTAGTGGGCGACGACCAGCACGAGGTCGTCGGCGCGGCGCTCGAACGTCACGAGGACGACGGGGCGGAACTCGGCGAGTCGCCCCTCCCGCGCCTCCCGCAGCACGGCCTCCGCCGTCTCGACGCTCCGCCGAGTGAGCCACCCCACGACCAGAGCCGCGAGGGCGGAGAGGAAGCCAGCCGTCGAGCCTAGGGCCATGATCCAGGCTTCGACACGGGCGAATCCAGCATCGTCACCCGCGCCGGCCAGGATGCGGTCGAACGCCGTGGCCGCGACCACCAGCGCTGCCTGCGCGGCGATGCCGATGACCCAGGCCCGGGGTCCGTCGTCACGCTGCTCCCGAGCCATCCGCCGGACCGCCCTGCAGCACCGCTGCCCTCGGATGCCTCCGGGCGTACCAGTATCGCCGGCAGGGGATCAAGGGGTGCCTCCTCCGACACCTTGACCGAGAAACAGCCGAGTCGGGGCGGGCGGTGCCGTGTCTACGATAGGATCGGCCAGTCCAATTCGAATCGACGTGATGAGGCAACGGAGGGCCAGGGGAGGGTGGAAGCAACGACAGAGCCGAAATACCGCCTCTCCGTCAAGGAGATGGCCCCCGACGAGCGCCCCCGCGAGCGCCTCAAGCTGCGCGGCCCGCAAAGCCTCTCCGACGGCGACCTGCTGGCGATCATCCTCAACACCGGCATCGTCGGCGAGACGGTCACCGACGTCTCGCAGCGGGTCCTCTCCCAGCACGGCGGCCTCCGCGGCCTGATGCAGATGGAGGTCGCCGAGCTGGCCCGCGTCCGCGGCCTCGGCGACGCCAAGGCGGTCCGCCTCAAGGCCGCGCTCGAGCTCGGCCGCCGGCTGGCCACCCTCCACCCCGACCAGAAGCCCCAGGTCACCGCCCCGGACGACGTCGCCAACCTCCTCTCGATCGAGATGGCCGCCCTCGCCCAGGAGCAGCTCCGGGTCGTCCTCCTCGACACCAAGCACCGCGTCCTCGGCGTCCGGACCGTCTACCAGGGCAGCGTCAACCAGGCCCAGGTCCGCGTCGCCGAGGTCTTCCGCGACGCCGTCCGCCAGAACGCGGTCGCCCTCGTCGCCGTCCACAACCACCCCTCGGGCGACCCGACCCCCTCCGCCGCCGACGTCGCCCTCACCGCCGAGCTGGCCAGGGCCGGCGCCCTGCTCGACATCGACCTCCTCGACCACCTGGTCATCGGCCAGGGCCGCTGGGTCTCCCTGCGCCGGCTGGGCCTGGGCTTCCCCGCGTCCTGAACCGGGGGCCCGTCGGCGGGGAAGGGGCACGCGGTATGATCGCGGCCGTCGCCCTGTCGGCAGTCCCCGCCGCCAATGGGTCGGGAATGGCCGAGCCTGCCGGTCGCCCCCGAAGGGCGCCGAATGGAGCCGATGACGGAGCCGGGTCCTTGGACACCGGGGCAGGTATCCGGCGAAATCCGGGCGCTCCCCGGTGCGTCAGGCCGGCTCCGGCCGATCGCCCGTCGTGCCCGGGGTCCTTCCGGGTCCTTCGTGGTTTCAGCCCGGCCATCGATGGCCGCGCTCGGCGGAGCGGTCACCGGTCCGCTTCGGATCACAGACGCTGGACGCACGACCAAGGCGCGAGGCCGAGGAGACGGGAATGAGCGAGCGGGATCGGCAACCGGCCGGCGAGCGCGGCTTCGGCGTCGCCGGCACCCTCGACCACGCCATCGTCCGCGAGCTGGCGGCGGCGGCGGAGGCCGCCGGCTACGCCACCTTCTGGGTCAACGACCTGCCGAATGGCGAGGGGCTGGCCGGGCTGGCCGCCGCCGCCGCGGTGACGGAGCGGATCGGGCTCGGCGTCGGCGTCATCCCGCTCGACCGCCAGCCGCCGGCCCGGATCGCCGCCCGCGTTGCCGAGCTCGGGGTGCCGGTCGAGCGGCTGCTGATCGGCGTCGGCTCCGGCGCCCCCGCGAACGGACTGGCGCGGGTCCGCGCCGGGGTCGAGGCGCTGCGTGGGCTGACCCCGGCCCGGCTCGCGGTCGGCGCCCTCGGCCCGAAGATGTGCCGCCTCGCCGGCGAGACCGCCGACGCGGTCCTGCTCAACTGGCTGACCCCCGCCTACGTGCCGCCCTCGGCGGCCCTCACCCTCGAGGCGGCGGAGGCCGCCGGTCGACCCCGCCCCCGGATCGTCGGCTACGTCCGGGCGGCGCTCGCCGAGGGACTGCCTCGGCTGGAGGCCGAGGCCGGGCGCTACGCCGGCTACCCGGCCTACGCCGCCAACTTCGCCCGGATGGGCGCGACCGCGCTGGAGACGACCGTCAACGCCGCCGACCGGGCCGGGCTCCAGGCGGGCATCGTCCCCTACCTGCCGCTGCTGGACGAGACGGTCGTCCGTTGCATCGCCGCCGAGGAGTCGGCAGCGGCCTACCGCCGGGTGTTGGAGGCGGCAGCGCCGGGGTAGGGCGGGACTCGCTCCGGGCCGTCTGTGCTACGGCGTGGGTATCCCGCCGGCAGTCGGCGGAGGCAGCCCCAGCGCCGCCCGCAGCGCGGCGAACTCGGCGGCGAACTCGGCCAGTAGCCGCTCTTTCGCCGGTCCCGGCACGAACGCCGCCCGCACCGAATTGAGCGCGATCCGCTCGATCCCGTCGGCGCCGTACCCCCAGGCGCGGGCCAGCAGCCGGTACTCCTCGGTCAGCGTCGTCCCGAAGAGGGGCGGGTCGTCGGAATTGACCGTGACCGTCACCCCAGCCGCGTCGAGCGCAGGCAGGGGGTGGGCGGCCAGGGAGGCGACGACGCCGGTCCGCAGGTTGCTCGTCGGGCAGACCTCAAGCGGCATCCCGGTCTCGGCCAGGAAGGCGACCAGCGCGGGGTCCTCCACGGCGCGGATGCCGTGGCCGATCCGCTCCGCCCCCAAGAGCCGGATCGAGTCCCAGATCGTCTCCGGCCCGGTCGTCTCGCCGGCGTGGGCGACGACCCGGAGGCCGGCGGCGCGGGCCCGCCCGAAGTCGGCGGCGAACGGCGCCGGCGGGAAGCCGACCTCGTCGCCGCCGAGCCCGAGGGCGACGACCCCGTCGGCCGCGTCCAGGCCGACGATCCAGTCGACGGTCTGGGTGACGGAGGCGGGGCCGGTCTCGGCGTCGCGGATGCCGTCGGCGATCCACCGCATCTCGACCCCGAAGCGCTCCCGCGCCTCCCGCCGCCCGGCGTTCATTCCGTCGAGCATGGCCCGGAACGCCAAGCCGCGCTTGCGGACGTTCGACTCCGGGTTGAAGTGGACCTCCACGTAGCGGAGGTTCTGGGCCGCCGCGTCCTCGCCCAGCTCGCGCACGATCCGGGCGAAGTCCGCCGGCCGCCGCAGGGTGCCGCAGACGGCGATGTAGCCCTCGATGAAGTGGGGGAAGTCGCGGAACCGGAAGAACTCGGCCAGCCCCGCCTCGTCGGCTACCGGGAAGGCGACGCCGTTCGCCGCGGCCAGCTCGAGCACGGTCCGTGGCCGGACGGACCCCTCCAGGTGGAGGTGCAACTCCGCCTTCGGCATCCGCTCGACGAACGCATCTAGGGCCTCGACGGCCGCCGCCGCGTTATACGCCGATGGTCGGTCAGTGGCGGCATCGCCACCAAACGGCGACCTCACGCCCCGCGCCGCGGCTCGAGGGGAGGCCCTGTCGCGACGATCACCGCGATCCCGGCGACCGGCTCGTCGGTGGACCGAACGCGCCGGAGAACCCCCACGTCCCGCCGCAACTCCGGGCGTCTCCGTTCGGCTCCTCGACCCCGGCGGCGATCAGCCCGTCGTCGATCTCTAACCACGGGCCATCCGCGACCTTCCCGACCATCTCCGGCGCTGGCCGCCGCCGGTTGGTGATCCACTGGGTGGCCGCACCGGTCGAGACGCCGGTCGCCCGGGCGAAGAAGGCCCGGGTGATCTCCCGCCGCCCCGGTCCCCGTCGAAGCCACGCCCCGAAACCCGGACGCCGGACCGCCTTCAACGCCCACCCCCGGCGCCGTCGTCGCCAACGACCGCGACATGCTCCCCCATCGTACCCCAGCGACCCACCCGGTTCCCGTCCGCAGGGGACCGACCGGTGCTAGGATGGAGCCCTGGCGACGGTGTACGGACACATGGAGGGGAGGGGATGGACGCGTACCGCCGCTTCCTGCGGGAACGCCCCGGTCGGCTGCGAGCCGCGATGCCGGCGCCCGCGACCGCCGCGCCACCGGTCCCCCGCCCTGGGCGCGCGGCGGTCGCCCC
>CADCWF010000168.1 GCA_902806345.1 uncultured Thermomicrobiales bacterium
CATCCTCAACCAGGATCCGCTCGGCGTCCTGGAACAGCTTGATCCGCTCCTCGGTCGGACCGAGGAAGACCGCGCCCTCTTCCACTTTGGCATCGAACTCCTCGTTCACCCACGAGTGACGCCCACCCGAGAGCCAGACGCCGAGCATGTTGGTGGGGTCGAGGAAGTCCATGCCGTAGGAGACGTAGCCGAAGAGGATCTCGGTCGGCTTGGCGGTCAGGGCCGCCATGTAGCTGTTCTGATCGACCTCCAGCAGCTCCACCTCGACTCCGAGGTGCTCGTTGAGCATCGAGGCCAGGGCCGCGGCGACGGTCTTGTCGAGCGGCTTCGGCGCCCGGAGCCACATCTGCTGAGCCGGGAAGCCCTCGCCGCCCGGGAAACCGGCCTCGGCGAGGAGCGCCTGCCCGGCAGCCGGGTCGAAGTTCTGGATGCTGGACATGGCCTCGCGCTGGGAGGCTGGGAAGCCGGGGGCGAGCCAGGAGTAGGCCGGGCTGCCTTCGGGGCCGAGCACCTGCTGGGCGAGCAGGTCCCGATCGATCGCGTGGCTGAACGCCTGCCGCACGCGGAGATCGTCGAACGGCGCCTTGGTCGTGTCGAAGTAGAGGTAGAAGGTCCGGAAGTCGCCGACGGACGACTTGACGTCGTCGGGGAACTCGGCCTGGGCAATCTGCTGCTCCGCCGGGGCCAGTCCCTCCATGTAGTCGATCTCGTCATCCTGGTACATCGTGAAGTGCGTGTCCAGCGAGGCCAGCTTGACGATCACCTTCTGGATGTCGACCTCCAGGGAGCCCTTGTAGCTCTCGTTTCGGACGTAGGTGATCTGCTGGTCCGGCAGCCACTCGCCGAGGATGAACGGGCCGGACGAGACGGCGGTCTCCGGCTTGGTGTTGTAGAGGGGTCCGGTTGAGGCGAGCGCGGCGGCCGACAGGGGCAGGGAGTAGAGCAGCATCGCCGGCAGGTACGGTGCCGGCTTCTGGGTCTTGATGATGAGGGTGTTCGCATCGGCCCCCTGCATCACGCCGATCGACTCGGTCGCCGCTGGGGTCGTCCCGTCGGCCGGAGCGACCACCGCGTCCCACCCGTCGATGACGCCTTGGAAGAACCAAGTGAAGTCCCAGGCGTGGCCCGGGTCGGCGCCGTAGCGGAAGGTCTGGACCCAGTCCTCGGCGGTGACGGGGTTGCCGTCGCTCCAGACGAGGTTCGGGTCGAGGTTGAAGGTCCAGGTCAGGCCGTCGTCCCCGACGCCCCACTCGAGGGCCGCGCCGGGGACGATGTTGAAGTCCTTGTCGACCCGGACGAGCGGGTCGCTCCACAGGTCGGCGGCGTAGCTGGGACGCTTGTAGACCGCCTCGTAGAAGTCGAGGACCGACGTCACAGTCGGGTCGGATGGGACGATGAAGACCTGCTTCTCGGGCGCGGCGGCGTCCGCGGCGGCCTGGAGCCGGGCAAGGAGGTGGCTCGCGCCGCGTCCGGTTGGGGCCGCGAGGGCGCTGCCCACCTGGAGCCCGGCGAGCCCAGCGCCGAGCCCTGCCGCGCCCTTGAGCAGCGAGCGGCGGTGGAGCGCGGTGCCGAGGGCGGCGGAGATGCGGGTGGATGGGTGGATCGATCGCGTCATGGGGATCTCCATTGGACGCCGAGGCGCCTTTGTCTCGCGGCGACGGCGTCGTCGCCCGTGTCGATCGTGGTCTGCGTGCTCCCGAACTAAACGCGGCGGGCCGTCTCGGCGACCATGGCCGGGACCGGCCTCTTTTGCACCGAAGCGGGGCCGACCCTTCCCTGGCCATCGCGACTCGGCGCATCGTCGGACCCTGAGGCCAGGATCACAGCCGGCCGTTGAGCCAATCGACCGCGGCTTCCGTCCGGAAGACATGACCGCCCGCGAACTGGTCGAGGGCCACGCACCCGGGGGCGCCGGCGACCGCATACGCCTGGCGCACGACCCCGAACGCCTCCGCGACCACCTCGGGGGTGTAATGCTGGTCGGCCAACCCGCTCTGAAGGAGCAGCGGCCGGGGAGCGATCAGCGAGACGATGTCCGGCAGGTCCGCAACCGGGAGCAGCCCGGGGACGACTTGGCAGGGACACTCGCTCGACTCGATCAGGCTGTCCGCGAGTCGACCGAACGCGCCGCTGACTACAGCGGCCGCGACGCGGTCGTCCAGCGCAGCCGTCCACATCGTGTGCGTTCCGCCCCAGGAGAGACCGACGCATCCGACCCGCGTCGGATCGACGTCCGGCAGCCCGACCAGCAGGTCGATCGCCCGCATGGCATCCCTGACGCGCATCCCGACGAGGGTCGTGCCGAGGAGCAAGGCCGAGGTCGCCGCCCACCCGCAGTTCATCCCGTCGGCCGCCGCCCACTCGCCGAAGCCGCGGGCGTCCGGCACGAGGACGACGTAGCCGCGTTCTGCCAGCCGGGCCCCGTAGTCGTATGAGAGGGCCGTCACGCGTTGCTGCCGCTCGCGCGGCGTGGCGGCGACCGCCGCGACATCGTCCTTGCCGCGCCCGTGGCCGTGGAGGCAGAGGACGGCCGCCCCCCGTCGCTCGGGCGGCCGCCGCTTCGGCCGGAGCAGGTAGGCGGGGACGCGCAGGCCCGGTTCCGTCCGGAAGGTGAGCCGCTCGCGGACGTAGCTGCCCTCGTTGGTGGCGTGCGTGATCTGGACATCGAGCGGGCCGCACTCCGCCGGGAAGCCGCCGAGCAGCTCGGTCAGCCGAGAGCGGAGGGCGGTCTGCCAAGCCTGCCACTCGGCAGGGGTCTCGGCGTCGAAGGCGAGGGCGGGCCGGTTGGACGCGGCGAGCCGCCGGACGTGCGCGAGGAGGGAGTGATCCGCTGGACCAGTCACGCTCCAAACCCGATCGATGCGGCAACGACATGCTGCAGCAGGGCAGCCCGTCCATGGCTCCCGTGGTTCGACGCCCATGGCGTTCCAGTCGTGCGGGGCTGGTCGATGGATGCGGCCTCACCGGACGGGACCGGCCGGCAAACAGGGAGTTGCAGAAGGACTTCCGTATTCGACGGTTGGGGCGCATCGGTCGGGAAGACCACGGTGCTCGTCATGAGAAGAACCGTGGAAGGTGGGACCGGTGGGCGTCCAGCAGCTCGTCGAGCAGCCGGGGGGCTGTGCCCAGGTCGCGGGTGAGGGGATCGTTCAGGAGTGCCTGGAGAGCGAGGGCACGGTCGCCGGTGAGGGCGGCCTCGACGATCAGCCCCTGGTTCAGCGCGTGGGGGAGGACGGTCCCCAGGACTCCCGGTGGAAGGTCGCCGACGGCGATGCCATGGGCTCCGGTCGGCCCAATCGTGCCCATTGTCTCCACGGCGGCACCACGCGGGATGTTGTCGATCTGGCCGGCGTTGGGCAGGTTGACGACGGCCCGGTGGACGTTGCCAGACGCGATCGCCGCGACGATGTCCGCCACCTCCTCCTCGGACCGTTCGAGGGGAAGCGGGTCGGTCCCTTCGACCCAACGATGCACCTGCGCCCTCGCCGTCGCGCTTATCGTGACCCGGTGGTCGACCGTGGTCGGGAGCACGCCGAACGAGGGGCCACGACCGTCCGGCAGGACGTAGGGGAAGAACTCGGCCAAGTGTCGGTCGCCGGCGGCGGGGAGGTAGCCGTAGGCGGCGAGGAGGGCCAGCTTGACCTGCCAGCGGTCTTGGAACGGCAGCATGTGGTCGCCGTCGACCGGCTTGAGCGGGATCGTCCCTCCGTTGGCGAGGTGGGCGCGGAGCTCGGCGATGGCGTCGCGCTCGCCGACCCGGACGTCGAGCAGCCAGATCAGGTGGTTGACCCCGGCGACGGTGAGATCGACCGCGCTCCGATCGACGCTCATGATCGCGGCGAGCGCCCGCCGGACGCCGAAGACCTCGTGGCAGAGGCCGACGGTCTTGATCTGAGTCAACTCGCTCACGGCCCGGACGAGGGGCGCCATCGGGTTGGTCAGGTTGAGGAGCCAGGCGTCGGGGCAGACCGCCTCCATCGCCGTGGCGAGGTCGACCATGACGGGGATGTTGCGGAGTGCCCGTGCAAGGCCGCCCGGTCCGACCGTGTCCCCGACGGTTTGCTCGATGCCATAGAGAGCTGGGATGTCGATGTCGTGACGGGTGGCCTCCAGTCCACCCGTGGTGATCGTGACCACGACGACATCCGCCCCGGCCAGGCTCTCGTGAAGGTCCGGGCAGCACACGACATCCATCTCGGCACCGGTGCTCGCGACGAGGGCGACGCCGAGCCGGCGGAGGTCCTCGGCGGCCCCCGGGTCGGTGTCGTGGAGGACGATCGTGCCGGAGATCCCTGGCGTGACAGCGAGGTCGGTCAAGAGGGTCGGCCCCCAGTTGTAGCTGCCGCCCCCGACGATGCAGATCCTCAGCGCTCGCGGCACGTCGTGCTCCTCCTGGTTCGCGCCCGACGCCGTTGGGCACCTCGCGATTCTACCGATTGCCGCGGGTCATTCCCCGGCGTAGGATGCCCGCGTGGTGACAAGCGACGCCTCGATCGACTACGCGGCTGCCGGGACCTGGGACGGACTCGGCAAGCTCTTCTCGCGCCTCGATGCCCGCCCGACCGACCGGCGGGGCAACGTCCGTTGCGAGTCGGGCTGGCATTGGCGAGTAGACCTGACCGACTTCGACCTCTGGCTGGCAGTCGCCGGCCGGGGGCAGTTCAGGCTGGCCGGCACCGTCTACCCGATCCTGCCGGGGACCTTGTTCTGGCTCCGGCCCGGCGACGACGGCATGGCGACCCAGGATCCCGACGACCCCCTGACTGTTGTCTACGTCCACTTCGACTTCTTCAGGGACGACGCCTCCTCCGCGGTCCAAATCGATCCGGGCTGGCTGCCCGGTCGCCACATCCCCCTGACGGACGCCGCCCGTATGGAGACATTGCTGGTCCGGGTCGTCCGGCTGCAGCAGCTGCCGACGCCACTGAGCGCGCTGGAGTCGCGGGCGCTGCTCCACCTGGCGCTGATCGACGCCTATCGGCAGGACGCGGTCAACCGCGGCCAACTCAACGTTCGGCCGGATCCCCGGGTGGCGACAGTGCTCCAGCGTCTGCACCGTGCCCCGGCCGAGCGGCTCTCGTTGGACGAGGCGGCCGAGCTGGCGAATCTCTCCGCCGACCACTTCTCGCGACTGTTCCGGGCACAGACGGGGATCCCGTTCCGGCGCTACGGCGTCGACGTCCGGCTGGACCGGGCTCGGTATCTGCTGGAGGAGACGTCGATGACGGTAAGCGAGATCGCGGATGCGCTCGGCTACGACGATGTCTTCCTGTTCAGCCGCCAATGTAAGGCCCGGTTCGGCGTCGCCCCGAGCCACCTCCGCGGCGCCCGCCCGCCCGGGCCACGGAGATAGGGGTACGGAGTACGAGGTGCGACGAGGTTCGGTTTTCTGCGTTCAATGCAACGGGATGCGCGGCCGAG
>CADCWF010000169.1 GCA_902806345.1 uncultured Thermomicrobiales bacterium
CCGGTTGTGAAACGCGCTCTAAGGGCCATCCAGCGCACCCGACCCCTATGAGTGCAACAAACGTCGTGCGGTTCCGATGCAATGGACAGATTGGCCGGGGGACGAGCGTCAAGAGTGATGTCGCGGAAGCGACAGGGGTCGGGGCCGCGTGCTGGAGCTCTTCGCGCCCCGTCGCGTTTCAGTCCCGGACCTCCGCCCCGTCCGCCGTCGAACGCCGTGCGGCAGCGGGGCCCGCTACTCGGAGCGAAGCCGGAGGCTGACGCCGGAGCAGGAATCGGCCATCCGCGCGTTCGGGGCAACGTGGAGCCTGCGCTCCCTCGCCGCGGCGTACGGGGTGAGCCACGAGACGGTGCGGGCGGTGCTGCGCGGCCGGTAGGGGCGGTGATCACGACAACCGGCCCGCGGCTCCGAACGACACCGATGCCACCGACGCTGGGTAGGGCCAACGGGTACAAGGACTTCGACCCGGGGCCGGGTTGCCGGGGCCGCCGGGTCCCGGCGGGCGTCGCGGAGTTAGTCGGGGTCGTCCGCTGCGGCGCCGCGGTCGGCGCAGTCCCGTCGCTCCTCCTCCGACAGCCCATGGGCGGCGGTCAGGTCGGCCCCCGTCAGGTTGGCGTCGGCGAGCCGGGCGCCGGCGAGCCGCGCCCGCCGCAGGTTGGCCCCGGCGAGGTCGGCCCCACGCAGGTCGGCCCCCTCGAGGCTAGCGTCGGCGAGCGTCGCTCCGGCGAGGAAGGCGCCGATGAGGCCGCCGCCGGCCAGGTCCGCCCCGGTTAGGTCGGCTCCGTCCAGGCGGGTCTCCGTGAGGGTGGCGTCGCGGAGGCTGCTGCCCCGGAGGTTGGCGCCGGCGAGGTCGGCGGTGGCGAGATTGGCCCGGGCCAGGTCCTTGCCGGCGAGGTCGTCACGGGTCCGGGTCATCGGGGATGCTCCTCGCCGGCGAGCGGCGCAACACGGACGGCGTGCCGGCGCCTCGGGTCGCCCGGGAGCGGCACCTGGTCGAAGCGGACCCGCTGCCCCACCCGGAGCCGGGCGAAGCCGGCGCCGGCGACGGCCGCGTGGCGGAAGGGCAGATCATGGGGCCGGCCGAGCGCGTCCGAGGCAATGAAGCCGAACCCGCCCGACTGGCCGCCCGGCTGCAGGCGCGTGATGGTCCCGATCATCGGTCGGTCCTTTCTGCTCGCGGTTCGGCGAGACGGGCGGGGTGTCAGGCGCGGGGCGGGACCGTCTCGATGGTCCAGCGCTCGTAGTGCGTGATGGTGGCGGCGCCATGCCGCCGGAGGACGCCGACGCCCAGATCCCTGGCCTCGTCCCCGTGCACCACCACCCCGACCAGCGTTTTCCCGGCGGTGAGTTCTTCCTCGGCTTGGCGCAGGTGGTCAAGGTCGCCCCCTAGGCTTAAGCCGAAACGCCGCCACCAGCCGCCGACGCCGCCCTCGCCGGTGTCGTGCATCCGCCGGGCGTCGGCATCGCCGGTCAGTATGTTGAGGGATTCGGCGGCGAAGCCTGCGTCGATCAACGCCGCGACGACCGGCTCGGGGTCGGCGACCGCCCCGACCACTTGGTGGATCGGGTATGGCAGCCGCGCGCCGGGGTCCGTCGGCCGCCTCCCAGCGAAGGTCTCGTCCTTCATGGAGGGGTCCTTTCTTGATCGTGCCTCGGAGACCCCGCTCCCTTGACCGGGTCGGACGCCTCCGGGCGCGCCGCGTGGGTGGTTCGGACCGGACTGGTCCGGCCGTCCACGGCCGGGGCCGCGTCGTTGTGGGCTACTGGCCCGGGCGGGCGATCCGGTGGTAGAGGCCGAACAGGAGGAAGGTCGGCGGCCACTGACCCACGAACAGGGCCCAGTGGTCCTTGCCGGCCAGCTTCAGCACGGCCGAGGCGCCGATCGAGCCGACGGCGGCCCAGTACCACGCCTCCTCGGGGATCCGGGACGTGAGTGCGAAGTAGGCCTGCTCGGGCTCCTGGGTCGCGACTGCGGTGTTGGGGTTTGCGTTGTCCATCTCGTGCCTCCTCTAGTGGTTTGCGCTTGGGCCGGATGCGTTCGTGGGAACCTCCACCCGGCGGTCCCCGATCGTGTCGCCACCTCGTCCCACCATAGGTCGCCGTTGGACGGGCCGCCCTCAGACCCGATGAACCCCAAGTCCTTGTCTTCAAGGCCGACGATGGAGCCGTTGGCCACCGTGTGGGGCCGTTCTTCCCCGTCGCGCGGCGGCGTTGCGCGATCGGGGCTGGCCCGTTGGGTGAGTCCCGCCGAGGGACCTCGTGGATGCAAGCGTACTAGGACAGGACGAATATTGCAAGGATAATAGTACTCCTGTTATAGTGACAGTATGTAGGAGGCACGACAGACGCGCGTTCGGGGGGAGTGGGGTGGCCAAGACGATCCGCGGGCTGCGGCGGAAGCGCGGCTGGACCCAGTTCGAGCTCGCCCTCCGGGTCGGCGTCCAGCCACAGACCGTCTACCTGTGGGAGCGTGGGCGGCGGACGCCGCTGGTGCCCCAGCTCCGCAAACTGGGGCAGGTGTTCGGCCTCTGCTCCGACGAGATCGACCTGGAGCCGCTCGATGCCAATGACGACGAACCCTTGACCGTCTCGGCCGAAGGCGCAGGCCGCTGACCTGCTCGGATGGTTCACGACCCTCAGGCGCCGCCCACGTGCGCCCCCACGAAAGGCTATGCCATGATCCCGCTGCCGGCAGCCACCGCCTCAGTGACCACAGCCAACCTTCGGGCCGACCTCGACCAGGAGCGGTGCGACCTCCTGCTCGTCGCCCACCGCCGCCCGGGGGGAACCCACAAGTTCTTCCACGGCTGGCGGGTCGAGGCCGCGCTCGCCGGGCGTCAGCACCCCGGATCGACGCTCTTTTCCGTCCCGGTCGAGCCGGCGGACTTCGCCACGCCGGGGGTGCACTACGACCTGTTCCTGGTCGGCGACCGGCCGCAGTCGGCGGTCGCCGGCAGCACGTCCTTCAAGTGGACGATGATGTCCCCGGCGACCGGCGACGACGCCGACCCGGTCGCCACGACCCTGACCCATGCCCAAGAGCGCCTCCAGGGTGAGGGGTGGCGCCCGGACCCGGCCGCGCCGACCCGGTTCCGCCGCTCCCCGCGACCGTCTGCCGCGGGCCCGCCCGCCGTCGGCGCCGCGGAACGTCCCCCAGGGGAGGCCTAGGGTGGCCGGTCGGCGTGATTCCGCCGGTGCCGAGGCAATACCGGTCTGGACTCCCCCTAACGCCCAGGGCGAGCGCCATCTCCGCGTCGGCGTAAGCCATCCGGCGGGCGACCCCGCCCGCCACCGCACCTTCGACATCCGCGCCTCATACAAGGACGGGGTCGGGTGGGTGGCGCACCTGGCCGAGGAAAACCCCAACGACCAACTCCGCGCCGGCGTGGTGGAGCTGCGCGGGACGGACCGCGCCGAGAGCTTCCCGACGGTGGCGGCCTGCCTTGGCGATGCGGTCGCCATGCTCGTCCGCATGGTCGACGGCGACGCCGAGGCGCGGTAAGCCGACCCGGCGGCAACCCCTCGGCCTCGCCAAGGGGCCGGTCGTGTCCCCCGTTGCCGCCGCTCGGCAGATCGCGGATGCCGCGGCGCCCTAAGCCCGCCGCGGGTTGATCCGCACCTCGCCGGTGCTCGCGTGCCACCGGGCGTCCCACGAGCGCCAGCCGTTGCGATCGGTGATCCGGCCCAGCGGGATCCAGCCACCGGCATCCGGGTGGGAGTGCGTGTAGGCGGCCGTGTGAGGCAGCGCAACACACCGGCCGGCGTGGAGACCGCATGCCGCGACCCGGGCGCGCTCCATCGCCTCCGCCTGCGCGCCGGACTCGAGCCCACTCATCGTCAGCCGCCCAGCGGTCGTGTCACCGGTCGAGCCGCCGACTGTGGTCGTCGCACCGTTCGGAGAACGGCTCTACCACCACCGCCTACGGCCGCCCCAGCCGGTCGACCCGGGCTTGGAGCGAGTCGCCCACGTGGACCTCCGATCCGCACCGCCGGCGGCCCGGGTTCACCAGCCTCCCGCCGCGCCCCCGTCCACCGATCCTCCGATCCGTCTTGCGGTCAGCCGGGCCCACCCGGCCCTTGCCGGTCCGCGGATCGTTGCCGGCTAGCGGCCTCCCAGTCACGGTTCTCCTGGCTCATGCCGGCCATGCGGGCGTCTTCCCGGCCCCGGACGTAATCCCCATCGGGGCGATTCGATCCGGCCGTCGGTCCCGGGGCATTTCCGCGGGACCGCAGGTAAAGCAGGGCGGCCGCGGCGAGCACGACGACCGCGAGCACGTACAACCACTCCATCACCAAGACCTCCTCGTCCGTCCCGGCACGCAGGCGCAACTCCCGTGGACTCTCAAGACACGGCTCTGCGCCGACGGCGGGCCCGCGTCCCTCGGCGAGTGAGGTGCGAGCGAGGCCCGAGTGGTGCGGCGCCTGTGGAGCCCAGCGGAGCGCTGAGCCCCTCGGGCTGGATGGTCGGCTCCGTCATCGCGGACGGGCCCTACAGTCTGTCGTGATCCCCTGCCTCGGGCTCGCCTTCGTCGCCGCACTGAAGGCCCTGGGCGTTGCGCGGGCGTTCGGCGTCCAGGGCCTTCCGTCCTGCATTGCCGAAGGCGAAGTGACCCTCGACCCCCTGCTGGCCCCCGGCTGGCTGACCCAGGGCGTCCTCCGGCACCGCGGGCACGCGCCGCACCCACCGCCCCTCGTTTGGCCCGTCGTCCTGCTCGCCCATCGCCCTGCCCCTCCCGGTTGCCGCGGCCGGACCCGATCCCGCCGGCAACCGGTACCGCCACTTGCCCGTCGTCTCGTCGGGCCCAAGAACCCACGCCGCCGGTGCCAGCACCCACTCCCCCCGATCCTCGAGGAACCTGGGGACCGACCCCGGGGGGGCGTAGTCCCAACGCTTCGACTCCGCGTTGTGCTGCAACTCCCACCCGGCGGGCACGTCGTCGAACTCACGGGTGTCGGCGTTGAACTGCCTCCGCATCGTTGTGTCCTCCGATCCGGCCCGACCGGGGAGCCCCGCAGCCGCGACCGTCCTTCGCGTAGAAGCACGGTCGGCGCGGGCCAACCCAATGAGCACGAGGCCCTTGTCGCCCGAGCTCGCGACCGTTGCCGCGCCGGAGAACGCTTCGGCCTCGGCACCCGCCGCGGGTGTTCCCGGTGGAGGCTCCGCCGCCCGGTTGGAACCAGACGACCGAAGCTCCTGGCGCAGTCAGTATAACACCTATACTAGTATGGCTGTAATGGTGACGCTGTAAGGGGGACAGGCTCTGGTCGAGGCGGACCGTCGGCGCGTCGGGCCGCCTCGTAGTGGTCGGATCGT
>CADCWF010000170.1 GCA_902806345.1 uncultured Thermomicrobiales bacterium
ACCTGTTGGCGATCGTCGTCAGCAGCGGCATGTTGGCGAGACGCGACCAACGCGGCGCAGCCGGTGTTGGCCGAGCACGGGGGCCCGCGCGAGCCGGTCCGGATGGAGGTCGGCGAGCCGGCGCGGGTGCGCGGGCTGGGTGACGCCACGGCGGTCAAGCCCGAGGCGGCGCTCGAGCCCGGCCGCCGCCTCCCAGACCTCCACCCCGTGGAGTACCCCCGGGTCACGCCTCGACTGCGCCCACCCCTCGACGTCGGTGGCTATGGCGAACCCGCGCTGGACCGGGAAGAAGACCGGGAACTCGCGGCCTTGGCGCCTCAGCCCCCCTCGCCAGAACCCCGGGCGCCCCGCCCGTACCGCGCCCGCAGTCCCCGGTCGCGCCGGACGTCGTGCAGCGCCAGCAGGGCGATGAGCGTCAGCAGCACGAGGCAACTGAGCACCCACATGTGGGGGACGAGGGCGGCCCCGACCACCAGGACGAGCACGAGGACGACGACCAGGACGGCGAGCACGACGTAGGCGCACTCGTCGCTTTCGCAGTCGGGAATGCCGATGTCGGGCACCGGCCCGATCTCCAGGTACTGACCGGTGATCCGATAGGCGCGGGTGCCGACGTACCAGTAGTCGATGTCGTCGGCGGCCGAGGTCTCCGCCCCGCCGCCTCGGGGCGCCACGGCCTGCTCGGTCATGAAGACGCCGAGGAACTGCGCGGCCGCGAACCCGGCAAACGCGACGAGGATGACCCAGGTCGGCGTCCGATAGAAGCGGTCGTTGTACCAGGCCGTCCTGCGCGCGCACCCGAACAGGAGGAGCGAGAGACCGAGGGCCGCGGCGCCGACCGGCAGCCAGCCGAACCAGATGGCGTTGGTCGCCTTGCCGTAGTAGAGGACGAACCAGGCGTACGTCAGCGCCGAGGCGGCCCCGCCCAGGACCAGGACGTGCGGCCGGGCGACGGTCCGCTGCCGGAGGTCGTCCCACTCGTCCCGGAGGTCGTCGCTCAGGAACTCCGGGCGGGGGCTCGCGGGGTCCGGGAGGAGGACCCCCGGGACCAGCACGGAACTGGTCACCGTCAGCACCACCAGCGCCAGGACGAACACCGGCCGCCAGGTGTCCGCCGGCATCCGCTGCCCCATGTAGAGCGCCGTCGATCCGAAGCCGGCCAGGAGGGCGGCGCCGAAGAGCACAAGTGCGGACCGCCGGAAGGAGGTCCAGGGCATCAACACATCGCGGCCCCCGTTCCCGGGCCCGGGCTCACCGCTGCGGCCCGTGCGGGGCCGATGGTACGTCGCCCCAGGCCGGTGGTCGAGGCGCACGGCCTTCGCCGCCGGTCCGGCGACCCCGGACCGCTCCGGCCGTGCCTCGACCACCTTGGCACCCGTGCCGCTATCAAGCCCACCCTTGGCCGCCGGGCCGGAGTTGGCCGGTTCGTCGAGACCCCGCAGTGCCGCCCGCTTCGCGCGAGGGAGGGCGTCTGCAGAACGTGCGCGATGGTTGGCGCGACGGGGGTGACGCTGCTCACGGTGTCGTCGGTCCCGGGGCGGTCGGCCGCATGGGCCAACGGGCGAGCGGCCGCAGGAGACGAGCGAGGGGAGCAATTGCCGTGAGGGGCCCGGCTAGATCGTGAACTTGCCCTCGGCGTAGCACGGCTCGCCGTCGGCGTAGACTCGGCCCTGGCGCAGGTCGCAGATCATGTCCCAGTGCAGGCCCGACTCGTTCGTGCCCCCGGTCTGCGGGTAGGACTGGCCGAGGGCCAGGTGCATCGTGCCACCGATCTTCTCGTCGAACAGGATGTTGCGCGTGAACCGCCCGATGCCGTAGTTCATGCCGAAGGCCGCCTCCCCCAGGAAACGGGCGCCGGGGTCCTGGTCGAGCATGGCCTCGAGGAACGCCTGGCCGCGGGCGGCGCTGGCCTCGACTACCCGTCCGTCGCGGAAGGCGAGCCGGACGTCCTCCACCTCGTTGCCGGCGTAGATCGCCGGGTAGGTGAAGCGGACGGTGCCGTTGGCCGAGCCCTCGACCGGGCCGGTGAAGACCTCCCCGTCGGGGAAGTTGTTCGTCCCGGCCGCGGCGATCCACGTCCGCCCGCCGACGCGGTAGGTCAGGTCCGTCCCCGGCGCCTCGATCCGGATCTCGTCGTGAGCCCCGAGGAAGGCGGCGACGCGCGCAAGCTCGACCCCCACCTCCCGCCACGCCGCGGCCGGGTCGTCGCGGTCGAGGAGGCCGGCGCCGAAGACGAAGTCCTCGTAAGCGTCGAGCGCCATCCCCGCGTCCTGGGCGTGGGCCTGGGTCGGGAAGACGGTGCCGCACCAGCGGAGGTCGCCGGCGGCCGCACGCTCCATCATCCGGGCCATCACCGGCGCCCGCATCCGCTCGGCAGCGGCGATCCGGCTGGGGTCAATGCTGCTCAGGCCCATCGTGTTCTCGTCGGCCCAGACGAGCAGCATGGCGTCGTACCGCTCCATCTCCTGGAGGTCCAGGTCGATGAACCCGACCTGCTCGTCGCTGCCCTCCCGGAGGCGGACCTCGCCCAGGCTGTCGAACGCGCCCAGCGGCGAGAGGCTCGCGGCGAGCGAGACGCGCGCGACCGGGTGGGCGCCGGCGCGGAGGGCTTGGCGGTAGACCTCCCGCGCCAGCGGGACGCCGCCGAGCTGGGTCGCGACCGCCAGCTTGTCGCCCGGCTCGAGCCCGAGCGAGTACCGGACGAGGACCTGGGCGAGCTTCTCGTGGCGCGGGTCGGCCATCGGGGACTCCTCGCTGCGGCAGGGACCTTGCAGGCGGCGTACGGGGCAGTGCGCTGAGCATCGTACACCGGTGATCGGCGGTCACGGTATGCCGGGGGTGCAGACTTCCTGCAACGGCGAGAGAAGGTGGGACACGCGCCGGTGGGGCCCTGGCCATCGCACGCAGGAACCGGTGGCGGGACAGCCGGCCTGCCCGGCCTGCGGCGGCCGGCTCATCTCGTCCGTGGTGAACTTCGGCGATCCGCTGCCCCAGCAAGCGTTCACCCGCGCCGACCACCACGCCCGCTCCTGCGACCTCCTGCTCGTCCTGGGCTCCTCGCTCGTGGTCGAGCCGGCCGCCTCGCTGGTCGGGCGGGCGATCGGGTGCCGCGCCCCGGTGGTGCTCGTCAACCGGGGTGAGACGCCCTACGACGCGGCCGCGACGCTCCGGCTGTGGGGCGGCATCGGCGAGGTGATCCCTCCGGCGGTGGAGCGGGTGAAGCGAGAGCTCGGGGAGCAGCCGCAGAGGTTCTGAGCGGGCGCCGTCACCCGTGGACAAAGTGGAGGGGGCGCACGACCGACCCGCTCTTCAGCCGATCGCCTCGTCCGTTCCCGGCGGCCGGGCCTGGCTCCGCCAGACGGTGCTGTTCTGCCGCGCCCGGTGGCACCCGACCTGCGGCGGGTGCGGTGAGGCGGGGGCGCGCCCCGCGGTAGAGAGGAGGGCGAGTGATGCTGTTCCACTGCCAGTTCACGTGGTACCCCGGCACCAGCCGGGCCGAGGTCGCCCGGCGGGTCGTCCAGCAGCACGACGCGGGGGAGAATCGGCCGGAGCGGATCCGGGGCTGGTACAACCTGGTCGGTGGCGGCGCCGGCTTCCTCCTCGTCGACTACGACGACCCGGCCGAGCTGACCGCCTTCCTCCAGCCCTACATGGACCTGATGAGCTTCGACGTGCGGGCGATCACCCAAAACGACTACGACGGCACCATCGACCGGCTGCGCCAGGTCGCCGCCCAGGCCACGTAGGGGCCGACCGAGCCGCGGCCACGCCCCCGTAGCGCTGCCCGCCCTTGGGGCGGGCGAAAGCAGGCCCGCGCCGCCGGCGGTTGCGCCACCGGCAGTGGTCGAAGTTGTGGTCCTGGTCGGCGGCGACGGCGGCTTGGAGGGTGGATGCTTGCCGACGGCGGCTCATGGCTCAGGTCGGGGGCCGCCGGTGGTGGGCCTCGAACGGGGTGGCGGCCGGCCAGAGGGGGTGGCGCGCCACCACCGTCCCGAACGCCTCCTCGACCACGGCTAGCTCCCCCTCCGCCCCGGCCGCCCGCAGTTGATCCGCAGCCGGCGGCACCTCGGCGACGACGGCGTCGTAATCCGGGCACCGGGCCAGGACGACCGACGCGTCGCCGCGGCGGTGCTCGAGCCGGTAGGTGAATGGCGGGCACGGGGGCCGCACGGCGCGCCTCCGATCGAGGGGGCCGTGGAGCGGCCCCCGCCGGTTGAGTCGCCCACGCTACAGGTGTTGGCCGTCGGCGACAAGGCCCGAGGTACTCCGGAGGGGGGAGGAACGTTCGGGTCCTGCTGTCTCCTATCCCCGCTGGCGTCTGCGGGCCCAACCGTCGGTTCCCCTGCTCGTCAGGCGATGCTGCTTCCCCGTCCGGCGCTCGCCCGTAACAGGCAGCGCCCCGGCTCAGTTGGCGGCCCGGACCGTAAATCGGCCGGCAGAGCCGACAAACCCCCCCTGCTGTCGGAGCGGAGGCCGACGCGGCGATCGGCGCTCCCTGTCCCCGTCATCGGTGGTCACCGGGACGGGTGCCGGCCGAGCCGGTGGTCGTCCACCCGCATGCCAGCCACTCCCGCCGCCGACAACCGACCGAGGCTCCGGACTGGCCGCGCATGCCGCGCCGGCGAGGAGGGCAAGCAGTCCGCCCGGGACGGTCCCCAGACCGTGGTCCGCCCCATGCGTGAGACGAGACACCGCGCGGATGCGGCCTCGCCCCGCCGCGCCCCAGAGGGCGGCCCGGACGGAGCCTCCGGCCGGGCCTGCGGTCTTGTCGGGTGCCGTTGCCGGCGTCGAGCGCCGGGCTTCGGCGGAGTCGCGCCGGAGCAAACGCTTGCCAAGATGCGCCCGCTGAGCATCGCCCTCTTCACCGACACATTCCTGCACGACCCGAACGGCGTGGCCTCCTCGCTCGTCCTCCTTCGGCGAGAGCTCGCCCGCCGCGGCCACGCCGTCGTCGTCGTCGCCCCCTCGCTCCCCGGTCGACCCCCTATGGAGCCGGGAGTGGTCCGGGTCCCCAGCGTCCCGTATCCGTGCTATCGGACCCAGCGGCTGGCATGGCCGGTGGGCGACGTTCTCCCCCCCGGCGTCGACATCGTCCACGCTCACACGCCCTTCGGCGTCGGCTTGGCGGCGGCTCGGGTGGCGCGCCGCCGGCAGATCCCCCTGGTGGCGACCGTCCACGTCGACTACGCGAGCTACCTCCACTACGTGCCGGGGCTCGCCCCGCTCGACCGCTGGCTCGGACTGCTGCCACGCCTCATGCGGTTGGTCTACGGTCCCGCCGACCTCCTCCTGTCGCCGAGCGT
>CADCWF010000171.1 GCA_902806345.1 uncultured Thermomicrobiales bacterium
CGACCCTTGCCGCCCGCCCCCGCGCCGCGGCCGCCGCCGGCACCCGCTCCCGCGCTGCCCGCCGCCGCAAGCGGCCGAGCGCCCTCGTCGTCGGCGGTTGGGTCTTCCTGGCGTTGCTGCTCGCCTTTACCGTGATCCCGATGGCCTGGATGGTCTCGACCTCGCTCAAGACCGAGTTCGCCTCCATCCAGCAGCCCCCCGTCTGGATCCCGGCTGAGCCGACGCTCGAGCAGTACACCCGACTCCTGTCGCCGGCCGACGAGACGGGGCGGACCTTCCTCGGCTACCTCCGCAACTCGGTCTGGGTCTCCGTGGCGACGACGGTGATCGGGCTGGTCGTCGCGATCCCGGCCGCCTACGCCTTCTCCCGGTTCAGCTTCCCCGGCAAGGACGCGCTCTTCTTCTCGGTCCTGATCCGGAACATGTTCCCGGTCGTCGTCTTCCTCATCCCGCTCTTCATCCTGATGCGGACGCTGCGGCTCTACGACACCCACGGGGCGCTGATCCTGACCTACCTGACCTTCGGCCTGCCGCTCTCGATCTGGCTGCTGAAGGGGTTCTACGACAACATCCCGCCGGAGCTGGAGCGGGCGGCCAGGATCGACGGCGCGACCCGGTTCCAGGCGTTCCGCCTGATCGTGATGCCGCTCTCGATGCCGGGCATCGTCGCCACCGCGATCTACGCCTTCATCCAGGCCTGGAACGAGTACGTCTACGCGCGGACCTTCGTCAACACCGAAGAGCTGATGACGATGCCGGTCGGGCTCGAGAAATTCTTCACCGAGTACGCCAGCAACTGGCCGGGGCTGATGGCCGCCTCGTTTATCATGAGCGTCCCGGTCGTCGTCCTCTTCCTGGTGCTGCAGCGCCACTTCGTCCGCGCCCTGACGGAGGGCGCCGTCAAGCACTAGCGGATAGGGGAAAGCGGATAGGGGATAGGAGCACGACGGGCGCGTCCGTTCGCCTATCCCCTATCCCCTACGCCCGATCCCCTCGGAGCCGTCATGGCCGGCATCACCCTCAACGACGTGGTCAAGACGTACGGCGAGGTGGTCGCCGTCGACAGCGTCTCGCTGGACGTCGGGGACGGCGAGCTCGTCGCCCTGGTCGGGCCGTCCGGCTGCGGCAAGACGACGACGCTCAACCTCGTCGCCGGCCTGATCGAGCTGACCGACGGCGAGATCTTGCTCGGCGACAAGGTGATCAACGACCTCGACCCCAAAGACCGCGACCTGGCGATGGTCTTCCAGAACTACGCCCTCTACCCGAACAAGACCGTCTTCGAGAACCTCGCCTTCCCGCTCAAGATGCGGAAGATGGCCAAGGCCGAGATCGCGACCCGGGTGACCCGGACGGCCGAGACCCTCAGCATCGGCCACCTCCTGCAGCGCCGGCCGAAGGAACTCTCCGGCGGCCAGCAGCAGCGCGTGGCCCTCGGCCGGGCGCTGGTCCGCAACCCGAAGGCGTTCCTGATGGACGAGCCGCTCTCCAACCTGGACGCCAAGCTGCGGGTCCAGATGCGGGCCGAACTGAAGCGGTTCCACCAGGAGCTGGGGGCGACGGTCCTCTACGTCACCCACGACCAGATGGAAGCGGTGACGATGGCCGACAAGATCGCGGTGATGAACCTCGGGGTGCTCCAGCAGTTCGCCTCGCCGGACGAGATCTACAACCGGCCGGTCAACACCTTCGTCGCCGGCTTCATCGGCAGCCCGGCGATGAACCTTTTGCGGGGCCGCTTCGTCTCGGCGGCGGGGGAGGGCGCGATCCAGGGGGCCGACGGCTGGACCTTGCCCCTGAACCCGGCCAACGCCCGCCGGGCCGGGGCCAGCGCCGGCGAGGTCGTCGTCGGCATCCGCCACGGCCACGTCCTGCTCCACCGGCAGGCCCACCGCGGCGCGATGCCGGCCCGGATCTACACCGTGGAGCCGACCGGCGACATCACCTTCGTCCACGTCCGCCTCGGCTCGCAGCTGTTGGTGGCGAGCACCGCGCCGGGGTTCACCGCCGCCCCGGACGACCCGATCTGGGTCGAGTTCGAGCAGGACCACCTCCACCTCTTCGACGAGGCGAGCGACGTGGCGCTGCTGGGGGACGGGGCGGGGGTGGAGCTGGCGGGAGTGGGAGCCGGGGCGACCTCCTCCGCAACCGCCGCCAAGGGGGCGTCTGGCCCCAGCGGGGGAGAGGCGCTTCCGGCGGCGGCGGGTGCCGGCGTGGTTTCGGACTTGTAGCCGGGTTGGGCGAGCGTAGCCGACGGGACTGCCGCTCGCACCGCAACGGGACGAAGCGGTGTGCCGTCGTCGTTGGCGAACCCCCTCCTGGCGGAGCGATGGCTCGGCCAACGCTCCGCGCCCGACGGCAGGGTGCGTGATCCCGGCGAACAAGCGGACCTCCTCGCCGGCCGCCGCGGGTCGGGGCCACTGGACGACGACCCGGCCTACCATGGAGCGGTGGAGCGTGCAGCGGTAGTCGTAGGTTCCCGGCGCGGCGAACTCGTAGGCGAAATCGCCGGTGGTTTGGGTCGGCGACTCGAAGGCGGCGCCGACGACGTTGTGCTCCTCCTCCCCCTCCCACCGCCACGTTACGGTCGTCCCGGCCGGCACCGCGATCGCGGCGGGGGCGAAGAAGTCGTCGCCCACCGCAACCTCGGTGACCCCGGTCACCGGCGGGCCGGGATCGGGCGCGGGGCGGAGGAAGAGGAATGCGGCCCCGGCCGCCAGGGCCAGGACGACGAGTGCGGCTACAACCGCCAGGCGTCGGCGGGAGCCCGTCTCCGGGCGGATCGTCTGGGTCTCCATAGCTAATCTCCTCTCGATCGACTGGGTCGTTCGGGTGTTCCGGGTCGGTGGCGTACCCCCCGAGCGGATGGCCTAAGCGGCGGGCGGCGGCGCCTCCCGGTACCAGCGGACGGTCGCGGCCAGCGCTTCGGTGAGGGGGGTGGGGCGCAGGCCGAAGGCACGCTCGATCGCGGATGAGTCGACGATCTGCGGCTCCGTGTACTGGTAGAAGAGCTCCTCGTACTCGTCGGCGAAGACCGGGTCGAGGACCCCGAGCGCCCGCACCGCCTCCATGCTGGGGATGGCGACGAGCTGCGGTGGCCGGCCCACGGCCGCGCCGATCGCGTCGGCCACCTGCCGCGTGGTCGGCGCCGGGACCACCGGCAGCAGCCAGTCCCGGCCGAGCGCCTCGTCGCGCTCCCCGAGCGTCGCCAGGCCGCGGGCGATGTCGGGCATGTAGGAGTAGCTGTGGGGGAGGTCCACGTCGCCGAAGGCGACCATCGGCTCGCCGGCGAGCGCCGCGGGGAACGTGAACTGGCCGAGCGTCGAGTTGATGACCCGGGGGCCGAAGAAGTCGGCCGCCCGCCCGATCGCGACCCGCGCCTTGCCGACGCGGTGTGCCTGCAGGTAGCCCCAGGCCAACTCGGCCCGGAGCCGCCCTTTGCGGGACACGGCGAGGTGGGGCGTCTCCTCGGTCATCGGCCGGCCGCCGGTTGGGCCGTAGAGGTAGAGCGTGTCGATGACGACGAGCTTGGCCCCGGTCGCCGCCGCGCCCTCGATCATGTTCTCCTGGAGGCGGGGGAGCACCTCCGGCCACCGCTCGTAGGAGGCGTGCGTGCAGTTGTAGATGGCGGCGGCCCCCGCGCTCAGCGCCTGGACCGTTGCCAGGTCGGCGGCGTCGCCGGCGACCAGCTCGGCGCCGGCGGGGATCGGCGCGGGCGTCGTCCCGGTGCGGTTGACGAGGCGGACCCGCCTGCCGCGGGCGAGGAGCTCGTCGGCGAGGGTGGTGCCGGCGGGGCCGGTGCCGAAGACGACGTGCAGGTCTTGGTTCATGCTCACGGGTATCTCCTCTGTTCGTGATCTCGGGCGTCTCCCCGGAGTCCGGGCGGGCGCGGGCCGGCGGTGTCCTCGCCTCGACGGCGTCCACTCCGGGCGCGGTGTCGCGCTTGCGGAATCCGCTTGAAGGACCCCGTTCTCGGAGGCCGGTGAACCCCCCTCTGCCGCGGCCGCTCGGGGGCTTCCTTCATCGACGGCGATGCCGACGAGGGCGTCCCGCCGGTTCGGCGGGACGCCATGGGACCCGTCAGCGGTTGAGCCGGCGGGGTTCGGGCTCGACGAACTCCCAGCCGTACGCGGCGCCGACCTCCAGGAACTCCTCCAGGGAGGGCATCCGCGTCGGGTGGGTCGGCAGGCTCGGCACCGTGGCCGGCTCGCCCAGGTCTTCGAAGAACTGCTCGAAGCCGCCGGGGGTGATCACGGCGACCCCCCGGGCGACCTGCGACGTGACGAAGATCGAGTGGTTGGTTTCCGGCGGGATCCACAGGGTGCAGCCCGGCGTGGCCAGGTGCACCGTGTCGTTGACGAGGATCTCCAGCTCGCCTTGGGTGATGTAGAAGAGCTCGCCCTCGCCAGCGTGCCGGTGCACCGGGGCTTGCCACCCGTAGGGGACGTCGACCTCGAAGAAGGAGAGCGCCCCGCGGGTGTCGGCGCCCTTGGCCTTGAACGTGATGAGCCCGCCCACGAAGTACGTGAACGACCCCTCGTCCGGGCCGAGCATGTAGCCGTTCGGGTCGGCCCCAGGGATAGGGGTGCCCGCGGGCGGCACCACGCCCGCGGTCGGGGTCCCCGCGTCTTGGGCCGTGGGGTGCCGCGGCGCCGCCCTTCCCGTCGTTAGCGGGGCCGCGGCCAGCGCCGCCCCGGCGAGGCCGCCCAGCAGCCCCCGTCGTTCGAACGTCCTCGAGAACTGGATCGGCAAGGTCATCGGATGCTCCTCACTGCGTTGCCCCCTCTGGGGGTCGTGCGGCTCCTCCTCGGATGCACTCTCGGGCCGAACGTATCAGTCGCTGCGGATCATCGTTCCCTCCCTTCAGCCGGCCCAGCCGCCGGTTCAGCAGCCGGATCGCGGTCGCCATTTCCACTGGCGGTGTTCGATAGGTCGGGTTGCTGCGTGCCCCGCGGCCACCCGAACCGGGTAGCGTGGGCGGGCCGACCCCCGTCGGGGCATTCGGGCAAGTGGGCAGCGTGACCGGCCGGCGGCGGCTCGATCCGTCATCGATCCTGGGTTGGTGTGCCTCGGTTCAGGCGACTGGCGGACTCCGGCCGTCGGGGCCGGCGGGCAGCGTCGGGTTCACGCCGGCACCGCCTCACCCCGGCCGGCGGCCGGGGGCGGGCTCGTCATCGCCGCCAGCGCGTTGCGCCCGGCGAGCGCGGCCAGCGCCGCGCCCTCCTCGCGGGTGAAGCGCCCGGACATGGTGAGGGTGACGAGGCCGTGGACGGTGGCCC
>CADCWF010000172.1 GCA_902806345.1 uncultured Thermomicrobiales bacterium
CCACGAGGCGATGCGATACTCGCGCCACCCGACCGGACCGCCGCCCCCCTTCAGCCGGAGACGCCGTGCCCGCCAGCCCCGAGCGCCCGACCGCCAGCCCCCCGTCCGGCACGGTCGTATTCCTGTTCACCGACATCGAGGGGAGCACCCGCCGCTGGGAGGAGGACGCGACCGCCGCCGACGCCCTCGTCGGCCGCCACCTCGCCCTCCTGCGGGAGGCCATCGAGGCCCACCGCGGTGTCCTCTTCAAGACGGTCGGCGACGCCGTCCAGGCCGCCTTCCCGACGGCGAGCGGTGCCCTCGCCGGCGCGCTCGACGGCCAGCGGGCGCTGCTGGCCGAAGCACGCAGCCCCGGCGGGATGCCCGGCGTGCGGATGGCGCTCCACGCCGGCGACGCCGCGCCGGACGCGCGCGGCGACTACCTCGCCGCCCCCCTCAACCGCCTCTCCCGCCTGCTGGCGGCCGGCCACGGCGGCCAGGTACTCCTCACCCAGGCGGTCCAGCTCCTGACCCGGGGGGCGCTGCCCGAGGGGGCCTCCCTGCGAGACCTCGGCGAGCACCGCTTGCGCGACCTGCGGGAACCGGAGCGCGTCTTCCAGCTCCTCCACCCGGATCTCCCGGCCGCCTTCCCGCCCCTGCTGAGCGTCGACGCCCGCCCCAACAACCTGCCCCAGCCGCCTACCCCGTTCCTCGGCCGGGCGCGGGAGGTGGAGGCGGTGGTCGAGCTGCTCGCCTCGCCGGAGGTAGCTCCCCGGCTCCTGACGCTGACCGGTCCGGGCGGCACCGGCAAGACCCGTCTCGCGCTCGCCGCCGCCGCCGCCCTGCTCGCCGCCGGGACCTACCCGGACGGCGTCTTCTTCGTGCCGCTGGCCCCGGTCGCCGACCCGGCCCTCGTCCCGGCCGCGGTCGCCGAGGCGCTCGCCCTCCGCGACGACGGGCGGCCCCTGCCGGAGACGCTGGCCGATGCCCTCCACGCCAGGGCGCTCCTGCTGGTGCTGGACAACGTCGAGCACCTGCCGGAGGCGGCGCCGTTCGTTGCGGGGCTGCTGGCCGCCTGCCCGAGGCTGGTGGTGCTGGCGACCAGCCGGGCGCCGCTGCGGCTTCGCGGCGAGCGCGAGTTGCCGGTGCCGCCCTTGCCGCTGCCCCGACGCAAGCCGCCGCCCTCGCCCGCCCAACTCTCCCACTACGACGCCGTCCGCCTCTTCGTCGAGCGGGCCCGCGCCGTCCGCCCCGACTTCGGGGTGACGGAGGAGAACGCGCCGGCGGTGGCCGAGATCTGCCGCCGGCTGGACGGGCTGCCGCTGGCGATCGAGCTGGCCGCGGCCCGCGTCCGCCTCCTCTCGCCCCAGGCGATGCTGGTGCGGCTCGACCGCGCCCTGCCGCTGCTGACCGGCGGTGCGCGCGACCTGCCGGACCGCCAGCGCACCCTGCGGGCGACGATCGACTGGAGCCACGACCTCCTGAGTCCGGACGAGCAGGCGCTCTTCCGCCGCCTCGCGGTCTTCGCCGGGGGTTGGACCCTGGAGGCGGCCGAGGCGGTCGCCGACCCGGACGGCGGGCTGGACGCCTTCGCCGGTTTCGAGACGTTGTCGGAGCAGAGCCTGGTTACCCAAGCGGAAACGCCCGACGGCGAGATCCGCTTCGCGATGCTGGAGACGATCCGCGAGTTCGCGCGGGAGCGGCTGGAGGCCGCCGGGGAGGGCGCCGAAACGCGGCAACGCCTCGGCGCGGCCATGTTGGCGTTGGCCGAAGCCGCTGCGCCGGCCCTGGCCGGGCCGGATGCCGGCACCTGGCTCGCCCGCCTCGACGCCGACCACGACAACCTGCGGGCGGCGCTCGCCTGGGTCAGCGACCGCAACCACGACCCCGAGACGTTTCTCCGCCTGGCCGTCGCCCTCTGGCGATTCTGGGACGCCCGCGGCGCCTACGGCGAGGGACGGGCCTGGCTGGAGCGGGCGCTGGCCGCCGCCCTCGACGCCGTGGCCGCCCTGCGCGCCGAGGCGGCCGAGGGGGCCGGCAGCATCGCCCGGATGCAAGGCGACGCGGCGCGGGCGACGACCCTGCTGGAGGAGGCGCTGGCCCTCCGCGAGGGTCTGGGAGACCGGCCGGGGACGGTCCGGGCGCTGATGCTCCTCGGCCACGTCGCCCACCGTCGCTCCGACCTGGCGACGGCGGAGGCACGGTTCGGGGAAGCGCTGGTGCTGGCCCGCGAGGACGAGGACCGAGCCGCGGCCGTCGCCAACCTCGGCATCGTCGCCGACGAGCGGGGCGAAGCGGACCTCGCCGAATCCCGCTACCGGGAGGGTCTGACGATCTTCCGGGCGCTGGGCGACCTCCGACGGGAAGCCGCGGTGCTCGACAACCTCGGCATCGTGGCCCGGGGACGGGGCGACCTGGCCGGGGCGATCGCCCTGCAGGAACAGGCGCTTCCCCTGCGGCGCCGGATCGGCGACGCCTGGGGCATCGCCGCCACCCTCGGCAACCTCGGCGTCGCCGTCCACCGTTCGGGCGACCTGGCCCGGGCGCGGGCGCTCTACGACGAGGCCCTGGCCCTGTTCGAGGAGCTGGGCGAACGGCGTGCCGTCGCCAATACCCGCTCCAACCTGGCCGCCGTCGCCAGGCAGGCGGGCGACCCTACCACCGCCGTTGCCTTCGCCCGCGACGCCCTCGCCCTCGCCCGCGAGCTGGACGACCCGCTCGCGGTGGCGAGCGGGCTCGAAGAGGTGGCGGCCCTCGCCGCGACCAGGGAGCCGGGGGCCGCTGCCCGCCTCCTCGCAGCCGCCGGGGCGGCGCGGGAGCGGACCGGCCAGCCCCTACCGCCGGACGACCGGGCCGACCGCGACCAAACCGCCGCCCTCCTCGGCGCCGCACTCGACCCGACGGCGCTCGCGGCGGCCACGGCCGCGGGCGCCGGGCTCGACCCCGCGACGGCCGCCGCCGAGGCGCTGACGCTGACGGAAGTCCTCGCCCGCGCCGGGACACCAGGCGGAGTCAGGTAGAACGCCGTATCTGTTCCGAAACGCCGGTCTCCCCGCTCCCTTGGGAGGGAGCGGGGACACCGGCGGTCAACCGGATCGGGTCCGCCTCTGGCTCCCGATTCCAACGAGGGAGGCCCGACCGGCGGCGGGGATCGGTCCCGCGTTATCGAGCCGGGGCCGCTTCGCCCTGCTCCTCGGCCTCGAACTGCTGCTCCCGGTACTCCTCGATGTCCTCGATCACCTCCTCGGGCATCGTCAGCTCCCGGTAGAGGTTGCAGGTGTCGGGGTCGTCCGGGGTCGGGCAGATCTGGAACGCCTGTTCCTTGTTGTAGTCCAGGAGGCGCTGCCGGGAGGGTGGGTTGTAACCGCGTTCGGTCACCTGCTGGACGAGCGCCTTGGCCTCGTGCTCGCCCTCGCCGCTGCCCTTCTCGAGCCAGGCGACGACCTCCTCCTTGGGGAGGAAGCGGGCGGCCACGGCGGCGAAGGTGAAGCGGCCGCGGTGGCCGATGTCCTCGCCCTGGTCGAGGGCGTCGAGCAGGCGGGCCATCGTCGGGCTCTGGCGGAGGTCTTCGAGGGGCATGGAGGTCCTCCCGTCGTGGTCGCATCGGAGCGATGCGATCAAATGTTCGAGTAACGGTTCGCAACCGGCGTGCCGCGACTCGCGTCGGTCTTCCCCCGCCTATTTTGCGAGGAGAGAAGCTGCTCGGCGACCTCCCGCCAGTCCGGCGTCGGCCCCGTTGTCCAGGCTTCGTCTCACGACGCGGATCCTTAGAGCGTCCGGCAATAGGCCAGGTGGGTTGGTTGCCCGATGCCGGACGCGGGGCAGGCAGGGCGCCCGTTCGCCGTTTTTTGCCCCTACGAGTTCCCCGGCACGACCACGAAGATCGCCTATTGCCGGTCGCTCTTAGTCGCCGGAGGTGCCCGTGCGCGGCATCGGTACGGGTCGGATCGTCCGCTCGGCGTCGGTCGTCGGGGTCGTCCGCGCGACCTCCTCAAGCCGCCGCTCGATCCGCTCCAGGGCCGACCGCATCTCCTCGTCGCCGTCCTTCGATTCCGGGCTGCCGCGGAAGACGAGGAACGACGTCAGCGTCACCATCGCGAAGAGCTGCAAGAACTCCGACTCCCAGTTCTCGAAGGTCGTCCGCGCCCAAGCCCAGACGTAGCCGCCGTCGCCGAAGACCGCGGCGGCCTCGCCGTGGCCGGCCTGCTCCGCCACGAACTCGCGCCAGCCGAACCACGTCTGGGCGACCCAGCTGGCCGCGAACAGGACGAACAGCACGACGCCAAGGTTGTAGTCGCGCAACAACTTCCGCATTTCCTGCCCCTGCCCCGGCGTCGCCGCCGGTCGAGTCGGCCGCCCCCCGTCCCCGGGCGGTGGCACTGTCATCGGTGCGGGATTCGAAGACAACCAGCGCAGAATGCGTGCCAATCGACGCCCGACTCGGCGTTGTGACACTGCAGTCAAAGTTCTGAGGGGAATTGGGCTCACGGAAGAGCGGATGCGTGCCAAGGAGGCGCCGTTCGAGGTGGCCCGCGGCGGCCGGGGCGCGCCGCGCATGGCCGTCGCACGGTTGTTGCAGAAGCAGGCTCGCGACGGCCTGGGTTCTCCACCCACCCATGGGGCCGACCGACGGGCGCGCCGAGCGCCGGCCGAAGACCCGGGGGCTTCCGGCCGGCGCTCGGCGAGACGGCGTGGCCCCTCAGTCGGCCGGGGCGCCGGCCGCCTGGTTCCGCCGCCGGTTGCGGCCGGAGAAGACGACGAAGGCGACGACGAGGACGATCGCCAGGGCGAGGAAGCGGAACGCCGTCTGGACGTAGGGCGGCTGCCCGGCCGGGGTCACCGTCGGCAGCAGGAACTGGTCGGCCAGCACCAGCGCCGCTACGGTCAGGCCGATCAGGATCCCCAGCACCAGCGGGTTGGCCTTCGCCTCGGTCGGCTCGTGGACCTCGGCGTCGATCGAGTTGTGGTAGGTCTCCTTCAGGAGCCAGGTGCCGATGACGAAGGTGATGACCGCGACGACGACCGGGTAGATCAGCCCGGCGTACTGGGCCCGCCCCGCCCAGAAGGAGTCAGGGTCGTTCTGGACGGCGACCGCCGCCCCGGCCGCGACCGCGGTCGTGATGAAGGGGAGGAAGCCGCCGAAGTAGCTGTTGCCGACGTGGTACGGCAGCGAGACCGAGGTGTAGCGGACCCGGGCCGGGAAGGACTCGACCAGGAAGGCGGCGATCGGCCCGTAGACCATCGTCACGAAGAGGACCAG
>CADCWF010000173.1 GCA_902806345.1 uncultured Thermomicrobiales bacterium
CGCGGATGTCGGCGTAGTAGTGGCCCTCGACCGGGGCGCCGAGGGCGTCGCCGATGGCGCCACCGATGAGGCAGCCGTAGACGGCATCGAAGAGGTCCTCGGCCACGTTGCTAGCCTCCTACCGGTGGGCGGGACGGACGCCAGCCCGTCGGGTCGGTCCGTACCGCCGCTCGCCCCACCGCAACAATTGGTATGCCGCATACCTACGGCCATGTCCCGATTCTATGGGAAGGCCATCCGGTCCGTCAATCGGGTGGTGCGGCCGTTTGGTGGAGTCGGGGACGGCCGAGCAGGAGGGACAGGGGGCCGACCGCTGGGCTGACTCGGGCTGGCCGTGCCGGCTGCCGAGGAGAGTTGACCAGCGGACGGCGAAGTCCTAGTATTGGCATACCATCCTACCGGTTGGTTCCTAACCGCGGGCTCGTCGCCGAGTCGTCCAGGAGGTGCACCGTGGCACGTTCGCTTTCGCGCCGAGGGATGTTGCAGGTCGCCGGCGGGGCCGCCGGGACGGCCCTGGCCGGCCGCTTCGGGGCACCGACCGCGGCCGCCCAGGAGACGACCGAGCTCCGCTTCGCCCACTTCCTGGGGGGGACCCAGGGGAACCTCCTCCAGGATGCGCTCGACGAGTACAGCCAGGTCAACCCCGGCGTCGTCATCGTCTCCGAGAGCACCCCGGGCTCCGGCTGGGTCCAGTACCTGGACAAGGTCCGCACCGCCATCGCCGGCGGCGCCGCGCCGGACATGTTCATGTCGTGGGGCGGGTCGCTCGGCGAGGCGTTTGTCGGCAGCGATCAGGCGTTGCCGCTGGCCCCCTACTACGAGCAGTACGGCTGGACCGAGATGCTGGTCCCGGCGGCGATGGACGCGATCGCCGTCGATGGCGAGCTCTACGGCGTCCCGGTCGCCCTCCAGTCGATGGGGCTCTGGTACCGGACCGACGTCTTCGCCGCCAACGAGATCGAGATCCCACAGACGTTCGCCGAGCTGGAGGCGGCCGCGACGACCCTCAAGGCGGCCGGCGTCACCCCGCTCTCCCTCGGCGGCAAGTTCGGCTGGAACGTGATGCGTCTGGTCGACTACTTCCTGGAGGTCACCGCCGGCCCCGAGCTGAAGGACCAGATGCTGGCGCTGGAGGAGAGCTGGGACCGGCCCGAGGTCGTCGAGACCTACGCCCACCTCAAGCGGTGGGTCGACGACGAGTGGATCGTGCCGGGCTTCCTGGCGGTCTCCCCGGACGACGCCCGGGTGCCCTTCTACCAGGGCCAGGCGGCGATGGTCTTCGAGGGCAACTGGCTGGGGCCGATCATCATCGACACCGGCCTCGACACGGCCCTGTTCGACTTCTTCCCGCCGCCGACCGACCGCGATCCGCTGCGGATCTCGGCCTTTCCCCACCAGATCCTGATCGCCCAGGCCTCGGAGCAGGCCGACGCCGCGGCCGAGTTCCTCAACTGGTTCATCCAGCCCGAGCAGCAGACCAAGTACTTCGACGTCGAGGGCTCGACGGCGACCCTCGGCGCCGTGCCGGAAGACGACGCCTACGCCCAGCACTGGCAGGAGCTGCTGACCGAGCTGGGGACCTACCCGCCGACCGATCAGGTCTTCGACAGTGAGCTGATGGGCCAGTTCTTCGCCGTCCAGGACGGCATCATCACCGGCGACCTGACCCCCGAGGAAGGCGCCGCCCAGATGGAGCAGGCCGCCGAGGCCTGGCGCCAGCAGCAGGGCCGCTAGCCGGGTGCCCGCGGTCCCGGCGGCCCCCCGACCGCGGGCGGTCGCCGGGATGCGGTCCGAGGAGCCAGCCGATCGGCCGGGCCGGCGGGGGAAGGCCCGCCGGCCCCGGCTGGGCTGGGGGCGGCCCTCATCGCCTCGAAAAGGACGACCAGCATGCTGCACGGGCGAGAGCACGCCGCCGGCCCGGCCCGGGTCCCGGAGCGGGCGGCGGTGAGGGCGCCGGCGCGGGTGCTTCCGTTGGCGAAGGCCCGGCGGGTGGCAACCCCCTGGCTCTTCATGCTGCCGGCGCTGCTCATCTACCTCGGCTTCCTCGTCTACCCGGTCGTCTCCTCGCTCGCGCTCAGCCTGCTGCGCTGGGACGGGCTCTCGGCCGACCGCGCCTTCGTCGGCCTCGGCAACTACCAGGAGATCCTCTTCAACGACCCGGTCGCCCGGATCGCGCTGCGCAACAACATCGTCTGGATGGTCGCCACGGTCCTGATCCCGACGGCGCTCGGCCTGCTGCTGGCAGTCGCCTTGAACCAGAAGCTGCCGGGCCGCAACTTCTTCCGATCGGCGATCTACGCCCCGGGTGTCCTGCCCCTGGTCGCGGTCGGGCTGATCTGGAGTTGGCTCTACAACCCGACCTTCGGGCTGGTCAACCAGGTGCTGGAGTGGGTCGGCCTCGGCCGCTTCGCGAGCGGCTGGCTGGGCAGCCCGGAGACGGCCCTCGGCGCCGTCATCGTGACGGGGATCTGGCAGCGGACCGGCTTCCCGATGCTGCTCTACCTGGCCGGCCTGCAGGCGATCCCGAACGAGCAGTACGAGGCGGCCCGGATCGACGGCGCTGGCCGCTGGGAAACGTTCCGGGCGATCACCCTGCCCTGGCTGCGGCCGATGCACGTCATCGTCGTCGCCCTCGGCGTGATCGAGGCGGTCAAGGTCTTCGACCTGATCTACTCGATGACCAACGGCGGCCCCGCCTGGTCGACCCAGACCCTGGCGACCTGGATGTACTTCAACATGTTCCAGTACTTCAACATCGGCTACGGCTCGGCCCTGGCCTGGGTGATCGCGGTCATCTCGATCGCCTTCGCGATCCCCTACATCCGATCGATGGTGCGGCGGTGACGGCGCGGGCCGCCGGCGCCGGCCGGGAAGGGCGGCGGGCATGAGCGTGACGACCATCGGCGCTGGCCGAACGGCGAGGCGGCGCCGCCTGAACGGCTGGGACGCGCTCGTCTTCGCCGCCCTCTGCGGCTTCGTCCTCCTCTGGCTGGCCCCCTTCGTCTCGGTCGTCTTCACCTCGCTGCGGAGCCGGGCCGACCTCGCGATGAACGGCGTCTACTCGCTGCCGCAGGGGATCGTGCTCGAGAACTTCGTCCGCGCCTGGGACGTCGGCGGCTTCGGCACCTACTTCGGCAACAGCCTGCTGGTGACGCTGACCAAGGTGCCGCTCGGCATCGCCGTCGCCGCCCTCGCGGCCTACCCGCTGGCGAAGCTCCGGTTCAGGTTCGACACCCCCGTCTTCATCTTCTTCCTGATCGGCCTCGCGATCCCGATCCACGTCGCCCTGGTGCCGCTCTTCACGACGATGCGCCAGATCGGCTGGCTGAACTCGCTGCCTTCCCTCTACCCGCCCTACATCGCCTTCGGCCTCCCGTTCCAGATCCTGGTCCTCCGCGGCTTCTTCGACCAGATCCCGGACGAGGTCGTCAGCGCCGCCCGCGTCGACGGCGCCTCCGAGTTCGAGATCTTCTGGCGGATCGTGCTGCCGCTGTCGCTGCCGGTGCTGGCGACGCTCTTCATCATCGACGCCCTCCACACCTGGAACGAGCTGCTGATTGCCCTGGTGATGCTCTCCTCCGAGCGGCTGCGGACGGTTCCTCTCGGGCTGCTCAATTTCCAGGGCCAGTACTCGTCCGACTTCACCCTCTTCAACGCCGGCATCCTGATCGCGATCCTGCCGATCCTGCTCCTCTACATCACCATGCAGCGCTACGTCGTGTCGGGTCTGACGGCCGGCGCGTTGAAGGAGTAGCGGATAGGGCGTAGGGGATAGGGGATAGGAGAACGACGGTCGGGAGGGCGGCCCCCGTCCTCCTTTCCCCTACGCCCTATCCGCTATCCGCTCGGGGGGTCGGGATGCGGGTCGTCGTCGTCGGGGGAACCGGCAACATCAGCCTCGGGGTGGTCAAGGCGCTCCTCGAGTTCGGCCACGAGGTGACGGTCTACAACCGGGGGACGACCGATCTCCGCGGCGAGGGGCTCGCCGATGAGGCGCTGCCGCACGGCGTCCGCGTCCTCCGCGGCGACCGCAATGACCGGGCGGCGTTCGAGGCGACGATGCGGGGGGAGCGGTTCGACGCCGCCGTCGACATGATCTGCTTCGACGCCGCCGACGCCGAGAGCGACCTCCGGGCCTTCCCCGAGGTCGAGCACTTCGTCAACATCTCGAGCGTCGCCACCCTCGGCGGGGAGCCGGCCGAGCTGCCGATGGCGGCCGCCTCGCCGCGCCGGCCGGGCGATGCCTACGCCCTCGGCAAGGCCGCCGCCGACGAGGTCTTCGCCGCCGCCCATGCCCGCGGCGAGCTGCCGCTGACCGTCTTCATGCCGGCCCAGACCTGGGGCCGCCAGCCGCGGATCCTGCGCCAGCTCGGCTTCGAGTCGACCTGGATCGACCGCATCCGGCGGGGGCTGCCGATCCTGGTCGCCCACGACGGCCAGCTCATCTGGTCCCACTGCCACGCCGACGACGCCGGGGTCGGCATCGCCGCCGCGGTCGGCCGCCCCGGCTGCGTCGGCCAGACCTACATCATCACCCGGTTCGAGCTCGCAACCTGGCGCGACTACCACGAGCAGATCGCCTCGGCGGTCGGCAGACCGGCGGTCTTCGTCGACGCCCCGGCCGACCTCCTGATCGGAGCGTGGCCGGAGGGGACCGGGCTGCTGGCCCGCGAGTCGCGCTGGAACCGGATCTACGACCTCTCCCCGATCCGCCGCGACATCCCGGAGTTCCAGCCGAAGATCGCCCTGGCCGAGGCGGCGCCCGAGATGATCCGCCGCCTCGACGCCCGCGGCTTGATCCCCGACGCCCGCTCGGACCCGGCCGAGGACCGAATCATCGCGTCGCTCGACCGGCTGGGAAAGGAGTTGGCGCCGGAAGCGCCGGTGGCCTAGGTCGAACGCCGACTCGGCGGACCGCGGCCGACGGTGTTGCAACAGTCGTCAACGACGTTGCTCGTGCCAACGCTTCGCCTGTCCAAGCCCCCGCCATCCCAAGGAACGGCGAAGGGTCTTCCGCAGCGGCGTCACTCGGAAGGTGGATGCGGGAGTCGGAGAGATCCTTCGACTTCGCTCGGGATGACGGACCACGCGGGCCGGGCCCCGCTCGGCGCCCGGCAACCCGATCGTCCCCGGCGCCGCGGGCGCGGTCGCCGCTGTCCCCGACCGGTCGTCCCTATCGGCGAACGCCTATCGGCCAGAGGAGGAACGGATGGAACGGCCCATCGGCATCGGTTTG
>CADCWF010000174.1 GCA_902806345.1 uncultured Thermomicrobiales bacterium
TCCAGCGGCATCGGCGGCGGCATCCGCTCGACCGAGGCGTAGCGGGAGCGGGGGGCGCCGATCGCGGCGGCGGTGTCGTCCGGCCCGTCGGCCCCGTCAGCGTCCGCCGCTTCGTCGTCGATCTCCTGGGGTTCCTCAA
This sequence comes from uncultured Thermomicrobiales bacterium, assembly GCA_902806345.1. Lineage (GTDB taxonomy): Bacteria > Chloroflexota > Chloroflexia > Thermomicrobiales > UBA6265 > CADCWF01. The sequence goes on from CADCWF010000174.1 coordinate 140, forward strand.
CGGCCGCCTTCGGGTCGCGCACGAAGACGGCGAACAGGCCGCCGGCGAGGCCGCCCTCGCGGGCCCGCGGCAGGTCGATGTGGCCGGCGTCGGACCGCTCGAAGAAGGAGCGGCCGGCCACCCCCAGGTCGAGCAGGGTGTCGTTGTGGCCGTCGAAGACGGGGACGGTGGCCGCGGTCGACTCGGTCCGCTCGCTCACGGGGCCTCCTTGGGCACGGTTGGCGGCTGGCGCGGCGGGTATCATGCACCACCGATCGGGTTTGCGGCGCCGCGCGCGGCGCCGGCGGCGGAGGGGCAACCGGAGATGGCGGACGTGGGCGCGGAGAACGGGGCGGCGGGCGTGCCGAAGCTGCTGGACGGCAAGACCTGCGTCGTGATGGGCATCCAGAACAAGTGGAGCAGCGCCTACCACATCGCCGAGACGATGGCGAAGGCGGGCGCCCGGCTGGCGCTGACGACGGTCGACGAGCGCGCCAAGCGCGACGCCGACGCGCTGCTGGCCCAGCACCCCGGCGGCTTCGGCTACACCTGCAACGTCGCCTCGGACGAGGAGTTGGACGCGGTCGGTGAGGCGCTCCGACGCGACGTCGGCACCGTCGATGTCCTGGTCCACGCCATCGGCTACGCGCCGCGGGCGGCGATGGAAGGCGACTTCTTCTCGACGACCCGCGCCGACTGGGACACCGCCCTCGACATCAGCGCCTACTCGCTGGTGGCGGCGGCGCAGCGGATCGTGCCGCTGATGCCGCCCGGGGGCAGCATCATCACCCTGACCTACCTCGGCGCCGACCGCTACTTCCCCGGCTACAACGTGATGGGGGTCGCCAAGGCGGCCCTGGAGGCGACCGTCCGCTACCTGGCCGGCGACCTCGGCCCGAAGCGGATCCGGGTCAACGCGATCTCGGCCGGGCCGATGAAGACGGCGGCGGCGCGGGGCATCCCCGGCTTCCAGAACATGTACAACACCCTGGCCGACAGCGCCCCCCTGGCCCAGCCGTTCGGCCAGCAGGACGTCGCCGGCGCTACCCTCCTGCTGGCGAGCGACCTCGCCGGGGCGATCACCGGCGAGACGATCTTCGTCGACAACGGCTACCACGCGATGGGGATGTCAATCCCGCGAGAGGGGGCGGGGGAGGGGTAGCCAACATTCGCCGGCGGTCCGAGGCGGAGGCGACCAATCCGCTCCGAGGCCGGGAATGGATCGCCGGTCCGGTCTCAGTCCCGGAGGGACTTCGTCGCCTCACCCCGGGGCTGAAGCCCCGGGCTCGGCCGCGAGGCCGCCCCCACAAGCACCCGAAACGCCAACCCGAATCGCGGCGGCACCCCGGCCTGGAGGAGGCCCGATGGACGATCGGCAGGACGCCCGGCGGCTGGCCCGGCTGATGGGTTGGTACTACCTCGTGACCGGCATCTGGCCGCTGCTGCACATCCGCTCCTTCGAGTGGATCACCGGGCGGAAGACCGACAAATGGCTCGTCAAGGCGGTCGGCGCGCTCATCACGGTGACGGGTGGCACCCTGCTGCTGGCGGCCGAGCGGGACCGGGTCGGGCCGGAGGTGGCGACCCTGGCGGCCGGCAACGCCGCGGCCCTGACCGCGGTCGACGTCGTCTACGTCGCGAAGCGGCGGATCCGCCCGGTCTACCTCCTCGACGCCGTGCTGGAGGTCGCGCTGCTCGCCGGTTGGTTCGGTGTCCTCCGGCGGATGCTGCCCGAGCGCGCGCGAACCACCGAAGGCTGAACTGCGGAGCATTTGACCGCAGCGGCAGCGAGCCCTCACCCCCTCGCCCCCTCTCCCGCTGCGGCATGAGAGAGGGAACCGTGCCGTCGGAGGATCGGGACTTCTGCAAGCTGCAGTAGGCGCGTTGTGGCGGCTGGGCTCGCGCCTCGAGGTGGTGACCCCGGGAGTCATTCGCGCGGACGAGAGGTCCGCGCACCAGGTATCCCTACGACGAATGATGTTGTTCCCGGGCCACTCGTCGGCACCGGCTTCGCAAGCACGACGGTCGTCGCGGCCGGCGAGCGGGGGTGGAGCCGCTCCTCGACGACGACGAAGCCCCGCCCCTGGAAGAACGCCGCGTTCTCCGGCAGTGCCGAGCGAGCCTCGACCCGGACCTCGGGCAGCTCCAGCGATGCCGCCTGGGTCTCGGCGAACGCCACCAGCGCCAACCCAACGCCCTGCCCCCGATGGGCGGGCAGCACCGCAAGCCGACCGACGTAGAGATGGCCCGGCAGCGGCGTCCAGCGGATCGCCCCGACCGCCTCCTCCCCGATCCAGGCAACTGCGGCACCGCCGGCGTCGATGGCAGCGGCCACCTCGTCGGCCGTTTCCGTGTCCGCCCCGGACGGCGGGTCGAGCGCGCCCCGAAACTCGGCGAACGCCGCCTGGGTCAGCCGGTGGACGAGCGGGGCGTCATCCCGGCCGACCGGCTCGACCCGAAGCCGCCCTCCGTCCATGCGGCGCCCTCCTCTCCAGAAACCGACCGGTCGGCAATCGCGCGCCCCCGACCGCCGGCCAATTCCGGAACCGTAGTCCGACCCGGATATCGGTCGCAGACCCGGCCGGTGCGACAGAGCCTCCCGCGTGCGGCGGCGGCAATCGGGGAGGGGCGAGGGACGACCGATCGGGGCGACACGTCGTCAGGCATCCGCTCGTACGGTGCGGCGGTCGTCATCGACCCCGCGACCGCACCGGGGACGAGCCCCCTTCCGGGGGTGCGTTGGTGATCCCGTCACCGATCCGGACCCGCCTCGGCGGTTGCGTTACAGCGGGTTGCGGACCAGTTGGCCGCGCCATCTGTCCGTCATTCCGAGCGGAGCCGAGGGATCTCGTCGTCTCGGAGTGCCGCACCAGATCCTCCGGCTCCGCTCGGGATGACGAAGGGGGCAGCTCTTTTGCAACCCGGTGAAGTGATCCGGGGCACCGACCCAGCCCGTTTTCAGCCCCGTTCACGGGGCTTCGTTGCTTCAGCCCGGCCATTGATGGCCGGGTATCGGGCCAGGCGGTGGCCGCGTCATGGTCGCAAACGCCATCAGCGGGCGTCGTTGCCTCAGCCCGAGGATCGATCCCCGGGCTCGGCCGCAGAGCCCCCAGACCGTCCCCGACAAGACCCCTGTGGCTCATCACGAGTCGGCCTCGCCCAGCGCCACCTCGGCCTCGACCCGGACGCCCTCGTCCGGGTCGAGCCGCCGCGCCCGCTCCAACGCCGGCCGCGCTTCGCGACCGCCGAGGCGGCCGAGTGCCCACGCGGCGTGCCCACGCACCAGCGGCTCGTCGTGGCCCGCCAGCGCCTCGGCCAGCACCGGCACGTCCGCCTCCATGCCCACGTTGCCGAGGGCAACCGCTGCGTTTCGCGCCAGACCGCGGCGCTTGGCCCGGAGCACCGGCGTCCCGCGGTAGGTCTCGCGGAACTCCGCCTCCCCCATCCGCAGCAGCCAGGCCAGCGACGGGTAGGCGTTGGCGAGGGAGCGGGGGGCGAAGGCGGGGTCGGCCGGCTCCTTCGCGGCACCGGTGTAGGGGCAGACCTCCTGGCAGACGTCGCAGCCGTAGACCCAATCGCCGAGGAGCGGCCGGATCTCGCGGGGGATGGCGCCGCGCTGCTCGATCGTCTGGAACGAGAGGCAGCGCGGGGCGTCGACGGTGTAGGGACCGACGATGGCGCCGGTCGGGCACTTGTCCAGGCAGATCACGCAGCGGCCGCAGTCGCGCTCGAGCGGCGCGTCCGGCTCCAGCTCCAGGTCCAGCACCAGCTCGCCGAGCAGCACCCAGGAGCCGTGGCCGGGGACGATCAGGCACGAATGCTTGCCGTACCAGCCGAGCCCGGCGCGGGCGGCCACCGCGCGGTCGACGATGCGGGCGGTGTCGACCAGGAACCGCGCCTCGACCGGCCGCCCAACCTCCGCCTCGATCCGGGCGTGCAGCGCCCGCATCCGCTCCTTCAGCAGCCCGTGGTAGTCGGCGCCGCGGGCGTAGCGGCTGATCCGGCCGCGGGGCACGCCGTCGTCGGGTTTCCCGGCGTCCGGCACCCGGTAGGCGACGCCGACGGCGAGGATCGAGCGCGCCGTCGGCTGGAGGTTGCGCGGGGCGCAGGAAAAACTGGCCCGCTCCGGCGTGAACCAGTCGAGCCCCGCCACCCGGCCGGCGGCGATGTGCCCGAGCAGCACCGGCTCCAGCTCCACGAAGGGCCCGGCGTCGGTGACGGCGGCGACGGCCAACCCCGCCTCGGCCGCCAGCCGCTTGACCCGGTCGGTCAGACGGCGGCGGGCGGAGGGCGGCGGCACGAGCGTCAGCGGGGCAACCATGGCCCAAGTATGGCGGGTGCGGCGCCGGCAGGCTGCGGGCGGGAGGCGGGCGGACTGCTCTCTCCCGTCGAGCGAACCAACGTGGCTCGTTCGGGGCCGGTTCTCGAGCCGCGCCGCCCGGGATCAGGGGGGCCAGCGCGGTTGCCCGTCCGATGCGGACACCCCGATTGGTCGTTCTCTGCCGGATGCATCGGGCGTCGTCGCTTCGCCCCGAAGATGAACTTCAGGTCTCATACGAAATCCGCTTGAATTGTTCTACTTCCGGGTCGGCATGAGCCCCCGCTCTGCTCGGGGACCCGCGCATCGGGCCGGGTACCCGCGGAGCGGGTGGCGGTTGGGGGTGAGGGCCGGCTGCCCGGTGCCGGAACCGTTGACCCAGATTCCGCATCAAGCCCCCGGTGTCCGCCTCCATAGGGCAAACTCCACCACGGTCCTGCGCCGCCGCACCACGACCATCGAGGTCCAGCCGCGGCGGCGCAGCCCTCGGTCGGTGCCCGCCATCCGGCCCTGGCCGCACCACTCGCCGCACGAATTCGGAGAACCAGGACTCACCAAGGCACGGCCGCGGGGTCGGCTACGACAACCTTCGGACCACCCGCCATGGTGGCCGTTCGCGGGGATCGGATCGAGGGGGACGCGTGCTGGCGCCGCTGCGGCAACGGGATTTCGCGCTGCTCTGGGCCGCCGGCTTCGTCTCGGTCGCCGGCGACTTCGCCCTCATCGCCGCCCTGCCGCTGCACGCCTACGCGCTGACCGGCTCCGCCATCGCCGCCGGCGGCGTCCT
>CADCWF010000175.1 GCA_902806345.1 uncultured Thermomicrobiales bacterium
GAGACGCTGAAAGAGGTCGTCCGCTGCACCCGCGACGGGATCACGATCAACACGTTCATGCTGGAGCGTTCTCCCTACATGGTGCAGTTCGTCAACGACCTGATGCGAATCAACGGCGGTCGGGTCTTCGTCGCGACCCCGGATCGTCTGGGGGAGTACATCCTGGTCGACTACGTGGCGAACAAGCAGAAGTGGATCGGCTAGGCCACTGCTGTGCCGCCGTTACAGTTGATGTCCGGATCGGCGGTGAAGATGCCAAGTACGGTTGAACCTCATCGTCGCTGACCGCCTCTTGCTTGAGGACGAGGTGGGGAGGAGGGTGCCGCTGCCGGTGCCCGAGAACCCGAACATCGGTCGCGGCGCAAGCCGGACGAAGGTCGGCCTGGCCGGCCGTGGACCGGTTCCGGCGGCGAACACGGATCGTGAATCCTTGTGATCGCGTAGCGACGAGTTGAACCCTTCCACGTATGGAAATTAATCAGTCTCGTGATGCGTCGGCCGGCCCTCTCAGCCGACCCGGCACCCAAGGCGACGTCGGCCATGCGAGGGAGGAGGGTCCGTGGGCACGGATCGCCGAGGCCGTTGACCTAGCTCCGGATGTTTAAGCTTTGGAGATCAGCGGGTGCAGACGGGTCGTCAGGGTATCAAACGCCGACTGTAGCGCGACGGCTGTGAGCCGGTAGCGGCCGGTCGCCATCCCCCGTCTCTCGGCTGCTACCTTCATGCGACGGCCGATCGCGGAAGATCGGCGGATCTGGAGGCGGTGGTGGCCCGTGAGCAGCCAGTCGAAGGCCCGGAACGCGTCCGTTTCTGGGCGCTGGCCGTTCTCTTGGTCGCGTTTGCCCTCGCCCTGGAGGCCTCCCGCCGCGGAGGATCGGGGCCGTAACCACAAGGAGGAACAGGAAGCGATGGATGCCGTTGCGAAGTCCGGCTTGAACTCGACGACGGCCTACGCCGCCTCGATGCTCTCGGTCCTGTTGTCGATTCTGCTCTGGCTGACGCGTCGGGGCAACGACCGGGCGAATGCGGAGCGTTTCGGCATCTTCGTCGGTCTATGGGCGCCGACGCTGGCCATCTTCGGCAAGGTCCTCGAAGACCGCGAGCGTCGACCGCCGGAGGCGTCCTAGGGCGCTGAGCGCCGGGACGAGACGGGTAGGACAACGATACGGGCCTCAAGAACCACGGCTCTCATTGAATAGCGGATAACCTTGATTACCCGCAAAAAAGCAAAGGGGCCGGAACGGCGACTCCATCCCGCACCGACCGCGCCATCGGGCTCGGAATCGACCGGGAAGTCCGCGGCGTACCACGGGTTGAAGCCGCCGTCGAACTGCGCAACGTTGGCGAACCTCAACTGCTGGGGCCTGCTGGCCGCGAAAGCCGAGCGACCGCCACTGGCGCAATGCGCGATGGACGACGATCCGCCGCTCGGGGTTGAACTCGTGCCGACAGTTCGGGCGAGCCGGATCGGCCCAAGCCTCGATCATGCCTTTCGGTGCCCGGAGCACGTCTGCGACCCGGCCATGCTCCTGACACTCTCTGGGTTACCCAAGATCGACCTGTTTCGCCCCGCCCGAAACCTCCAACCCGACCTGCGGCTCCGGCACGTTCTCGATCCAACCCTCTGCCTCGCCGATAAGGTCTGCGGAGGTCGCGGCCACTGGTTCCACGCCTTGGTTGCCTTACGAATGGTCGCCCCATGCAACGACAAGAACGCCGGCGGGAAGGATCCCAGCCGGCGTTCTCGCTCATTCCATGGAACCGGGAGACGTTAGCTCCCGAGGATCTGGGCGATGATGTTCGCGGCGATGTCGTCGCCACCGACCGCCAGGGCACCCGCAACGATGTCCCCGACCGCGGTCGTGGAGCCGCTGTTGCCGCCGCTGTCGACATCAGTCGTGCCGACCGCACCGCCGTCGGCGCTGGCGTTCGAGCCGCCACCGTTCCCGGCGGAAGACGTTTCTTGAGCCGAGGCCCCCGCCGCAACCGAGACCGAGAGCAGACCGGCGACGGCCAGACCGGCGAGCATCCGCCGTGCCTCCGTCGTGTCGATCATCCGCATGATGGAAACTCCTTCCCTTTGCCTACCCCGCTCCGCGCCTGCGAATGCGGGTCGACCGCTCGCGCTTCCCTCGCGCGAAAACAGCCTACGCGGGGTCTGCGGCCACCGCCTAGCGTACACGCCCCACCCCGGATGTCAAGGCTGGACCTGTACGGACGGGACCAGTGGACGGCCCACTTGCCGGTCGTCGAGAGTCCAGAATGCCCGCTCTACAGACGGGGTCCGGCCCCCCTCGCGGAGACCGAACTATACTCTCCGAGCGGCGTCCTCCCGGCGGTGCCGACCGCAGCACCCGAACTGGCAGGGATCGTTACGGCGCATGAAGGCCCGCACCTCCGCTGACACCGGCCGGCTCGACCCCGTCGCCCCCGCCTTCTCACTCAACGCCCGCGGGTCCGCCGTCGTTTCGCCCGCCGTCGGCCGCGCCGTGGTCCCGGCCGCGCTCCTTCGGACCATCGTCTTTTTTGGTGGCCTTTCCAGCATCGGTGCCGAGCTGACCGTGTCCCGCCTGATTGCCCCGTACTTCGGCAGCTCGACCTTCATCTGGGCCACCATCATAGGAATCACCCTTGCCTTCCTTTCGCTTGGCTACTGGATCGGTGGTCGCCTCGCCGACCGTCGACCGAGTGCCAGGGTTCTCTTCGCGATCACCGCCGTCGCCGCGATCGCGATCGGGCTCGTGCCGATCCTCGCCCGCCCGATCCTCGGCTCGTCGCTGGTCGCCTTCCAGAACCTCGACGTCGGCGCCTTCTACGGGGCCCTCGTCGGTACCCTCCTGTTGCTGGCGGTCCCGGTGACCCTGCTCGGGTTCGTCACGCCGTACGTGATCCGCCTGCGGATGCACGATGTCCGCTCGGCCGGCGAGACCGCGGGCTCGATCTACGCCCTCTCGACCGCCGGCTCGATCGCCGGGAGTTTTCTCCCGGTGCTGATCTTTATCCCGATCCTCGGCACCGCCCGGACTTTCCTCGTGCTCGCCCTCCTGCTGATCGTTCCGTCCCTCGTCGGTCTGGCGCTGACGCGGGCAGTCCTCCCGGCATCGATGGTGGCGGTGACCCTCGTGCTGCTGCCGTTCGCCGCGCGCGCCGCCGACCCCGGCGGCATCCGCCCGCCGGACCGGGGAACCCTGGTCCACGAGCGGGAATCGACCTACAACTACATCCAGGTGGTGGACGACGACGGGGCCGCCAAGCTGATTCTCAACGACGGCCACGCCGTCCATTCCATCTACGACCCGGATCGCCTCCTCACCGGCGGCCCGTGGGATTACTTCATGGCGGGGCCGCTCGTGATCGAGGCTGCCGGACCGGAGACGGTCCAGCGGGCCATCTTCATCGGGCTGGCCGGCGGGACGGGGGTTCGCCAGCTCTCGGCGGCCTACGGCCCGATCGCGGTCGACGGCGTCGAGATCGACCCCGAGATCGTCGAGGTCGGGCGTCAATACTTCGGTCTGGACGAGATGCCCAACCTCAATGTCATCGTCGCCGACGGCCGTTACGCCCTCCGGACGAGCGACGAAACCTATGACCTCATCGCGGTCGACGCCTACCGACAGCCCTACATTCCCTTCCAGCTCGCCTCGCGGGAGTTCTTCGATGAAGCATCCGCCAAGCTGACCGAAGACGGGGTCGTCGTCGTCAACGTCGGCCGCACCCAAACCGACTTTCGCCTCGTCGATACCCTCGCCGCCACCATGCGGGCATCCTTCGACCACGTCTACGCGATCGACGTCGGTCGCTACCTGAACACGATCCTGATCGGGACCAACGCCCCGTCCTCGCTCGCCAACATCGAGCCCAATGCCACTAAGTTCGCCGCGGACTCGCCGATTCGAGAGGTGGCAAGGTGGATCGGTGAGACCGGGAACGGGCGGGTAGTCCAGCCGGGAGGCGAGGTCTTCACCGACGACCGAGCACCGGTCGAGCGGGTCGTCGATGGCATCATCCTCGATGCCGCGCGCGACGTGACCGGACGATGAGGCTTTCCAGCTTGGAAGCGGCTCTTCCCCTGGTCGAGACGCGGGCGCTGAGAAGCGCGCTGCTCTCGTCCGTGCCCGGGATCGCCCACGGGCTTACGCGGCGAATCCCAGGAATGGGACGAGCGGACGGCAACGTCGGGTACGGCCCGCCACGCGACAAGGAGGACGCCTGGGAGATGCGGCAAGCTTGGGCTTCGGTCGTCGGCGTTGACCCAGCGCGGCTGGCCACGGCCGGTCAGGTCCACGGAAATGCGGTCCTTCGGGTGCGCTCGGACGACGCCGGAGTCGGCGCCCGCCCGGACTCGGGCCGGGTGGGCTTGGGTGATGCCCTCATTTCCAACGAGGCGGGGCCGGTCCTCTTCTCGCTCCACGCCGACTGCCTGCCGCTGCTCCTCGTCGATCCGGGCGATCACCGGCGCGGCCCCGCGATCGCCGCGGTCCACGCGGGATGGCGCGGCACGGTCGCCGATGTGGCCGGGGAAACCGTTCGTGCGATGCAGAGCGCATTCGGATCGAGACCGGAGGAGCTGCTCGCCTACATCGGCCCCGCGATCGGCGCCTGCTGCTACGAGGTCGGTAGCGACGTCGCCGAGGCATGGCAGGCCGCCGCTCCCTGGGGCACCCAGGCCCTCTCACGGGACGGCGGTGGCCTTGCATTCGACCTGGTACGGGCGAATGCCACCCAACTCGAGCGGGTGGGGCTCTTGCCGCATCGCATCGAGCAAGCCGGCGTCTGCACCAGTTGCAGCGGCGGCGCCTGGTTTTCCCACCGAAGCCAAGGTCCGACGACCGGCCGGTTTGCGGCCATCATCACGCTGGAAGTCTGAGCGGACATGCAGACCGTCGAGGTGTCCGTGGCCGATCGGGTCCGTGCGGTGCGGGAAGCGATCGCGACCGCGGCGGAGCGAGCGGATCGCGACCCGACGGCGATCGCCGTCGTCGCCGTCTCGAAGTCCGTCGGCCGGGACGCCGTCGACGCGGCGCATACCGCCGGCATCCGCCACTTCGGCGAGAATCGGGTGGCCGACGCCGAGCGGAAGTTCGCCGGTTCGCGGCCGTCGAACACGACGCTCCACCTGATCGGTCAGCTCCAATCGAACAAGGCGCGACCGGCCGCGCACCTGTTCGACCTGATCGAGTCGGTCGACCGGGCGTCGCTCATCGACGCTTTGGAGAAGGAAGCCGATCGTCTGGGTCGGCCGATACCGGTCCTGCTCCAGGTCAACGTCGCTGGCGAGTCGCAGAAGGCGGGATGCGACCCCCAGGCGGCGTCGGGCCTGGCGTCTCGCCTTGGCGCCTCTCCCGCCTTCGCCCTCCGTGGGTTGATGACGATCGCACCGCTCGTCGAAGATGCCGAAGCGGTTCGTCCTGTCTTCCGGGCGCTACGCGAACTCCGTGATCGGCTCCGCCACGATACGTCACTCCCCCTCGACATCCTCTCGATGGGGATGACCAACGACTTCGTCGTCGCGGTCGAGGAGGGCGCGACCCATGTCAGAGTCGGCCGGGCGCTCTTCGGTTCGTAGAGGCACGGCGGTCCCCGCTCCAAGCTCACGACCTACTGCAAGGGATTCTCAGGAACGGGCTCGCCTCGGCCGACGATTCCGACTGCCGTTCGCGGCTGGATGATCTCCGCCACCACGCAGCGATGCGAGGCGTCGGGTTTGTGCATCCCCATCCCGTGCGCCGGTTCCGACCGGTCCCATCGGCGGAACCATGACGCCCGTCCGCGACCTCCACTTACATGGAAACGCGGTAGAACGCTGCCGTGCTTGACACCGCCGAAACCCCTTTGCTAGCGTAGCGCTCGTCCGCTCCATGGACCGTGGTTGCCAAGCGCTCCCGAATCCGTCTGCTCTGCCCAGCGCATGAACCGTTGCACCAGCGGACGTCACGCGGTGACCGACAGCGAGCCGAACGAGTCAATCCCTGGAGGACGCCTGGCGCCCTCCGGTGTCGAGGATGAACCGACTCGACCGCGACGGACGCGGTCGGACGGGTGCGGGCGCGCGGGCGCGTCCGAAGATCACAAGCGGAGGAGTGCCCCGTGTCTTCGACGGAGATGCTACGGAGCCGCGCGAGCCGACGCTGGCTGCTCAAGGCCGCCGCTGGCGCGGGAGTGGCCGTTTCGGGCCTGAACTTCGGGCCTGGCTACAGCCGCCGGCTGCGCGCCAGCGCCCAAGGCGACAGCCCCTTGGCCGGGCAAACGATCGACATGACGATCCTGGGCATCGCCGGCTGGCCACCGAGCCGCCTCGGCGTCGACATGGCGACGGAGTTGTTCAAGCCCTACGCCCAGGAGAACTACGGCTACGACGTCAACTTCGCGTTCGAAGAGGCGCCGTTCGAGTCGCTCTTCCAGAAGGCCGCCACCAGCCTCCAGTCCGGCTCCGCCCAGTACAACATCATCATCTCCGACTCGCAGTGGCTGGGCGCCCTCGCCGAGCCTGGCTGGATCGTTCAGCTGAACGACATCATCGCGGAGAACCCCGACCTCGACATCAAGTTCACCGACACCGCTCAGCAGGCCTACCGGGTCTACCCGGACGGCTCCGACCAGCTCTGGGGCTTCCCCCAGGAGGGCGACACCATCGCCCTCTTCGTCCGCCAGGACCTCTTCAGCGACCAGGCCGAGCGCGACGCCTACATGGCGGCCCACGACGGCGAGGATCTGCCGCAGACGTTCGAGGAGTGGGAAGAGGTCGACATCGACCGCTACGAGCGGATCATCTCCTTCTTCACCCGCCCCGACGAGAACCTCTACGGCACCGCGCTCCAGTGGTCGAAGGTCTACGACTTCGTCTCCTGCTACTCCTACCCGTTCATGTGGTCGAACGGCGGCGAAGCCTGGGACGCGGCAACTGGCCAGGTCGAGGGCATCCTCGACACCGAGGTCAACGCCACCGGGCTGGCCCGATCCAAGAAGTTCCTCGACTACGCCCCGCCGGGCGCGACCAACTACGGCATCGCCGAGGAGGTCGACGTCTTCACCTCGGGCACCATCGCCACCTGCCTCCAGTGGTCGGCGCTCGGACCCCAGATGCGCAACCAGAACGCCGAGGGCGGCGTTGCCGACGAGGCGCGGCCCGTCAGCCCGGACGACGTCCTGATCGTCGCCCCTCCCGGCTTCCGTCAGGCCGACGACAGCCTGAACCGGGTCTACACCCTGGGCGGCCAGCCCTGGGTGCTCAACGCCTTCAACGACGAGGCCCACCTCCAGGTCGCGATCGACTACATGAAGTTCTGGTACCTGCCGGAGACGCAGCTTGAGTTTTCCCGCCGCGGTGGCAATACGGCCGTCGAGGCGGTCCTGAACGATCCGGCCTACGAGGACCTGCAGCCGCACTTCCGCTCCTACAAGTACATGATCACCCGGTCGCGCGACTTCTGGCACGATCCGAACTACGCCGAGATGCTGGCGGCCCAGCAGGAGGCGTGGGGCGCTTACATGACGGACGTGATCGACGACCCGATGCTCGCGCTGCAGTACACGGCCTGCCAGCAGCAGGGCATCCTCTACGACGCCGAGCGCTCCGAGATCGAGCCCTCAGAGGCCTGCGCCGACATCTCGATCTAGCCGGAGGACTCGAGACCGGCGGTTCGCCAATGCCGCAATCGTCATGGGGCCGGGGTGTACGCCCTGGCCCCAAGCGGCTCCCGCCTCCCACTCCCACCATCCGGAGCTGACATGGCCCAGATCGGCACGTTTCCCGACCACCCTGCATTGAAGGGAATCGCTCCTCCAAGGGGACGCCTCGCCGGGTTGCGCTCGATCGAGGGGAGCCGCGCCTTCCCGGCCCTCTTGCTCGCCCCGATCATGATCTTCTTCCTGGTCTGGAACGTGGTGCCCCTGGTCTGGCTCCTCGGCGTCAGCTTCTACAAGTACAAGGTGACCTCGTCGCGGGAACCTGCCTACGTCGGGTTCGACAACTTCACCGACCTTTGGCGAAGTTCCGAGATCTGGGGGCTCATCGGACGGACCTTGACGTTCATGGTGACGTCGGTCGGACTGGCGACGCTGCTCGGAGTGCTACTCGGGCTCCTCTTCTGGGGCAGCGGCAAGATGCCGGGGCGGCGCCTCGCGCTGACCCTCCTCTTCACCCCGATGGTGTTGCCGCCGATCGCGGTCGGCACCTTCTACCGGCTCATCTACGAGCCCAGCTTCGGCGTCGTCAACCACTTCACCCAGGCCGTGATTGGGCGCCGCTTCGACTTCCTCGGCGACAAAAACCTGGCGTTCGGGGCGACGATCGCGGTCGATGTCTGGATGTGGACCCCGTTCATGATCCTGATGACGCTCGCCGCCCTCGGCTCCGTGCCGAAAGCGGAGCTGGAAGCCGCCGAGGTGGACCGCCTCCCCTGGCTCAAGCGGCTCTGGTACATCGTCCTCCCCCACGGCAAGTTCATCCTGATGCTCGGCATCCTCCTCCGCACCATCGACGCCTTCAAGACGACCGACCTCCCCTACCTGATGACCAACGGGGGTCCCGGCAACCTGACCGAGTTCGTCGGGTTGTCGCTCTACCGCACCGGCTTCGAGGCGTTCCAGATGGGCGACGCCTCGGCCCTCGCGGTCGTCACCCTACTGGTCGCGATCGCCTTTACGTCCATCTACCTCTACGTCCTCAACTACCGCGAGACGAGGGCTCAACTGACATGAGCGAGCAACGAGCCGGCTGGACCCAGGGGCTCTACCACGCCGTACTCTGGCTGATCGCGCTGGTCTTCTTCGCGCCGGTGTTCTGGATCATTCTGGCCGCCTTCAAGTCGAGCGGCGACCTGGTTTCGCCCGAGTTCCGGTTCTTCTTCACGCCGACACTCGACAACATCGGCAAGGTGCTCGCGGCGCCGAACTTCAACATCCGGTTGACGATGAGCTTCGTCATGTCGATCGGATCGGTCCTGCTCGCGATCCTGATCGCCTTCCTCGCCGCCTACTCCTTCTCCCGCTACCGTCCGACCGGCACTAACTTCATCATGTTCCTCCTGCTCTCGGTGCGAATGGTGCCGGCGCCGGCGGTGCTCGTGCCGCTCTTCCTGATGTACTCCGCCCTCGGCTGGACCGGTTCCTTCCTCGGGATGCTCTTCTTCTACGTGATGTTCTCGATCCCCTTCTCGCTCTGGATCCTGAAAGGGTTCCTGGACGGGGTCTCGCTCCGCTTCGACGAGACCGCCCTCGTCAACGGCGGCTCCCGCCTCCACGCGATCTTCCGGGTGGTCCTGCCCCAGGTGAAGCCGGGGTTGATCGCCGCCGCTATTTTCAACCTGATCTTCGTCTGGAACGAGTTCATCTTCAACTACATCCTCGGCGGCCAGACCACCACCATGATCCCCTACATCTTCGCGACTGGGCTCAAGCAGGGTGGCGCCACCGACTGGACCTTCATCGCCGCCCTCTCGACCATCTACGTGCTGCCCCCGATCGTGATGATCTACCTGTTCCAGAAGTACCTGCTCGTCGGCATGACCTTCGGCACCGTCCGGGGCGAGGTGTAGCGCCGTGCAGACCGTCGAAACCGTCGACCCCGCGATCGAGACGGCATCCGATTCGGGGCGGGCCTTTGCCGCCGATCTCGCCCCCGTCGCTCCCGGCGGGGTCCTCCCGAATGCCGCGACCGCCGCTTCCACGATGCCGTTCGCGGCGCGCTTCCAAGGCATCCTGATCGTGGTGATGCTGGCCGGAATGGTTCTGATCGGGCAGCAGGCGAACAAGTCGCTCTACCAGATCGGCCTGCCGATCCTGGTCGTCGCCGCCTTCCTCCAGATCGCCTTCGGCAACATTCCGCCCCGCTCCGACTTCCGCTCGTCGCTCGGACTGCTCGCGCTGACCTGGGTCATCGTCGCGCTTCTCATCGTCGCCAGCATCGCGCTCGCCCCGGTCCTGATCGGACTCGGGCGGCAAGGGTGAACCGGTGACCGTTCGTGACCCGATCCTGGTGTTCGAGCGCGCCGCCAAGCGGTACGGCCGGATCGACGTGCTCAACGACGTCTCGTTGGCGGTCATGCCCGGCGATTTCGCCGTCATCTATGGGCCTCCAGCCTCCGGCAAGTCGGTCCTGATGCGGCTGTTGATGGGTCTCGAGCAGGCGGACTCGGGGCGCGTTCTCCTCCGCGGGCAGGACGTGACGGCGGTCTCTGCCGCCGATCGCAACATCGGGTACGTCCCCCAGTCGTTCGCCCTCTACCCACACTACAGCGTGCACGACAACATCGCCTACCCGCTCCAACTCATGGGTGTCGGGGCCGCCGAGGCCGAACCGGTCGTGCGGCGCGCGGCGGAGATGCTGCGAATACCGGACTTGCTGGGCAAGCGGCCCGACCAATTGTCAGGTGGCCAGAAGCAACGCGTCGCGATCGCTCGCGGCATCGCCAAGCAGACCGATGTCTTCGTCCTCGACGACCCCCTCGCCGGTCTCGATTTCAAGCTCCGGGAGCAGCTCGTCGAGGATCTCCGGGCGCTCCAGGCGGAGACCCGGGCAACCTTCCTCTACACCACCTCCGACGTAGTCGAGGCGATGACCCTGGCCGACACCCTTGCGGTGCTCGACGGTGGACGCATCATCGAGTCCGGCGTGCCGTCTCGGCTCTATGCGGAGCCCAGAGTGGCACGAACGATGGCCCTGGTTGGGTTTCCCCCGGCGAACTTCCTGGACGCGGTGGTCGAGCGCCGGGCTGACGGTGCCTGGTGTCGTACGCAGCTTTTCGAGACCCCGGTCACGGTCGCCTCGATTCCGGCGGGATCGGTCACAGTCGGTCTCCGCCCCGAGCATCTGCGGCTGGTTCCTGCCGCACGTCCGGTCTCGAATGGAGTTGCGGCGGGCAACGGGCTGGTACGGATGCAGGCCCGGGTCGTGCTCCGGGAAGATCTCGGGGGCGAGGAGATCGTCTACGTCGAGATCGCCGGCCAGACCCTCACGGCGGTCGATCGGCACACCCTCAGGGCAGGCGACCTCCGCGAGGTGATGGTCGAGCTCCGTCCGGAGGATCTCGCACTGTTCGACGACGCCAGCGGCGAGCGGATCGGGAGTGGCCGAGCGGTGTCCGATGGAGTGTTGACACGTCATGGCTGATATCCGAGTCGAGCGACTCCGCAAGGTCTTCGGCCCCGTCGTCGCCCTCGACGATGTCGACTTCTCGTTTCCGGACTCGTCCGTGACGTGCCTGCTCGGTCCCTCGGGCTGCGGCAAGACGACGCTGATGCGGATCATTGCGGGGCTGGAGGTCGCTACCGCCGGCGAGGTCTTCTTTGGCGAGCGCAATGTGACCGGTCTGCCCCCGCGCAAGCGCGAGATCGGGATGGTGTTCCAGTACCCCGTGGTCTACAAGGGGATCAACGTCCGGGAGAACATCGAACTGCCGTTGAAGTCGGAAAAACTTTCGGCGGCAGAGCGGCGGCGGCGGGTCGACGAGGTGATTGAGGTTCTCGGCCTCGCCGCCGCCGCCGACAAGGATGTCGGACGCCTCGACAACGGGACCCGGCAGAAGGTGGCGGTGGCCCGCGAGGTGGCGAGGCAACCCCGGATCATCCTCTTCGACGAGCCGATCACGAACGTCGACGCCACCGCCAAGCTGCAGCTCAAGCGGGCGTTCAAGGAATTGACCCGGCGGCTGAGCCAGACCATCGTCTACGTCACCCACGACCAGACGGAGGCGATGACCCTGGCCGATCAGATCGCCCTGATGCGCGATGGTCGGATCGTCCAGTGCGATGCTCCCCGAACACTCTACAGCCGGCCGGCGGATCGGTTCGGTGGCTGGTTTCTCGGCAACCCGGGAATGGCCTTCTTCGACGCCGAACTCCACGGCAACGGCACTTTCCTGACCCTCGTCTCTGCTCTTGTGCCCGCACCGCTGGCGGTCGATGGCCCGCAGTTGGCCCCGGGTCGGGTGACGTTGGGGATCCGCCCCGAGCAGGTCCTCGTCTCGACCGATCGTGTACCTGGCGCGGTGCCTGCTCGGCTGAGTCGGAAATCGGTCCAGATCGGCGGGCAGTGGCTTCTATCGCTGACGGTGCCGGGGTTGGACGAGCGAGCGTTCAAGGCGAAGGTTGGCCCCGAGCAGGGTGCGCGTCTCCCAGAGAGCGGCGAGGTATTCGTAGCGCTCCCCCCGGCGAGCATCACGCTTTTCGGACCAGAGGGAGACCGGCTCCCGGCAAGCTTCCCCGCCGCCTCCGCGGTCGCCGCCGATTGAGCCGGGATCGACCACGAGCCTTTAAACAGGCGTCGGCTCGGTTGGATGGATCGAGCAGCGGGCACCTCGAATAGCCGCTCCGTCTCACCAGGAGATCGGGCAATCACCGAGGACGTCGCCTACTCGGGAACGTCCGACTGGAGTCTAGATGGGGCACCCGACGCCGCGACCGTTCCTATTTGGCACCAACCTCAAGATGCACCAGACTCCCGTCGAGTCGGCCAACTTTTACCGGGAGCTCGCAGCCGCGGGTCCGGTTCCTGAGCGGTGCCAACGGTTCGTGATTCCCCCGTTCACCTCCCTCCCGGCCGTCACCGAACTGGCCCGCCAGGAGCGGGCGGGCATCTGGGTCGGTGCCCAGAACATGCACTGGGCGACCGAAGGGGCCTACACGGGGGAGATTTCGGCACCGATGCTGGTTGCGCTCGGGGTCGACTTGGTCCTGCTCGGCCACGCCGAGCGTCGTGACTTGTTCCACGAGACCGACAGCGACGTGAACAAGAAAGTGCTCGCGGCGTTGGAGCACGGACTCAGGGTTCTCCTCTGCGTCGGCGAGACGGCCGATGAGCGATCCCGCGGGACCGGAACCGAGATCGTCGCTCGTCAACTGAGGGTCGCCCTTGAGGGGACCGACGCCGCGGCCATCCCGCTGCTCCAGATCGCCTACGAGCCGGTCTGGTCGATCGGGGAAGGCGGGGTGCCGGCGCAGCCCGCCGATGTGGCTCCGATTGTTGGCGTCATCCGCACCACCTTGTACGATCGATTGGGAAGGGGCAGTCAGGCGGTACCGGTGCTGTACGGGGGCAGCGTCAACCCGGACAACGCTGCGGCTTTTGCCGCGGTCGAGGGTATCGATGGCCTGTTCGTTGGACGCGCTGCGTGGACGGCCTCCGGGTTTCGGGCGACGCTCGTGGAAGGATTGAAGTCTTGCATCGGAGAAGCCTAATTGGTTCCCACGTATGAGCTAATGGGATATGTAGGAATCGTCACGGTCCGATGACGGAACCCAGGAGCGGTCTGACGATGACATCGCCCGCGGTCGATGTCGTCTCTCTCGGCATCCACATCCTCGACGTGCTCGGGCGTCCCGTCACCCGCTTCCCGCCTCGCCAGGATGTCGATCTCATCGACGAGATCCGGCTCACCGTCGCCGGCACCGCCGCCGGTACGAGCGTCGATCTTGCCAAGCTCGGCGTCGATGTCCTCGCGATGGGAGCTATCGGCGACGATGCCGCCGGCAACTTCATCTTCGACACGATGGCGCGGCACGGGATCGATACCGCAGGACTCCGTCGCAAACCCGGCGTCCAGACCTCGGCCACGATGCTGCCGATCCGTCCGAACGGCGAGCGACCGGCGCTCCACGTCCTCGGCGCCAACGCCGAACTGACCCTTGCCGACCTCGACCAAGAGGCGATCGGGCGAGCTCGGCACCTCCACTTCGGCGGGACCTATTTGATGCCGAAACTCGACGGGGCGCCAACCGCGGAGATTCTGGCTCGCGCTAGGGCCAACTCGACCACGGTGACCCTCGACCTCATCGCGATCGACCGGCCCGACCTGCTGCCGGTGATCGAGCCAGCCCTGCCCCATGTCGACTTCTTCATGCCCGGGCTGGACGAAGCCCGGATGATCTGCGGCATCCAAGAACGAGGCGATGTCATCCGGTTCTTCCTGGAAAAGGGCGTCGGCTGCACCGTGTTCAAGATGGGCGAGGAAGGCAGCAGCATTGCGCGCCAGAATGGCGCCGGCGGGATCGAGGAGATCCGGCTGCCGGCCTTCAAGGTGAGCGTCGTGGATTCGACCGGTTGCGGTGATGCCTACTGCGCTGGCTTCATCGTCGGGCTCCTCCAGGGCTGGGACCTCGAACGAGCGGGTCGGCTGGGAACTGCGGCCGCGGGGCTGGTCATCCAGGGGCTCGGCAGCGATGCCGGCATCGTCGATTTGGAGCAGACGATCGCGTTCATGGAGACGGCGCACCCGCTCCCGATGGCTCGCTGATCCCATCACTCGAACCCGTGCGCGACAAAGGCGTCCGAGGCGAGCCGTTGGACTGCTGGTCCATGCGTCAAGAGCGTCGATCACGAGGTCGGACGTTGAACGTGAACGCCCGGACGGCCCGACGGTGGCCCCGCCAGCTGCCGTCCCTTGACGCTCGCTATACTTTCTCAATCGTGCTCGGGGATGACCCGCGCTCCGTTCTGGCCGCGTCCCCCTCGCCCGCGTCGCGTTCGGCACTCATGAGGATCCGTCAATGTCCTGCCCCCGCTGCGGCCAGCCCAACCCGACCGGAGCGCGATTCTGCAACGCATGCGGGAAGGCCTTCGACGGCACGCCTGCCGCTACGGGTTTTGTACGCGAGCGCGTCGTGGTCACCGGGATGGGGGCGGTCACCGCACTCGGCCCGACGGTCGAGGAAACGTGGCGGCGCCTACTCGCCGGCGAGACCGGGATTCGGCGAGCGCCCAACCTCGTCCCCGGCGAACACGCGTGTCTCGTCCGGGGCGACGTCGACAGCAGCAGGGTTCCACAGCGGGTGTTGTCGGGCAAGGTCGCCCGCAACGCTTCCCGGTTTACGCACATGGTCATCGAAGCGGCCGCCGATGCGCTCCTCCAGGCCGGATTGATCGACGCCGGCCTCGATCCCGCGGCGGACCTCTCCGCTGCCGGTGCCGTCGTCGGCACCTGTATGGGCGGCACCCACGACGACTTCCTGGCCGCCTACGATGCGTACAAGAAAAAGGGCGAGGGCCGGATTGCCCCCCACCTCCATGTCACGTTTCCCCACAACCTGGCCGCCTACAACATCCAGGCGCGGTGGCGGATGGGTGGTCCCAGCCTGACGCTGGCCACGGCCTGTGCCACCGGTGCCCAAGCCATCGGCCACGCCTTCCACGATGTCCGCGACGGCCGAGCTCCGTTGATGGTGGCAGGCGCCGTGGAGTCGACCCAGCATCCGATGTTCACGTCCGGGTTCGCCGCGATGCGCGCCCTCCCCACCGACAGCAACGACGACCCCGGTGCCGCTAGCCGCCCGTTCGACATGAACAGGGCTGGCTTCGTCCTTGGCGAGGGGGCTGCGGCCCTCGTCCTGGAGAGCCTGGAGCATGCCCGGGCCCGGGGAGCAACGATCCTGGCCGAGGTGGTCGGTTTCGCCACCTCCAACGACGCCTACCACCCGATCGCGCCCATCCCGGAGGGCACCGGAGCCGCCCGCGCGATCGCCGCCGCCCTCGCCGACGCGGCACTGCCCCCGTCCGCGGTCGACCACGTTAATGCCCACGCCGCCTCGACGCCGGCGGGCGACCTGGCGGAAGCAGCGGCGATCAAGCACGTGTTCGGGGAGCGCGCGTCGACGATCCCGGTGACGTCGATCAAGGGCGCGGTCGGGCACTGCATGGCAGCCTCCGGGGCGATCGAGACGGTCGCCGCGGTGATGACCCTGGTCGACCAGAGAATTCCGCCGACGCGGAACTACCGGGAACCGGACCCCGAGATCGGGCTCGACATCGTCCACGGCGAGCCGCGGGAAGCCGACGTCGGCGTCGTCTCGAAGCACTCCTTCGGGCTCGGCGGGCAGAACGCCTGCCTGATCCTGGCCCGATCGTCCTGACCCTTCGGAACGAGGGAGGACTCGTCACGGCTATCGCTCCGGGGAGCAGGCGTCCCTACCCCGCGGAGGTAGTTGGCCTTCGTCCCGTCGTCCTCCTGTCCACTGCCGTCGCCGGCATGCCCAGCGGCGGGAGCAACACTTAGGAGTCGCTGGACCGGTTCGCCGCTCGGGACTCTTGTTGTCACCGGGGGATGGAGACAAAGCGTGGCTGAGGAACCGTACGTCTTGTTGGTGGAAGATGACGCCGCCAACAGGGGTCTCGCCTCCCGGATCCTGACCACCTGCGGGTACACCCACGGCACCGCGGTCGATGGCCAAGACGCGCTCGACAAGGCCGTAGAGCGGAAACCCGACCTCATCCTGATGGATCTCTCGATGCCCGGGATGGACGGCTGGGAGGCCACGCGACGGCTCCGGGGGAACCCCGAGAACGCTACGATCCGGATCATCGCGCTCACTGCCCACGCGATGCGCGGCGACCGTGAGAAGGCGATCGCGGCCGGCTGCGACGACGTCCTGACCAAACCGTACCGGCCCTCGGAATTGATCGAAGCGATCGAACGCGTCCTCGGCGTCTCCGGGTCGGGCAGCTGACGAATGTCCGATTCACGCGGAACGCGGCTTGCGGGCGTGCCGCTCCGCCGGACGTACCGCAAGCCGTCGACCAGCGTCGGCCGTTGCTGTTCGTCGGACACGAACGTGCCGGCATTCGGGCACCAAGGTGCCGGTGTCGCCTTGTCACGCCTGCTAGGATTTCCTCGTCGCGGACCGGTTCCCCTTCCCTCCCGGTCCCCGATACGGTCCGGTCAACGGACCATCCATCCCGCGGCGCCCCGGCCTCACCCGGGGCGTCGGCATTTCCGCCCGCAGATGGCTATCTCTGGCACTCTGCTGAAGTCCCGACCGATCTCGCCCTACGCGTCCCGGTGCCGCCGCTTCACCGCGCCGCCGCGGTTCCCGTGTCCGGAGCGCCAAGTCGCTGCAATCTCCAAAGCGGAGCAGCGTGACGAGCCCTCCCGGGCAGTGCAACGGCTCGTGGGGGAGTGCGCTTTCCGGAGAGACGCGGCCGCCGACGAGGGCGGACAGCGACGCCAGACCGGGCAGACCGGCGCCGAGAAATAGCGCTCGGGCGGTCCAGGGAGGCCCGACCATCACCCCGATGGTCGCCGCCAGAAAGATATCACCCTCCCAGAAGGGCACCTCCGCCGAACCTTGCCAATCCACCCCCGCCTTGATTCAGTGCGGCCCCAAGTCGACGGCAGTGAGGACCGCCACCGCGACCTGCGGGGCAAGATCGTTCGGATCGTGGAGCATCGCCACAGCAGGTCCCACCACGACGCCGGCCGCGAGGAGAACGCTCGGGATCAGGCGGGTCAGCATGTCGATCAGGAGGATCTTTGCAACGAGACCTGCTAGAACCAAGACCTTGGCCAGTTCGACCGGATCGGAGCCAAGAATGTCGATCGTCCGTGAAGATATCTCGATAGCCGAATACCTCTCACGCTCGCCACTTAGGGGGACTTGGGGGAAAAGGCTCGCCGCCCGATACCAGCACCGTTGAGTTGGATTCCATCCTACGCCTCGACTACCTCACCCAACCTCGCCAAGCTGTCCTTCCAGAAGACGCGCCACGTCTCCACGCCGGCGGCGTCGGGCAGCTTCTCGTGGGTGAGGGTAACGGTCGTCTTGGCCGGCCCCTTGGCGGTCAGCGTGACCAGGAGGCGGCCTCCGCCTTCGACGTCGAACCGCGCCGAGCGGCCGGGGATGGCCGTCCGCGGCCGGAGCGTACACGATTCCAGCCACCGGTCGTGCCGGGTTTCGTCGGTGACGAACTCGGCGAGCCGCTCGACGGCCACCGGGAATGTGCGGCTGACGCCGAACGCGAAGCCGTCGGCGTGCTGGTGACGGGCGCGGAGGCCGCGCGTCCGCTCGTAGCCGACGGTGACGCTCTGGGCCCACCAGCCGTCGAGGCCGTGGGCTTCGACGAGGTGTTGGGCGATGGCGGGGTGGCCCTTGACCGAGGCGTCCCAGGCATCGAGCAGGACGAACCAGTGGTCCCAGCCGTGGCCGGTGGCGCGGCAGATGGCCGCCTCGCTCGGCCCGGGAGCATGCTGCTCACCCTTCAACCCGACGCCGGGATCCGTTCCCTCCACGGGAGGGCCCTCCCCTCCAACCCGCGGATCGCTCTGCGGGCACCCCGCCGCTTCGGCAGGAGCCGGAGCTCTGACAGCCATCGTGGTCCCGTCCTGCGACCGAGGTTCCCCCAGAACGCTTGGCCGAGATTCGGATGAGCTCCCGTTAGGGTCATCGATGGGGATCGATTCGGCAGCGACCAAGCCGGATCCCAAGGGGACAACGGCCGGGTCTGTTTCGGGGTCGGGGTGGGGGGCAAGGAGGTTGCGGCGGGCCGCCGCGTAGCGCTCGTCGGTCTTCACCATGCTGGCGCGGACGGCCTGCTTCTGGGCCTTGTCCGTGGTCACGGTCGCGTCCCTCGGCGGCCGCTCGTCGCGGAATCCACGCCCCCGGGGACGCACGGCCCGGAGGAAGCAACAACCCGGAGACGACCCGAGGCGGGGCCTCTTTGCCCCCCTCGCTGCCGGGGGCATGGACGCCGGTCTGGGGGTTCGGCGGGGAATGCACCGTGGCTCCATCGTATGGCGCCGAAGGCCACCGGTCAAGCCATTGGCCTGCCGTCGTGAGGTGGCAGGAACCGGACCAGCGCCGCGACATAGCGGCCGAGTGCCTGGACGGAGGCGACCGGGTCGCCAGGAATGTCGAGGCCATGGTCGGCCCCGTCGACGACGACCGCGTCGGTTCCTGGCCGCGCCGCAAGGTCGGCAAAGAGCGCCGGGTCGTGGTGGGGGTCGGCGGTGCCGATGACGACCAGCGAGGGGCCGGCGAAGGCTAGGAGGCCGTCGCGGACCGTCGCCTCGGCCAGCATCGGAGTCAACCAGGCGGCGCTCCTGGACGCGGGCGCAGCGGGGCCATCGGCGAGGAGGTGGGCGACCGCGGCGGTGCCGAGCGACTTGCCGACCAGCGTCACCCCACGGTAGGGGTGCTCTGCGAGCGCGGCTCCCATCGCGGACTCGGCGTCGGTGAGGAGCCACCGCCGCTGCTCTGGCTCCGGTGCCACCGCGTAATCGGGCATCCTGCTGTAGGCGTACTCGACTCGCAGCACGTCGGCGCCGACCTCGAGCGCCCAGTTCTCCGCGTAGTAGAAAAGTGGCATGTCGCAGGTGTAGCCGTAGCCGGGCAGGAGGACGACCAGGTGGTCGATCGCGGCGTGCGGACGGAGTAGGCGGTTGGGCACCTGCAGGCCGCGGTGGCCGACGATGTCGAGAGTCGTCGCGGTTGCCATCGGCGAATCTCCTCGCGACTCCGCCCAGATTGAATCCCGAAAAGGCCGCAACCCCCGTGTTCGAAGCCCACCGGGGTCCTTCGCGATCTCACCCGGTCATTGATGGACGGCCTCGGCGGACAGAAGCCGGCCAGCGCATGCACTTGGCGCAGGAAGCGTTGTTCAGCCGGAAACGGAGAAGGCGAACTCCGTCCGCGAGCGGAACGTCTTGCCGGGGCGCAGGACCGGCGACGGGAACTCCGGCCGGTTCGGGGCGTCCGGGAAGGTCTGCGTCTCCAGGCAGAAGCCGTCGCCCTGGCGGTAGACGCGGCCGCCGGAGCCGACCAGCGTCGCGTCCAGGAATCCTCCAGTGTAAAACTGGACGCCCGGCCGGTCGGTCCGCAGATCGAGCACCCGGCCGGAACCTGGCTCCTCGACCCGCGCCCCGATCAGGATCGACCGGTCTGCCGACGCCGGCCGGTCGAAGACGAAGCAGTGGTCGTAGCCGCGGCCGATCACGATCTGGGGGTGGGCCTCGCGGATGCGCCCACCGATCGGGCGCGACTCCCGGAAGTCGAACGGGGTGCCCTCGACCTGCGCCAGCCTCCCGGTCGGCGAGAGCGCGGCATCGACCTCGACGAAGCGGCCAGCGGCGAGACGGAGGCGGTGGCCCAGGACATCGCCGCTGCCTTCGCCGGCCAGGTTGAAATATGAATGCTGGGTCGGGTTGAGGATCGTCGGCGCGTCGGTCGTCGCCTCGTAGTCGAGCCGCAGGGCGTCCCCGGTCAGCGTGTAGGTGACGGTGAGGTCGAGGGCGCCGGGGTAGCCTTCCTCGTCGTCAGGGCTGCGGTAGACCAGGCGGACCGCGGGTCCGTCGCCGCTCGTCGCCTCCGCGGCCGCCCAGACGCGCTTGTCGAACCCCCTCGCTCCGCCGTGGAGGTGGTGGGCGCCGCCGTTGCGGGTGAGCTGGTAGTCCTGTCCGTCGAGGGAGAAGCGGCCGTCGGTGATCCGGTTGGCGAAGCGGCCGGCGACGGCGCCGAAGTAGGGGTCGTTCCCCGCGACGTAGTCGGCCAGGGTGGGGAAGCCGAGGACGACGTTTGCCTTCTCGCCGTCGCGTCCCGGGGCATCGAGCCGGAGGAGGATGGCGCCGTAGGTCATGACCGCGACCCGGAGGTCGCCATGCGCGAGCGTCCACCGCTCGACCGCCTGCCCGTCGACCTCGCCAAACGCGTCGCGCGCGACCGTGCCCGCCATCTCCCCCACCTTCCGCTTGCCGCCGGCCCGCCGACGCGGCATCGTAGCCGAGGCGGCGTGTCGCCGGGAGGCCACGCGGACGGGGTCGGCCGGACGGCGGCGGATGCGGACGTGGGGCCCCCCCGCTCTGCCCGATGGTCGTCTCCGTCAGCTGTGGCCGTGAGAGGTGATGATGCGGGGGTTTATCGTGATGCCGGGGGTTGGCGGATGACCGACGGTGGCCGACGCATAGCCGGCCCCTTCTACCGCGAATACGCGCCGGCCGCAGACCTGCGGTCCCACGTGGCCTGCACCTGGGTCAAGGTCGTCGGGCCGCGGCCCCGGCCGATCCCGTCCGCCATCATTCCCAACGGCTGCGTCGACCTGGTCGTGATCGGTGCGGCGCCACCCCACGTCGCGGGGCCTGCGAGCGTGACGCAGTGGGTGGCACCGCTCCCCCCGGGCACGGTGGTGACGGGGATCCGGTTCCGCCCGGGGGCGGCGCGGACCCTCCTCCGCATCCCGGCCGCCGAGCTCCGCGACCGGGACGCGCTCCTCGTCGACATCGACGGCCGTGGGGCGAACGCCGCGCTCTTGGGCGCGCTGGTGGCCGCCCAGGACCCGGCCGTGAGGCGGAGGGCACTGGAGCGCTGGGCGCGCGAGCGGATCGGCCGGGCCAGTGCCGACGATCTCCTTCTCGTAGCGGCCGCCGCGTCGCTGACCCGCGACCCGCGCCTGTCCGTGGCCGGACTCGCCGCGGACCTCGGGTGGGGCGAGCGCCGGCTCCACCGGGCCTTCCTCGCTACCTGCGGCTACGGTCCGAAGACGCTCCAGCGGATCATGCGCCTTCAGCGGGCCCTGGCCGCGGCGCGCTTGGCCGACCTACCCGCGGCACTGTCGGACGTGGCTTTGGCCGCCGGCTACGCCGACCAGGCGCACATGACGCGCGACTTCGGGGCGATCACGGGGTTCACCCCGGCGGCCTACCTGGCCACCGCCGATCTCGAGGTCGGGCGGTGGCTGGACAACGCCTGGTAGCGGCCGACGCTCCGCCGTCCGATCCGTTCAAGACGGCGGCGGCGGCAGCCGGCAGGCTTGGCGGCGCGGCTGAGGCGGTCGACTTCGACCGGGAGATCGCGCCGCACCGGATGGCGTCGGTCGAGCGGGTCGACACCCCTGGGCGCGACGCCACCCGCTGGCGAGCGCGCCAAGTTGGGGAGCCAGCCCCGCGTTCGGCTCTCGCCGACGGACGAACGCACAGAGGAGGCATCGGATGGAACAGCGGTTGGGGGTCATCACGCTCGGCGTGCGCGACCTGGCACGGTCGCGCGCCTTCTACGAGGATGGGTTGGGCTGGCGGCGGAGCGGCGGTGACGACGACATCGTCTTCTACCAGGCCGGGGGTCTGGTCGTGGCGCTCTACGGGTGGCCAAACCTT
This sequence comes from uncultured Thermomicrobiales bacterium, assembly GCA_902806345.1. Classification (GTDB taxonomy): domain Bacteria; phylum Chloroflexota; class Chloroflexia; order Thermomicrobiales; family UBA6265; genus CADCWF01. Next base: position 21,852 of record CADCWF010000175.1, read on the forward strand.
GCTGAGGACGCCGGCGTCGCCGAGGAGGGCACGGGGTTCCGCGGCGTCACCCTGGCCTACATGACCCGGCGACGGGAGGAGGTCGCGGAGGTGCTGGGCAAAGCCGAGGCCGCCGGCGCCCACGTCCTCGTCCCCGCTCGGGAAACCTTCTGGGGCGGCCACGACGGCTACTTCGCCGACCCCGACGGGCACCTCTGGGAAGTCGCCTGGAACCCGGGGTTGACGATCACCGAGCGGGGGGAGCACCTGCTGCAGGACTCGGTCTGAAACGGAATCCCGATGACCGGGCCGGGCTCCCGGCGGGCGTCCCTCGCCCCCCTGCCCTCCTCGGGGCCCCTCTCCCAGCGGGCACGACAGGGGGAGCAGCGACCTGCGAAAGCGAAACAGATGGGCCGGGTTTCGTAGGTTGTCTCGGGCGACGAGGGGGCTGGGTGTTGCCTCGGCCTGCTCTCCCTACCTACCCCGTCCGCCTCCGGCCATGCCCGCCATGATCCGCCCCATGACCCGGACTCGGGCCGGCCGCGGCAGCGGGGCGAGCGACCCCGCCAGCACCTTGGAGAGCCAACCCGGACGGACCGTCAGCCGCCCCCCGAGAGCGTCGAGCGTCGCCCGGGCAACGTCCCCCGGCACGAGGCCCATGTCGTAGCGCATCCCCGCCCGGGCCGCGAAGCCGGTGTGGACTGGCCCGGGCGCCGAAGCCACGACATCGACCCCAAGCGGCGCCAGCTCGACGTGCAGCGCCTCCGCCAGCGACTGCACGTAGGCCTTCGTCGCCGCGTAGTTGGCGGCGTTCGGCACACCCTGGAACCCGACGACGGAACCCATCAGCACCATCCCGCCGCGGCCCCGGCTCGCGAACCGCCGCCCGAAATGCCAGCTCAACGCCAGCACGGCCCGGCAGTTGACGTCGACCATCGCCAGCTCCTGCTCCAGATCGGCGTCGACGAGGCGGCCCGAACTGCCGAACCCGGCGGCGGCGACCAGCAGCCCCACGTCCAAGTCGGCCGTCTCCGCCACGACGGTCTCAACGGCGGTCTCCCGCCCCAGGTCGACGGCGATGACCCGGGTCGTGACCCCGTGCCGCGCCGTCAGGTCGGCGGCGACCGCGTCCAGCGCCTCGCGACGGCGGGCGACCAGGACGAGGTCCAGCCCCGCCTCGGCGAGCAGCCTCGCGAACTCCCGGCCGATCCCGTCGGAGGCTCCGGTCACTGCGACCCAGGGGCCGTAGCGCGCGCGCCAGCGAGCCTGCCTCCCAGCGCCGGCAGGGGTACTCGAAGGATGTGTCATTGCCCGCCCTCCATCATCCAACCGAATCCGTCGCCCCGACCCCGACGACCGAGCGGAGGAAGGGGATCGCGACCGCAGCCACGCCCTCCGGGTCATCGACAAACGGCCAGTGCCCGCTCTCCGGCAGGACCACCACCTCGGCGCCGGGGAATGTCTCGCGCTGCCGCTCGGCCTGCTCGACCGGGATGAACGGGTCTTTGGCGCCCCAGACCACCAAGGCCGGCCGGGCGAGCGGGCGGAGGGCGTCGGCCAACCGCGTCGGCGAGTCGCCAGGGTTCGCCGTGGCTCGGTAGAGCCGGAGCACGGCCCGCCGCGTGGCGCGGTCGTAGTCGTCGTACATCCCGTCGACGAAGGCGGCAGGCAGCCCGCTGGGGTTGGACTTCTCCATGGCGCGACGGAATCCGGCTCGGGTTGAGAGCGCCTGAACCAACTCGCCAACGACGGGGGTCTGCCAGAGGCGCGCAAGGGTGTGCCAGCGATACCCGAGGAGGACGCCCGTGTTGATCAGCACCGCGCTGCCGAAGCGGTCCGGGTTGGCGGCCGCCCAGGCGAGCCCCCAGGGGCCGCCGAAGTCGTGCAGCACGAGGTGGGCCCGGCGGACGCCGAGCCCGTCGAGGGCGCCGTCGAGGTGGCGGGCGTAGCCGGCGACGGTGTACTCGAACGCCGCCGGCTTGTCCGCCTGCCCGAAGCCGGGCATGTCGAGGGCGACCGCCCGGGCGAAGGGGCCGACCCGCGCCAGCAGATCCCGCCAGTCGCGGGAGGAGCCGGGGTTGCCGTGGACGAAGACCACGGCCTCGTTCGCGTCGGCCCGCCCGGCCTCCAGGGTCGGGGACCGCACCCGCGCCACGCGGACCTCGCCCGCCCGCAGGCCGTCCCTCGGTTCAGGCGCCGGCATGGGTTGCCTCCATCGGCGGCGCCGGGAGGGCGCGCAGCCGGGCGATCGCGGTGGGCGAGAGGGCGTACTCCTCCGCCGGCTTCGCGTCCTTGCCGACGAGGCCTGCCAGGCTGTCCGCCAACACCGGGAGGAGCACGCCGGGAGCGAAAAGGGAGCTCGGCGACGCGACCATCGAGATGACGGCCAGGTAGGCGCCGCTGACGAAGGGGTCTTTGCGCGCCCGCCGCAGGACGCGCTCGACGTAGCGGCGGACGAGCCCGGAGCCGGGCGCCCGCCGGGTGCCGGTCGAGGGGACGCCCCACCGCAGGTCCTCCGAGGAGGCGATCAGCCAGGGCGCGGCGACGGCCTTGCCGAGGTCGCGTTGGAAGCGTCGGGCGAAGCCGGGGCGCGGAGTGCGCTCCTGCCGCTCAAGCGCGGCCGCAAGCATCTCGGCGCCGATCGCGGCGACGGTCATCCCCTGGCCGTAGATCGGGTTGAAGGCGCAGACCGCGTCCCCGACCGCGACGAACCCCTCCGGCCAGCGCTCCAGGCGGTCGAACCGGCGGAGGCGGTTCTGGGGGGTACGGTAGCCGCGGATTGGGGAGACCGGCTCGGCGACTCGGATCGCCTCGTAGAGGCTGGGGTCGGGGAGATCCCTTGCCCATGCCAGGAATCCTACCTCGTCGGTCGGCGGGTGGTGGCCGGCGAAACCGCCGAGGCTGACGTGCCACAGCCCTTGCTCGATCGGCAGGATGAGGCCGGCCCTCGGGTTGGCCGGGGGGCGGCCGTTGACGATGATGCCGTCCCACTCGCCGGGCCAGGCGGCCGGTTTGCGGTAGAAGCGGGAGGCGTAGCCGATGCCCGAGTGGACGGTCTCTTCCGGCGTCTCCGGGTAGCCGAGGGCGACGAGCCACGCCGAGGCAGCCGACTGGCGGCCGCTGGCGTCGACGACGAGGTCGGCGGCGAGGGTCTCCTCCGGTCCCGGCTCTGGCACCGCATCGCCGGCCGCGTAGCGTGGGCGGAGGCGGACGCCGACGACGCGCCCGTCCGTGCCGCCGACCAGCGCCGTCGCCTCCGTCCCGGTCCGGAAGCGGACCTCGGGCCACTCGCCCAGCCGGCGCCGGACGTGCCACTCGAGGAGGATCCGGCTGGCGTAGACGCCGGGGGCGCCGCCGCCGGGGGCGGGCGGTGGCGGAGGCAGCTTGCCGGCGGGGGTGACGAAGACCGGCGGCCGGAGGACGGCCGCCGCGCCGTCGGCCAGGAGTTCGTCGACGAGCCCTGGGAAAAGGCGGCCCGCAATCTGCTGGCCGCGCATCAGGAGGGCGTGGGCGTGGTGCGACTGGGGGACGCCCCGGCGGTGGTCCGGCCGCTCCGGGAAGCGGTCGCGGTCGACCACCGTAACCCGCGCGAAGTGGTCGGCCAGGACGCGTGCGGCCAGGAGCCCGCCGATGCTGCCACCGACGACGACGGCGTGGCCGCGGCGGAGGGGCGGCGCGGCCGCCGGGTGGGGCTCGGAGCCCGGGCGTTCGGTGGTCGCGGTCGCGTGCATCGTCTCCTCCGTCCGGGTCGGATCCGGCCCGACCACGATCGTGTGCCGGTGTCCGAGTCCTCTCCGTTCTGGCCCGAGAAGGTTTCCCGACGCTCTTCGTCCTACGGCGCGACGGCTCCTTTCCGTGTCACCGCTGGGATGGTGAGTAACATATCACTTTCTTCGCCACGCAAAAAAACGCGAACCGGCCCGGCTAGGCCGGAAAGGCCAGCAGTTCCTCGATCCACGCCTCCTCCCCCGCCAGCGACGGCAGGTCCAGGGCGGCGGCGATCGTCAGCAGCATGCCGTGCGCCCAGAATGCCTGCATCGCCCGGGCATCCACGCCGGCCGTTTCCTGGACGAAGCGGTAGAGCGCGGCGTAGCGGCGGCGGACGACGGGGCCGACCTCGGGGTCGCCGGCGGCGGCGAAGCCGTGGAGCAGCAGCCGAAGCTCGTCGCGCTGGTCGAGCAGCCGGTAGTAGGCCTTGCCCATCGCCCAAAGCCTCCCGCTGGGGTCTGGGTTTGGGTCCGGGTCCAGCGGGCTCCCGTTCGGGTAGGCCGCGGCGGCCGCGGCGAACGCACCGTGGATGCGGTCGTTGACGCGGTCGAAGGCGGCGAGGAAGAGGTCCTTCTTGGTGCCGAACAGCTTGAAGAGGTAGGGGTGGGAGATCCCGGCGGCTGCAGCGATCGCCTCGGTCGAGGCGCCATGGAGCCCCTTGGCGGCAAACTCAGCGATCGCCGCCGCCAGCACCGCCACCCTCCGCTCTTCGGCCGTAGCCCGCCTGCCATCCATGGAGTGAGTATATAGTCACTCTCCAGAATCGTCAATCCCTCTTGTCCAAGGGTGCGTTGCGATCGGACCGAATGCCGCCCCATCGGCGACGGATCGCTTTCGAGTCAGTTGACCCCAGCAGCTCCGAGAGCAGTCGTTTTCCATAGCCGG
>CADCWF010000176.1 GCA_902806345.1 uncultured Thermomicrobiales bacterium
GCCGCCGGGTGGCGACTCGGGCTTGGTCGCGGTGCTCGGCCCACCGTTCGGGGGGAACCCCGGCCGCGCGGGCTCCGAGGGCGTTGAGGGCGAGGGTCACGGACGACGAGACCGGGGTGTTCCTCCCCCCGCGGAGCGACCGTGTAACGCCTCGCCGCCGCGCGCCACTAGACAACCGGGAGCCGGCGCGTCCGCCCGACGGTGGTTCCTCCCGACGAGTCGGCCTCCTCTGGCGGTCACGGGACGGCGGTGGCGGGCCTCGTCCTTCCCCACCGGATGACGACCATCCCCGAGGCCGATGGTCGCGGCTCGCCTTCCGTGTCGTCCGCTCGGAATCCTCCCCCCGGGAGGAAGGAGGGCAACGGGGTTCGCACCCGGGGCCGTGGGGCGAAGCCCAGGCGCCGCGTGCCGGTGCAACCGTCCCGTGTTCCTCGCGCGATACCGTCGAAGGGAAACCATCCCATGACCACCATGTTTTCGCTCCAGCAGACGCGGCGGTCGGTCTTATCCGGGGGCACCGCGCTCGCGGCCGGGTTCCTGGTTGGCCGAGCGGGGCCGGCCCGCGCCCAGGATGCCGCGACGCCCTCGGCGGGATCCGGGGGGGACGAGGGGGCCGTCTTCGTCGGCACGAACCACAACAACACCGCCAACCCCGACGATCCGGCCAACCAGGTCGTGATGTACCGGCGCGCCGCGGACGGCGAGCTGACCCGGATCGACTCCTTCGCCACCGGCGGTCAGGGATCGGGGCCCGGCCAGCGGTTCGCCGGCGACGCCCTCGGCTCCGGGAACTCGGTGCGGTTGAGCACCGACAACCGCTGGCTCTTCGTGACCAACGCCGGCAGCAACACCGTCTCGGTCTTCAAGGTCGGCCGCGAAACGCTCGAGCTCGTCGACGTGGTCCCGACGGGCGACGGATCGCAGGGCCAGCGGTTCCCGAACAGCGTCACCCAGCACGAGGACCTGGTCTACGTGCTCAACTCCGCCGACGACGGGAGCATCGCCGGGTTCCGGCTCTCGGAGGCGGGCCAGCTGGCCCCCATCGCCGAGTCGATCCGCGGTCTGGAAGCGAACCAGGACCGCTTCCCCCCCGACGCCCTCTACAACCCGGCGCAGATCGAGTTCACCCCCGACGGGTCGAAGCTGGTGGTGACCATCAAGGACGGTCCGTCGGCGGACCTGGCCCCGGCGGCCGTCCCGACCGGCCCCGGCCGGGTCCTGGTCTGGAGCATGGACGAGGACGGGCTCCCCTCGGCCGGGTTCGCGCGGACCGATTTCGCCAACCGCGGCCCGTTCGGGTTCTCCTTCGACCCCGAGGGTCGGCTCCTGGTCGCCGAGTTCACCGGCGGCGGCATCGAAGAGATCGACGGGGAGGAGATGCTGACGGCCGCCGCCGGCTCCTACGAGATCGACGAGGACGGCGCGCTGACCGCCATCTCGGCCGGCGTGGAGGACCACCAGGTCGATACCTGTTGGCTCGTCAACAACGGCGCCTACGCCTACGGGGCGAACTACGCCTCGGGAACCGTCTCCAGCTTCACCATCGGCGGCGACGGGAGTCTGGAGCTGCTCGAGAGCGTGGCCGGTGAGGCCGACGATCCGGGGAACGCCCAGGGGGCGACCCCCCTCGATGCGCGGATCAGCCAGGACGGCCGGTTCCTCTACGTCGTCTTGCCCGGGGCCGGCAAGGTCGGGGGGTGGCGGATCGGCGACGACGGTCGGTTGACCAAGGTCGGCGAGTTCGGTGGCCTGCCGCAGACCGTCGAGGGCGACCATGCGCTCTTGGACTTCGGCTCGGGCGGCAGCCCCGCCGGGATCGAGGCCATCTAGCCGGCTCGCCGGCCGGCCGCACGGAGGGATTCGGGGCAGACGGTCCGCGGCTGGCGTTGGTTGGGCGCAGCGGGTGACGTCGGAGCGGTCGATCGCTTCGCGCGTTGCCGTTGCCGGCGGTGCCCCCCGCGGGATTGCTGGGGGCAGGCGGATCCGCTATCGTCCGCGCCGCGGCGGCCCCGGGTAGCCCCCCGCGCCCGGTCCCCGCGGCCCCCGGAGAGCGACGCCCGATGCCCACCGACGCGGAGCGGCCCCGCCTGCCTGCGGGCCGCGAGCCGGCCGCCGAGGACGACGACCGGCGGCTGGTCGCCGCCCTGCGCCGGGGCGACGACGCGGCCTTCGTCGCCCTGCTCGACCGCTACCACGCCCCCCTGGTCCGCCTCGCGTCGCTGTACGTCGCGGACCCCGCGGTTGCCGAGGAGGTGGTCCAGGAGACGTGGCTCGGCGTGCTGGGGGGGATCGACCGGTTCGAGGGGCGCTCCTCGTTCAAGACCTGGCTCTGCCGCATCCTGACGAACCTCGCGAAGCGGCGGGGGGCGCGGGAGGCCCGGACCGTCCCCTTCTCCGCGCTCTCCCGCCCCGGGGCCGACGGGGCCGGGCCCGCGGTCGATCCCGGGCGGTTCTTGCCGCCCGGCGACGCGTGGGCCGGCCACTGGGCGGGCGACCTCCGGGACTGGGGGCGGCTCCCGGAGGAGGCGTTGCTGGCCCAGGAGGCCCTCGCCCACGTGCGACGGGCGATCGCGGCCCTGCCCCCGACCCAGCGGCTGGTGGTGACGATGCGCGACGTCGAGGGCTGGACGGCCGGCGAGGTGTGCGGGGTGCTCGCGATCTCCGCGGCCAACCAGCGGGTCCTCTTGCACCGCGCCCGTTCGGGGGTGCGCCGCGCGCTCGAGCGCTACCTGGAAGGGACCCCGCCGCGATGCCCGCCCCCGACGACCTGACCTGCCGAGAGCTGGTCGAACTCGTCACCGACTACCTCGAGGGGGCGCTGTCCGGGCGCGACCGGGCGCGGTTCGAGGCCCACCTCCTCGACTGCGACGGCTGCCCGCTCTACCTGGAGCAGATGCGGCGGACGATCCGCGCCGTCGGCGCCCTGACGGAGCAGGGGATGCCCCAGGCGGCCAAAGACGACCTGCTCCGGCGCTTCGGCGACTGGAAGCGGGTGCGCGCCGGCCCGCCCGTTCCGGGGCGCTAAGGCGGCGCGGGACCGGGCGCGGCGGGGCGGGCCCCGGTCGGCGTTCCGTCAGGCCCCGCCGGGTTCGTGGTCGATCCGGTCCCGGTCGAGCGCGAGCAGGGCCGCCCAGGTGCGGGGGGCGGCCGCGCCGTCGGGGGCGAGGGCCGCGCGCAGCAGGGCGAGGTCGGCCTCCGTGTCGACGTCGAAGGTCGGCGGCAGCTCGGCCACCCGCAGGCCGAGCTCGGCCGCGCGGGCGACGAGCGCGTCGGCTTCCGTGCCGGTGCTCAGCGGCGCCCCGGACAGGACGTCGGGGACGCCCCGGAGGCCGATCAGGTAGTAGCCCCCGTCGGCGGTCCGGCCGATCGCGACCTCGTGGTCGTCGAGGGCCGCCAGCGCGCGCGCCGCGACCGCGCTTGGCAGGTGGGGGGAGTCGGTGGCGGCGACGACCGTCCGCGCGTAGCCCTGCTCGGCGGCCCAGCGGAAGGCGTTCTCCAGGCGGGCGGCCAACCCCGCGCCCGCCTGCGGCACGAAGCGCACCGACGGCGGGGGGCAGGCGCAGCCGATGCCGACCAGCACCCGCGCGAAGTCCAAGCCGCCGGGGGTGTGGGCCCACCCGAAGTCGAAGCCGGGGTCGGCGCCCGGCGCGGGCGTGAAGCGCGCCGCGAGGTCGACCAGGAACGCCCCGTAGAGCCGGGCCGCGGCCTCCATGCCGATCGTCGCGCCGAGCCGGGTCTTCGCCGCGCCGGGCACCGGCGCCCGCGCGACGAAGAGGAACAGGCCCCGGCGGGTCCGTGCCGACGGCCGCATCGCCCCGTCCTCCCGTGTCCTCCGCCGTGCCCCCGCTCCGCCCATCGCGGGGATCACGCCACGCCGTCCAGCGCCCGGGACAGGTCGGCGATCAGGTCGTCCGCCCCTTCCAGGCCGACGGAGAGACGCAGCGTCGGGCTGCCGGGGGGCTCGTCGGCGCACCCGCCGTCGGTCCAGACCGACGAGGCCCGCGGGGGGTAGCAGACGGTGGTCGAGGTGCCGCCCAGGCTGAGCGCGAAGGGGATCATCGCCAGGCCACGGATCGTCGCCGCCGCGGCCGGGGCGCCGCCGTGGAGGTCGAAGGCGAGCATCCCGCCCGAGCCGTTCGGCAGGAGGCGCCGCGCCAGCTCGGCCTCGCTCTGGTCGGCCGAGCCGGGGTACCGAACCCGCGCCACCGCCGGGTGGCCACCCAGGAAGTCCGCGACGAGCCGTGCGCTCTCGCTCATCCAGGCGATCCGGGGCGCCAGGGTGCGGATCCCGCGGAGCACCAGCCAGGCGTCCATCGCGCCGAGGGTCGGCCCGTAGAGCTGGCCGCAGCGGCGGATCCGGCGGATCAGGTCGCGCCGACCGGCCACCACCCCCGCGGTGAGGTCGTGGTGGCCGCCGAGGAACTTGGTCGCGCTGTGGACGACGAGGTCGGCGCCGTGCTCGATCGGCCGGCAGAGGGCCGGGGTGGCGAAGGTGTTGTCGACGCAGAGCAGCACCCCGCGCTCGGCGGCGACCGCGGCCAGCCCCGGCAGGTCGGCCAGGGTCATCGCCGGGTTGGCGATCGTCTCCGCGTAGACCAGTTTCGTTTCGTCGGTGATCGCCGCGGCGACCGCCGCCGGGTCGGACCCGGCGGCGAAGCTGGACCCCACCCCGAAGCCCGCCAGCTCCTCGGTCAGCAGGGAGCGGGTCTCGCAGTAGGCGTCGGCGGAGACCACGACGTGGTCGCCGGTCCGCAGGTGGGAAAGGAAAACGAGCGCGATGGCGGCCATCCCGGAGGCGGCGGCGTAGGCATCGTCCGCCCCTTCCAGGTCGGCCAGGGCCCGCTCCAGGGTCCGCACGTTGGGGGTGCCGTCGCGGCCGTAGTTCGCCTCCGGCGGCTCGGCCGCCCAGCGGCGCTCGGCCACCTCCGGGTCGCGGAAGGCGAAGACGCTGCTGGGGGCGATCGGGTCGCTCAGCGGCCGGACCGCCAACGACGGATCCTCGCCGGCGTGGACGGCCCGCGTGCGCAACTGGTTCGCACGGGGGGGCGTAACCGCCTCCGGCGCGCCGGTCCCGCCGGCGCCGCCGGTCTCGGAAGGTGCCGGCTCCATCGTGCTCCGCCCCTTCCC
>CADCWF010000177.1 GCA_902806345.1 uncultured Thermomicrobiales bacterium
GACGAAGAAGCGGCCGTTCTCGGCGTAGTCCGGATGGAACGCCAGACCGAGCAGGCCCTGCTCGAGGAAGTCCGTCTTGACCGCGTTGGAGAGGTCGAGGAACGGCGTCTCGCCGACCTCGCCGTCCTGGACGATGCGGATCGTCCCGGTCCGCTCGACGACGAAGATGCGGCCGCTGCCGTCACCCGCATTCGTAACGTTGACCGGGTCGATCAGGCCGCTCGCGACCTGGACGAGCTGGACCTCCGGGTTACCCGGCAGCGTGCCGTCCGGCTGGGCGGCCTCGGCCACGGAGGGGGCGGCTGGTGGGGTCGACTCGGCGTCCTGGGCGACGCCGCCTGGGGCGAGCAGGCTGCCGAACATGAGGAGCGCGACGACGGTGAGCGCGGCGACCCTCCCGAATGTGCTCCTGAAGATCCCTGCCCTCGTGGACACCGGTGCGGAACGAGACGACGAATGCATGTTCGACTCTCCCTCTAACGACGACACCAACCGCAACCCATCGAGCACTACGCCCGGCGACGCGCAGTCGCCGGCGGACCCACCACCCCCCTGCCTCGTGCGTCGGAGCGGCGCATGCGGCTCCGACCATCGAACACGACGTGAAACTTTGCCTTGCTGAAGCGGTCAGCAGGTTTCATGCCATCGGGCGTATTAGGAAGGCGTCGCCTCGCCGCCGCCTAGGAGGATGACGGAGCGCGTGCCGTCCCGAAGGAACGGAGACAGGCGCGGTGGGGCTCGTCGTCGGCGCGGGGCTCGCCGTCGAGCAGGACGTTTCCGAGGGGGGATGGGTGGATCGGCTGGTGGGGCGGAGCGGGAGAGCGGGGAGCCACTGGGACGGACATGAAAAGGGGAGCCCGAGAAGGGCTCCTCGTCTGAGACGGCGCAGTTGGTGGGGATGACTGATCGGCTTAGAGCGCTCCTTATAGGGGGTGAGGTTCCAGGGGTGGATAGTCGGCGTCGCGGTAGAAGCTGTGGCCGCCGGCCGCGTCGACGTCGTCCGGTGCTGGTCTCGCCGCTGTCACGAACCCGTCGAAGTCGCGGGCATGGGCTCGCCGGAGTCGTCCCTTATCCTTGGCCGCAGCGCGTGCATGGAACATGCACCGACGACCGTAGCTACCGCGCACGGGTGAGCCCGTATCCGCGCTCTCAAGTCGCGATCCGACAGGCAACTTACGGAGAGATGATGGTCACTACGATCAACCGGCGAGCGTTGCTCGTCTCCTCGGCGGCGCTCGGTACGGTTGCGACCTTGGCCGCGAGAGACGGCACCGTCGCCCAGGAGGCTTCCCCGGCCGCGTCGCCCGTCGCGGGCGGCGGTGGCGACTGGCCGCTCTACGGCCACGACGTCACCGGCACGAAGTCCACGACGACGGCCGGCATCTCGGCGGCCGACGTCGCCGCACTGTCCCCGCTGTGGGAGGTCGAGGTCGGCGGGCCGGTCAGTTCCACACCGGTCATCGCCGATGGGGTTGCCTACGTCGGCTCCTACGACGGAAACCTCTACGCGATCGACCTCCCGACCGGTAGCGTCGTCTGGACCTACGCAACCGGCGCGGCGGTGCCCGAGCCGAACCTGCAGATCCCCCTTGGCATCACCGGCTCGGCCGCGGTCGACGCGGATGCGGTGTACGTCGGCGACGCCACCGCGACGCTCCACGCGCTGGACCGGGCGACCGGCGTCGCACTCTGGACCCGGAAGCTCGAAGAGCTGCCGAACGCCAGCATCTGGTCGTCGCCGGTCGTGTCGGAGGGCGTGATCTACATCGGGGTCGCCTCGATCGCCAAGGAGGTCGGCTTCCGCGGCAGCGTGGTCGCGGTCGACCAGGCGAGCGGCGAGCCGCTGTGGCAGACCTACATGGTGCCCGAGGGAGCCGACGGGGCCGGCGTCTTCGCCGTCCCGGCGATCGACGTCGAGCGCGGCGTGCTCTACGTCGGCACGCAGAACGCCTACTCGGAGTCGCCCGCGCCGTATGGAAACTCGCTGAGCGTGGTCGCGCTCGACATCGCGACCGGTGAGCTGCGGTGGGCCTTCGCCTCGCCGGAGCACAACGGCGAGACCGCCCCGATCGAAGATGTGGGGTTCAGCGCCTCACCGAACCTCTTCACCGCCGACGTCGACGGGACGTCGCGCGACCTGGTCGGCGTCGGGCAGAAGAGCGGTGTCTACTGGGCGCTCGACCGCGAGACCGGCGAGGAGATCTGGCGGGCCCAGGTCTCGCCGGCCGGCTTCCTCGGCGGGATGGAGGGGACCAGTGCCTACGCGGACGGGGTCGTCGCCGTTCCGGCCACCGACTGGCCGGAATTCGAGGGGCCGGCGAAGGGTCTGGTGACCGGTCTCGACGCCTCCACCGGCGAGACCATCTGGACCGTCCAGCAGGCGGCGCCGGCCGCATCCCCGGCGGCGATCAGCGGCGACGTCGCGTTCCAGGCCGGGTTCGACGGCATCCTCCACGCCTACGCGCTGGCGGACGGCACGGAGTTGTGGAGTGCCGACCTGGGCGCCTCCGTCAGCGGCGGAATCGGCATCGCGGACAGCATCGTCGTCGTCGGCGCCGCCACGCCGCAGTTCGCGCCGTTCATCTTGCCCGGTAGCTCCATCCGCGCCTTCGGCCCGCCGTCCGGCAACGCGACTCCGGTCGGCAGCCCGGTCGCCTCATCGGCCGCGACTCCCGCTGCCACGCCGATCGGCTAAAGCGGGTTGCATTGGGGTTGGTGGTCGGGCACGATGGGCGCACGCCCCGCGCCTACTGCCTCGACCCGTGCGAACGTTTGCTTCGGGACGGAGACCCCAGGCGCATAGCGTGCACTCCTGGGTAGGTGTCCGCTTTCGGGGCGCCACGACGAGGAGCCCGGGCACATGGCCAGGACTCCTCGCTTGGGATGTTTGAATTGGGCGTCGGGTGGGTTACGTGGTCTCGGGGGTCGCCTCGGGGGTGCCAGTGTCGAGGCCGCTGTCCTCGATGGCCTCCTCGACCTCCTCGACCTGCTCCTCGGACACCGGCGAGGCGTCGCCGCTCGCCCCGCCCTCGGGCGTGGCCTGGACCGTGCCGCCGAGCTTGAGGGCGATCACCTGGGTGGTGCCGTCCGGGGCCGGGTCGGTCACGGTGTTGGCGGAGGGGATCACGAAACCGCCCGCCGGGACGATGAGGTAGTCGCCCGAGACGGCCAGTGGGGCGTTGATGCCGGCCGTCGCCTGGTAGCGGAAGACCTCACTGCCGTCCTCGAGGCTGAACCCCTGGACGACACCGTCGAGCCCCGCCGAGAAGACGACATCGTTGGCGATGGTCGCGCCGGCGAGCGGACCGGTCTCGAGCGGCGTCTCCCAGGCCACCGACCCGTCGGCGACGTTGAGCGCGACCAGCACGCCCTTCGCGCCCGTGAAGTCGAACGGGTTGTCCGGGTCGAACCCGCCGCCGACGTAGTGGCTGGCCAGCTCGTAGACGGGGGCGACGATCAGCCCCGCGTCCTCGGAGTAGGCCATCGGGGTCTCGACGCCGCCGAGGGTGCCCGGCCAGACCTCGATGGACTCCGCCGGGTCGCGCCCCTCCAAGTCCTCCTGGGTCAGCTCATCGTTCTGGTGCGTCCCGACCGGGGTCCGCCAGACCTCCTCGCCGGTCTCGCGGTCGAGGGCGACGACGTAGCCGTGCTTGCCCGAGGCGATGGCGAGGCTCTGGTCGTCGAGGTCCACCAGGATCGGCGTGAGCTGGTTGTCGAGGTCCCAGACGTCGCCCGGCTTGATCTGGGCGTACCAGTCGAGGGTGGCCGTCTCCGGGTCCATCTTGAGGACGGAGTCGGTGTAGAGGTTGTCGCCGGGCCGGCTGCTGGCCCAGGGGAACTCCTCGGTGCCGGGGTAGGGGGCCGGGTTGGCGACCGGCACGTAGATCCGGCCGTCCGCGTCGACGCTCGGCGGGTGCCAGAAGCCGCCGCCGGAGTTGACGGTCGGGTTGCCCCACAGGTTGTCCTGGGTCGTCTCGAAATACCACAGGACGGAGCCGGTCCCCGCGTCGAGAGCGAAGATCAGACCGCGCTGGCCGCCGGCGTAGAAGGTCTCCGAGGAGCCCGGGATGGTGCTGACGTAGACCCGGTTGTCGTGGACGAGCGGGGAGGTGGTGATGCCCTCGCCCAACGGGCCCCTGATGTTGGTCTTCCAGACCTCCTCGCCGGAGGCGGGGTCCAGGGCGACGACGTCACCGACGCCGCCGACGGTGGTGAAGAGGAGTCCGTAGGCCGCCGCCACGCCGTTCGGCCCGCCGGACGGTACGACGTCGTCGTACATCTTGGCCCAGAGCTCCTCGCCGCTCTCCAGATCGAGGGCGTAGACGTTGGCGGCCGCGTCCTGGATGTAGAGGGTGTTGTCGACGATGGTCGGGTGGGCCGTCAGGTTGCCGAACGCCGCCTGGCTGGTGACCGGGAACGTCCAGGCGTCGCCGAGCTCACCGATGGTGTCGGCGCTGATGTCGGTGCCCTTGGCGTCGCGAGTACCGGCGAGGTCGTAGTTCTCGACCGGCCAGTTGGTCTCGGTCTCGAACTCCTCGGGGACCGCACCGCCGAGGGGGACCGGCGTGGCCTGGGCGGCCGTCTCGTCCTGCGCGAGCACGCGGCCGGTCTTCTGGCCAGTGCCGAGGAAGACCGCCCCGCCGGCGATGGCGATACCCGCCCCGGTGGTGGCTCCGATGAGCTTGCGACGTGAAAGCTGTGTCTCGTCCAACTGCGTCTCCTCCGACGAAAGCTGCCATGACGCCTCTCGGCGCGACTCGGAATGGTTGGCGTCGCTACGCTCGGCGTCACCCGTCGCAAAACCGACAGGTGTCGATAAACGTATGCTAGGTCTGTGCCACGGAAGCGTCAAGCGAGCATTGCGAAGGTTTGATCGACGCACAACGTGGCCTCGACTCTGGACGACGCAGGGCCGGGTAAGGGTCTTGAGGAGGTCGACGCATGTCGAGCGAGTCCCGGGTGTCGAGCGAGGGCCGGTCGTCGAGCGAGTCGTTCGCGCCGTCCGACCCTCGGGTGGACCCGCGGGTCCGGCGGACGCGGCGGATGCTTCAGGAGGCGGCACTGGCGCTGGCCGAGGAGGTGGACTTCGACGTGATGACGGTCCGGGACATCACGGCC
>CADCWF010000178.1 GCA_902806345.1 uncultured Thermomicrobiales bacterium
AGGTTCTGATCGCCGGCGTCCCCGACTATCTGACGCGCGTGCGGGAGTTGGCCGCCACGAGCAGCATCCCCATCGTTCGGCAGCTGGGCACCGATGCGCTGGCTAACCTCGACAATATCGTCCAGCAATTCATCGAGGATCCGCCGATCCAAGCCGCCCAGATTACCCAGGCGCTCGATGTCCTGACCTCGTTCGTCGGAATCGTCTTCACGACCCTCTCGTCGATGATCGTCGCCTACTACTGGATGACGGAGAAGGCGATTATCAAGCGCCTCATTCTGGGTTTCTTCCCGCTCGACAGACGGGACCGAGCCCATCTGCTTTGGGACAGCATCGAGCACAAGCTGGGCGGTTGGGCACGCGGCCAGGTCGTTCTGATGCTGATCATCGGCATTGGTTCGACGATCGTCTACGCGATCCTCGGGCTGCCGTTCTGGTTCCTCCTCGGCATTTTCGCCGGGCTGACCGAGGTCATCCCTATTATCGGCCCCTTCCTCGGCGGTGGCCTGGCCTTGTTGGTCGCGCTCGGCGACTCCTGGCAGAAGGCGGTCGTCGTCCTGGTCTTCGTCGTCGTCCTCCAGCAGGTCGAAGGCAACGTGATCGTGCCACGGGTGATGCGCAACGCGGTCGGCTTGACGCCGCTCTCGGTCCTCCTCGCCGTGCTCGTCGGGAGCGCCTTGCTCGGGCCGCTCGGGGCGATCCTCGCGATCCCGGTCGCCGCCGCCGTCCAGGTCCTGATCTCCGAACTGCTGCGGACGCGGGAAGAAGAGAACGATGAGCCGCAGCGGCCCGTCATGGGAATCAGTTCGCGCCCTCCGTTGGTCCACTCAGAACCCACTAGCGGGCCGAGTCCGCGGCCGGCCGCGATGACGGCGACAGAGCTGGAGGTCGGCGCACGGCGAGACGGCGGTACGGCCGGTCCGTAGCGTTTTGTGAGTCGAGGTGCGGGGGGAACCGAGATGGACGAACCGGAACGGGGGGAGGATCGGACACGGCCGCATACCGTCGCCGCGGTCTTCGAGGACTCCATCGATGGGGGGCTGGCGCTCGGCGCCATCCGGAAGGCTGGTCGGGAGCCCGGCGATGTCTCCATCGTCGTCGCGATTGGGGACGAGGCTGTGGCGGCGGCCGGCGTCGCGCGGGCGGTGGCGGAGGCGGACCTCGATGACCTCGGCGGCTGGTTGCAGGGGCTGGCGACAGTCGTCGTGCCGGAACGCGGCTCGTACCTCGTCGCCGGTCCGTTGGGGGCGGTCGTCGCGGGGATCGGCAGTCCGGACGGTGCGCCGGGGGTGAGGAGCTTCCAGTCCGTGTTGGCAGGGTTCGGCTTCAGCGAGGACGAAGCCGGCTACCTGGACAAGCGGCTCGCGGCTGGGGCTCCGCTGGTTGCCGTCTCCACCCGCACCGGTGATTCACCGGCCTCGGTCCGCCGGCTCCTGGCCGCCCAGGACGCCGTCTTCATCGCGACGGTCGAGACAACCGAATCGAGGCTGGATACGGCGCAGGAGCTGCTAGACGCCCCCCCGGAGGCGGCAGTTGGTGGTGGAGTCGAGGTCTCCGATGCGGTCGGCAACCTCCGCCACGTCAAAACGGACGGCGGACCGGCTCCGATCTCGGCCCTGCTCGGCCAGACGGTCGTTGATCGCGAGGGCCTGGAGGTTGGCGAGATCGACGATGCGTTGGTCGAGGTCTACGACCCGGACGGACGGAGCGGGCCAATGCCCGAGGTCCAGGTCGTCCGCTACGTCGTGGTCGGACATGGTGGCATCTTCGGCGTCCGGCGGCGGCGGGTGGCTGTGCCGGTTGGGCTGGCCGATCTTCAGGCGATTCCGGTCGCGCTCACGGTGCGCCGCGACCTACTGCAATCTGCTCCCCAGTTGACCGACGAACCGTTCAGTCGGCACGACGAGCAGGCGATCAGCGAACACTTCGGCATCCGGGCCTACTGGCTGGATCAGGCCACCGCTTAGTCGCGCCACTCGCTGTCGCTGCGAGGCTGCCAGCCGTGCTGTGGCTCCGGACCGACTCGATGTCTCCCAGCTACCGTTGTGATAGTCCTGCAACCTAGCGCAGGTCGCGACGTGCGCTCGCGACCCAGGTATCGACCGGTTGATCGGGGTGGAGGGAAGCCGAGGATCGGCTCGCCGGCGGCCGATCATTGGAACCGGGTGACCACGGCGTCGAAGTCCGAGTCCGGCACGTCGGGTCGGCTCGGGGCGGCGCGGGTGGCGAACCCGCGGGCGGGGATCGTTTCCGGTGCCGGGTCGACGACAATCGGGGCAGGCGCGGATGAATCGGCGGCGATCCGGCGAAGACGGTCCCGGGTCAGCCGCCGGAAGTTGGTCGCGTGGTAGACCACCGAGAGGCCGCGCGCAAGGTGAGCGGCCAGCCGACGTCACCACTCCCGAAAGACGGCCGCCCATTCGGGGCGGGACCGCAGGGTCACGGGTCAGGCCGAATTGGACCCCGACCGAGCGCGTGCGTCTCGGGCCAGACCCGGCCCACGTGTTCGGCGAGCCGGCGAGCCGAGGTGGACTTGCCCGAGAACGGCCCGCCGCAAAGCACGATCAGCTCGGGGCGCGGGATCCCGACCTCTGCCGCCACGCGGCGTCCCTCATCAATCGCGATTCGATCGAGGAGACGTCTCGGCTGGACCGGGGTCCGGATCTGCGGCTTGGGTAGGGTGGGGAAGTCCCCGAGCAGGGGTGCCACCCAAAGCGGCGAACGAAGAGACGGGAGTGCCGGAATGGCTGACCTGGCCATGTCCGTGGCGAGGGCGGACGGCGAACGCGACCGCGATCGCAACGATAATCGCCGCTCCCCCGAGCCCAAGCCAGAGGATGCCGATCCCGCCGTCGCTCTCGACGAAATCGCCGAGAAACGTGACCCCGATCAGGACGATGACGACGCCGCCGAGTTTCTCCTTGAGGTCGTCCAGGTCCTCGATCAGGAGCCACGGCGGCAAGGGCAGATTTGAGTCGATGAAGAGCTCATAGAGACCGAGGGCCACGATGTAGAGGACGGTGCCAAGGAGAAAGATGTCGATCAGCGCGATGAGCTCGAGGGCGAAGTGCTCCACCGTCCGCTGGTTCAACTCCCGCCAGTCCATCTCCGTGAACGAACGGACCGTAACCGCCGCCACCGCCACCAGGCCGAAGAGTGTCAGCATCGCGGCGGAGACGAAGGAGCCAAGCACCGCCAACAGGACGATGTACCGGCTGCCACCGAGCAGCTTCCGCACGAACTCGGTCATCGTTGGTCCCCGCCGCGCTCCGCGCTCGATTCCTCTCCCGAACCCGAACCCGAATAGGACCGCAGTCGCTAGCCGATCGCCCGGTCGAGGTCGATCCGGCCCGAGGCGGCGGCGACACGGACGTGCTCCATCGTTTGGCGAACCCCGTCCGCGAGCGCTCGCCATCGTATGGGCCCGATTGCGCCCTCGACCGGGGAACCGTCCACGCCTTCGGGGGTGAACAGCGGCGTTGGCTCGAAGGTGATCCTGCCCTGCATCTCCGGGGCGGCCGCCTCGATCGCCCGCACGATCTCGGGCATGTCGGCGGTCGTCCCACCGAGGTTGAAGACGGGTGCACCTTGGGGCATCGCGCGTGCGGCCAGAATCATCGCCGCGGCGACATCCTCCGCGTGCTGATAAACGGCGCTGCCGCCGAACGAGATGTGGTAGGGGCGACCGATGGCCGCCGAGACCATCGCCTTGGTCGGGGTCGAACTGACACCCTGGTCTCGGCCCGGACCGTAAACGAAGAAGGGACGGAGGCCGACGCTCGGAACGCCGTAGTCCTGCCAGTAGATGCGCGCCCACTCCTCGTTGGCCAGCTTCGAGACCCCGTAGAGGGTGGCCGGGGCAAGCGGTGCGTCGTGGACGAGCGGCCCCGGCGGGTACATCGAGGCGGGACCGTAGACCGCGATCGAGCTGGCGTAGACCAGGCCGCTAACCTGCGCCGCGTGCTTGCGGATCGTCTCCAGCACGATCGCCGTGCCGACCACGTTGACCCGAGCGCCGAGCACCGGATTGGCGCGGACGAACGGGACCTGCAGGGCGGCCAAGTGGATCACCCTCGTGATCCCGTTGTCGACAACGGCGCGCTCGAAGGCGGCCTCGTCGGTGATGTCGCCGGCCAGCACATTGACCTTCGCCAGCGCCTCGGGCTCCATGACCAGCTTCAACCGCGCGGGCTCACCCGGCAGATCGAACGTCGTCACCGGGACGCCCTCGTCGACGAGGCGCTTGACCGTCCAGGCGCCGATGCAGCCAAAGGCACCGGTGACGAGGAATCGCTCCGAGACCATCGTTGCTCCCGTTCCATGCGCGGGGCGGCGCACTTCGCGACCCGAACCTCCGGGCGCCGCGACCGTCCGCCGGCCATCTACCAAAGGTGCTATGAGGATACCCGAGAACGGCTGAGGCAACCGCCGAGGTCGGTCGTCGTTGCTTGGCCGATTCCTTCGCGCGCGAGACGACGATCCCCTCCCATCTCGCCATGGATCACGCTGCCGTCAGGGTCCTCGATTTGAGCCGGGGCGATCTGGGCATCACGGCCGAGGTGCGGGCGCTCCTACCCGCGGCGCCGCTCCCCTGCGCTGCCGGCCACTCCTTTTCGTCTCTCCGCCGAACGCGCACCCGGGGAGATCTGGTACCGGTGCCAGCCGCTTGTCCATGGTCCATGGGATGGTCGGGCGGGGCGTCGAGGTGAGGGACGCTGAAGACATCGTTGGTGCATGGCGGGCGACCCGCCGCCTCCCGGTCTCGAGCGCGGGAGAGGGGAGCGAGGGGCGTCCACGGAGGTACCATGGTGCGCTGAGTCACGGCCGGAGAGCGCAGCGACCCCGAAGGATTGGGCGTGGGCGATTCTGAGCTGCGGTTGCACGGGTTGACAGCGCTCGTCACCCGGGAAACCCGGGGTCTCGGTGGGGTCAACACCGAGTGGATGGGTCGGGACGGCGCGTCGCCGTTGATCTCCCGCCGCCTGCCGCCGGATGTCGAGCGCGCGGCCGGGGAGCCGCATGGTCTGAGATCGGCGGCCGATGGCATCGAGGCCGACCTCGCCAACTCTGCCGCAGCGCACCGGCTTGGGAGGGAGGCGACGGCGCGGGGACCCG
>CADCWF010000179.1 GCA_902806345.1 uncultured Thermomicrobiales bacterium
GGTTCATGCGGCAGGCAGGGCGCTGCCTGCCCGAATACCGCGTGCTCCGCGAACGCTACCCATTCATGCAGGTGGCAACGACGCCGGAGTTGGCGGCCGAGGCGACGATGATGCCGATCGACCGGTTCGGCGTTGACGGCGCGGTGCTGTTCGCGGACATCATGCTGCCGTTGGCCGGGATGGGCATTCCGTTCGAGATCAAGCCGGGCGTGGGCCCGGTCGTCGCCGACCCGATTCGGACTTCTGCGCAGGTGGAGCGGTTGCGCGTCGTCGAACCGGAGGAGGGGACGCCCTACGTACTGGCCGCGCTCCGGCTGCTGCGGCCGGAGTTGGGCGGACGTGCCGCCCTGTTGGGGTTCGCCGGTGCCCCGTTCACGCTCGCCTGCTACGCCATCGAGGGCCGGTCCTCTCGCGAGTACCCGAAGACCAAGGCCCTGATGTACGGTCGACCCGACATCTGGCACGCGCTGATGGAGAAGTTGACCGGGACGACGATCGCCTACCTGAAGGGGCAGATCGCGGCGGGCGCCGACACGGTCCAACTGTTCGACTCCTGGCTGGGGTTGCTCGACCAGGATACGTACGAGGCGCACGTGCTGCCGTACACCCGGCGGCTCTTCGCCGAACTGAGCCCGTTGGCCCCGACGATCCACTTCAGCACCGGGACGGGGCACCTGCTCGACCTGATTGGCACCTCCGGCTGCCGAATGGTCAGCGTGGACTGGAGGTTGCCCTTGGATGCTGCCTGGGGACGCCTTCCTGCAGGCGTCGGGATCCAGGGTAACCTCGACCCGACCCTGGTCCTCGCTCCCTGGCCCGCCGTCGCCGACGGCGCAAGAATGGTGCTCCGGCGGGCCGATGGTCGAGCGGGTCACGTCTTCAACCTCGGTCACGGCATCCTCCCCGAGACCGATCCGGACATCCTCGCCCGCCTCGTCGACCTCGTCCACTGCGAGACCGACCGGACCTGAACGGGGGCCAAGTACACCTCCCGGAACTTGACAGTCGGCCATTGACGGTTCGTGCCGCCGACGGAAAGTAGGCCTCGCGTCGCCGGCCCGGCGACACACTTCGGGTCCGGTCCTGTCCGAGGCCTGGGCGGCACTCGGTGGCGTCCAGTTGACGAAGTTCAACGAGATCGAGTTCAGCCGCGAATTGACCGCCGACCGGGGGACATCATTCTCGGCGCGGTGCTGCTGGGAACGAGGGGGCTGGCCGGCACCGCGGTGGCGGCGCTCCTGTTCGGGGCGTTCGAGGCCCCCGCGTTGGAGCTTCCGACGCTCTGCGCGGGAACCCTGGCGAACTGATCCATACATCCCGTTCGTCGTGACGGTCGCTACCCTGGTGGTGTGCGCGGGGCGGTTGTAGCTACTGCTATGGCGGTGGGCGGGAAGGGCCCCTACTCGATCCATCTGGCCCAGGACCGCTGGTCCACACCTTCTCGTCATTACGGACCGAAGACGACCGTCCGGTTGCCGTCGATGAGAACTCGGTCCTCCAGGTGCCAGGTCACCGCCCGGGCCAGCACCGTTCGCTCGATCTGGCGGCTGAGCCGGCGGAGGTCCGCCACGTCGTGGCGGTGGTCGACCCGTTGCACGTCTTGCTCGATGATCGGTCCGGCGTCGAGCTCGCCCGTCACGTAGTGGGCGGTTGCGCCGATCAGCTTCACGCCTCGGACCGACGCCTGGTGGAACGGCCGAGCCCCGGCGAAGGCGGGCAGGAACGAGTGGTGGATGTTGATCGCTCGTCCTTGCCAAGCGGCGACGAACTCCGGCGACAGCACCTGCATGTAACGGGCGAGGACCACCAGTTCGACCCCGTAGGAGGCGAGGAGATCCTGTTGCCGTGCCTCCGCTTCGGGCTTCGTGGTCGAGTCGATCGGGACATGGTGGAAGGGGATGGACCACGGCGACACGACCTCTGCAAGCTCGGCATGGTTGCCGATTACGCAGGAAAATTCGGCCAGGGTCTCACCCGCACGGTGACGCCAGAGCAACTCAAGCAGGCAGTGGTCCTCGCGCGAGACGAAGATGGCAACCCGTCGTCGCTCTGGCTCCGCCGAGAACCGGGCGTCCATCCGGTGGGCCGCGGCAACCTCGGCGAAACCCTCCCGGAGACCTCGTAGCCTGGACTGGAGATCCGGCAGGGCGAACTCGACCCTCAGGAAGAAGCGTCCGCCGACCGGGTCGGTGCTGTGCTGATCAGAGTGGACGATGTTGGCGCCATGCCGGAAGAGGAAGCCCGATACAGCGGCGATGATGCCGGGCCGATCCGGGCAGCGGACGACGAGCCGCCCCAGATCGTGTCGTCCGTGTCCAACGTCCGCCGACGACGAGGAGCTCATTCGGCCGGATGGAGAATAGGCATGGGCCAGAATGCCGCGAAGAACACGCCCATGGTTGGCAGACTCCTTTGGTGAGGTCGGGAGGTGGAGGCTCGGAGGGGCATGTTGGCGAACGGGGCGAGACGACCCTTCGGTTCGCTCCGCCGCTCGTCGCGGGGCCCCGTTGGGGTACGCTTGGACTCCCGAGGTTTCGCCGCGGAAATGTCCCGCATCGTCGAGCGCCCCCGAGGCGCGAGGACCGCCTCAGCGATGGTCATGCCGCTGCTCTACGGACTTGGCGCCAGGGACTTCCTGGAGCCGCTCGGCTTCGTGCTCGCCACATGCCAGAAGTGCCACACGTCGGGTCCGTTTGCCGTCTACCAGGCGAAGCGCAAGATCACCCTCTACGCGATCCCGACGGTCTCGTTCCGCGAGCAGGTGGTCATCGAGTGCCGGAGTTGCACGCAGCGGTTTGCGGTGCCCGCAGAGATGCGGACGGACTTTCTCGGGGCGCTGCTGGACGAAGCCGCGGTGGCGGCCAGGATTCGGCAGGCCGGACCGGGAGGCAACGGGTCGGCGGCATCCGGACCCACGTTCTACCAGACCCTCCAGGTCGATGTCGCGGCCGACCCCGAGGTGATCGAAGCGGCGTTCAGGCGCCTGGCGATGAAGTACCACCCGGATCGCTCGGCCGACCCCGCCGCCCCGGAAAAGATGCGCCGCCTGCTCGAAGCGAAAGAGTGCCTCTCCGATCCCGCCAGGCGGCTCGCTTACGACCGCTGGCTCGGGATCGCGCCCCGCCCGCCGGCGATGCGGCCCGACGACGTCTGATCCAAAGGGGTCATGCTCCGATTTCCTCGACACCGCCGTCGTTGACGCCGTCGGCCGGTTCTTCGGTCGGCGCCACGTCGACCACCCCGCCACCACGGGGGGCGTCGGTCTCCGTCTCCGTCTCCGGCGCCTCGGTCGGGTCGGACGTGGTGTTGCCCTCCTCGGCCTCCTCCCGCTGGTCCCGGCCTTCCCTCCGGATGGCACCGTCGTCGGCGGCTGGTTCGCCTTCGGCTGTGGCGACCCGCTCATCCGGGGTCCGGCCCTGCCGGGCACCCGGTATTGGCGCGTCGCTCGGGCACGCCGCGATCTCCAGGCAGGCGATCTGGGCGGTGACCAACCCCCCGATCTCCTCCAAGGTCGTCTCCTCCACCGAGGCAAACTCGACCGCCGCGACCTCCGCTCCGACCCGGACGTAGACCCGGAACCCGACGGCGACATCGTCCCCGACCTGGCGCTGGAAGGCGTACGTCGCCGACCCTTCCCCAAACACCGGTGCATCGTCCACGGCCGAGAAGGAGAGATAGCCCCGGAGCGGGTCCTCGGTCAACCGGTCCGGCAGATCCCCGAGCCAGAGATCCGCGTCCTCCGCCGACAGGAACGAAAGAAGCGTCGTCCCGTAGGCCACCGTGCTCGTCGCCGCCTCAGGTGTCCCGATGCCGCCGTCCTCGCCGCCCCGTGCAACGGCCGTCACCGTCGAGGCATAGGCATCGGACGTTCCCGAGTAGGTGGCTTCCCGTCCCTGACGCAGGGCGTCGTCCTCGTCGTAGAGGCCGATCAGGACCCCGTCGACGACCTCGTACGCTTCTTCGATGGAGACCCCGGTCGCGTCTGTCAGATCGAGCCGCAGCGCGCGCGGCGAGAGGGCCACCGCTTCGTCATTCAGGACCGCGGTGCCTCGGGTGACTACCGCCTGGGCGACCGATTCGAGCAGGGTCTGGTCGACCTCGCCGCCCGCGAGGTCAGCGAGGATCACCATCCCCAGGATGCGGTCGAGTCGGTAGATCAGGCGGAGTGCCTGGTAGGGGGCACCGGTGTCGGGGGTGGTGCCGGCAAGGGCGATCAACTCCGATTCGTCGCCCACCGTCGCGCTCGAGACCGCTTCGCCGGAGCCGGTCGAAGCCGCGAACGCGGCCTCGGCGCTCTCGGCCTCGTCGTAGAGGATGGCGAACGAGCTGACCTGGACGGAGAAGCGGGACGGGTCGTCGGGCAGAGGCACGGCGAGGCGGGATTCGTACCGGCCTTGCCAGCCGCTCTCGCGCAGGGTCCGCCGGGTCTCGTCGACCGACTCGGCGGAGGCGTCTCCGGCGGCCGTGGCCGACCGCAGGGCCTCGTCGTTGAGCGTGAAGTATCGGCCGTCGAGGAGCCCCAGGTCGGGGATCGCCTCACCGAAGTCGAACGGGAAAGGGACGACCCGGGCGATGTCGACCCCTGGTGCACCGGCAGTCCCGGCGCCTCTCGCTCCGGCGCGTTGTTCGCCCGCCGCGGCCTCCGTGACGACGAATGACCCAACGAGGGCGTCGAAGAAATAAAGGGTGTATTCGCCGGGTTCCAGCGGAGTAGGCGGCGCACCGCGGAAGCGACCGCGCTCGTCGACCTCGAGCGCGAAGCGGACGACCTCGCCATCGGCGATGGCGACATCGACGCTCGCCAACCCGTTGTTGATGCGGCCGGTGACCTGGGGGGAAGGCTCGTCCGTCTCCGGGACGTTGCTCGCGTCGATCGGTTGCCCGTCCACTTCGGCCGCGACCACACCGGCCGGAAGCCCTTCCGCGTACTGGACGGCCCGGACGGCGGGCGGTCCCACCAGGAAGGTCAAGACCAGCACCAAGGCCAGCCACCGACGAGCCCCCACGTTTCCCCCTGTCTGGCGCCAACCGGCGGCCGGTCGCCTCTCACCGCAATCATACCCCAGCGATTTCGGCCGAACCGTCCTCCGGCAGCAGCCGCAA
>CADCWF010000180.1 GCA_902806345.1 uncultured Thermomicrobiales bacterium
GGGGTGCTCGACCGCGGTCACGACTACTCCGAGGTCACCTCCCGCGGCGTCGCCACCTGGGTCGACCCCGCAGGCGAACCGGGTCGGCCGGGCCACCGCCGGCTCCTGCTGGGGACGCTCGACGGCCGCCTGCTCGCCCTCGACGCCGCGACCGGACGCCCGGTCGCGGGCTTCGGCGACGGCGGCGCCGTCGACCTCACCCAAGGCGTCGGACCGGTCGAGCCGGGCAACTACCAGGTGACCTCGCCACCGGCCGTGATCGGCGACCTCCTCGTCGTCGGCTCGGCGATCGGCGACAACCGGGCGGTCGAATCGGAGCGGGGGATCGTCCGCGCCTTCGACGCCCGCACCGGCGAGCAGCGCTGGAGCTGGGACCCGATCCCCCGCGCCCCCGGCGACCCGGGCTACGAGACCTGGAACGGCCCGGTCGCCCACAAGACGGGCGGCGCCAACGCCTGGGCCCCGATTTCGGCCGACCCCAAGCGCGGCCTCGTCTTCGTCCCGACCTCGGCGCCGAGTCCCGACTACTACGGCGGCGAGCGGCTCGGCCAGAACTTGTACGCCAACAGCGTCGTCGCACTCGCCGCCGCCACCGGGGAACCGGTCTGGCACTTCCAGACCGTCCACCACGACCTCTGGGACTACGACGTGCCGATGCAACCGATCCTGTTTGACCTGGAGCGGGACGGGGAGGCGGTGCCGGCGGTGGCGGTCGGCACCAAGCAGGGGCACATCTTCGTCCTCCAGCGGGAGACGGGCGAGCCGCTCTTCCCGGTCGAGGAGCGGCCGGTTCCGCAGACCGACGTCCCCGGCGAGGAAAGCTGGCCGACCCAGCCCTTCCCGGCCCAACTGCCCCTCTTCGGCCTGCGCGAGTTGACCCCGGACGACGCCTGGGGACCGACGCCCGAGGCTCGCGACGCCGGCCGGGCCTGGATCGCCTCGCTCCGGTCGGAGGGCCCGTTCACCCCCGCCGGCCTGGAGGGATCGGTCCACACCCCGGGCAACGCCGGCGGCTTCAACTGGGGCGGCCTCAGCTACGACCCCGGCCGCCGCCTCCTGGTCGGGGTCACGAACCGCTTCGCCAGCGTCGTCACCCTCGTCCCTCGCCAGCAGGCCACCGGCGAAGGGGACGGTGACAGGTTCGCCTTCGAGACCGCGGAGCAGCGTGGGACGCCCTACACGCTCGAGCGGACCCTCCTGCTCGATCCGGAGACGCGCCTGCCGTACTCGCCTCCCCCCTGGGGCACGCTGGCCGCGGTCGACCTCGGCAACAGCAGCCTGGCCTGGGAGATCCCGCTCGGCTTCGTCGCCGACCCGGCCGAGGTGCCCGAAGCCCTCGGCTGGGGGGCACCCAGCTTCGGCGGGGCGACGACGACCGCCTCCGGCCTCCTCTTCGTCGCCGCCACCATCGATGGCATCTTCCGCGCCTTCGACACCGAGAGCGGCGGGCTCCTCTGGCAGGACCCGCTCCCGGCTGGCGGCCAGGCGACGCCGATGACCTACGAGGTCGACGGCCGCCAGTTCGTCGCGATCGCGGCCGGCGGTCATGGCAACCTCGGCACCCAGCTGGGCGACTACCTGGTCGTCTATGGGCTGCCCGAGTAGGGCTGACCGGCAGGCGGTCGGAGCGTGGCCGGCGGGTCCCGATCGGCGATGATGCCCCCGGCGACGCAGGCATCGTAGCGGAGGGCAGGATGGCCGCGACCAGGGTCAAGATCGGCGTCTCGATCACGCCGCAGCACGGCACCGTCGCGGCGATGCGCCAGGCATGGTTGCGGGCGGAGACGCTCGGGGTCGATTCCCTCTGGACTTGGGACCACTTCTTCCCGCTCACCGGCGACCCCGCTGGCACCCACTTCGAGGGCTTCTCCCTGCTGGCTGCGATGGCCGCGGCGACGACGCGGCCGACGGTCGGGCCGCTGGTCGCCTGCAACGCCTACCGCAACCCGAACCTGCTGGCCGAGATGGCCCACGCCATCGGACGGATCGCCGCCGACCGCTTCGTCCTCGGACTCGGCGCCGGCTGGTTCGAGAAGGACTACGCCGAGTACGGCTACCCGTTCAAGACGACCCGCGAGCGACTCCAGGACCTGGCGACCAACCTGCCGATCATCGAGGCGCGGTTGGCCGCGCTCCGCGCCGGCGGGGGCGGGGGCGGCCCCATCCCGCTCCTGATCGGCGGCGTCGGCGAGAAGGTGACGCTGCGCCTCGCCGCCCGCCACGCCGCGGTCTGGAACGGCTGGGGCGAGCCGTCCGAGGCGGCCCGCCTCAACGCCGTGCTGGACGACCGCTGCGCCGAGATCGGCCGCGACCCCGCCGCGATCGAGCGCTCGCTCAACCTGAGCCCGGACCAGATCCGGCCTGAGATACTCGACGCCTACGCGGCGGCGGGCTTCACCCACTTCATCGTCGAGCCCTCCGGCCCCGACTGGCCGCTGGACGACGCCGAGACGCTGCTGCGCTGGCGGGACGGGCGGTAGGCGTCGGGGCGGGTGGTGTCCTTGATGCCTGGCCCCGGGCGTCTTCCACCGCGGCGGTCAAGCACGTGCCCCGACTACTCGGCCTTGAACCCGTGCAGGAGACCGACGCCGCAATCCGATCGGCCCCCCGAGAGTTCGGCTGTCCGCGGCCCATCCACCGACCGAGTCGGGCGGACCGTGATGCCGTGCTGCGAGTCCAGCGAACAGGCGAGGAGCACCATGACCACCGCGTCGACTCCCGGATTGCGCGTCGTCCAGGTCCGCTACACCGGCCACGAGCCAACGCCGCCGGATGCCGACCCATTGCCGACCTACACCACCTCCGACGCCTACGATCTGCTCGGCCCAGCGACCCTCGTCGAGCCGACCTTCCCGGAGGCCAGGCGGGACGCCGAGCCGACGGTCAACCTCGGCCTGCTCGGCGGCGAGATCGCCGGGGCGGTCGCCGCCGGCCGCCGTGCCGGGAGGCCGGTGCTTGTGGCCGGCGGCAACTGCACGGTGGCGCCGGGCGTCGTCGGCGGCTTGCAAGCGGCGCACGGCCCGGCGGCGCGGATCGGGCTCGTCTGGCTCGATGCCCACGGCGACTTCAACACCCCCCGCACCACCCGTTCCGGGATGCTCGGCGGGATGCCGGTCGCCGTCGCGGCCGGCCTCGCGTGGCCGCGCTGGCGGGAGCTGGCGCGGCAGGAGACCCCGCTGCCGACCGACCGCATCTTGATGGTCGACGTCCGCAACCTCGACCCCGAGGAGGCCCAACTGGTCCGCGCGACCGAGGCCGTCGTGGCCTCGCCCGCCCCCGGCTTCCCCGGCGCGGAGCTGGGGCCGGCGGTGGCGGACCTGGCGGAGCGCTGCGACCTGCTCTACCTCCACGTCGACGTCGACATCCTCGACGAGCGCTTCGTGCCGAACCATCCCACCCGCGAGCCGCACGGCCCCGACCTGGATCGGGTGATGGAGGCAATCGCGACCGTGATGGCGACCGGCAAGGTCGCCGTCTACGCGGTCGTGTCGGCCTGGGCGGACGGCGCCGGCGGCGAGGTCGCCGTCGCGTCCGGCCTTGGTCTCCTGAGCGGCGGCGTCGAGGCGTGGGTCCGCCACGGGGGTCCGGCCGACGGCTGACCCGCTTGGCCCGGGTGGCCAGCCCACGGGCCGTCGCGATCCGCGCGACGCCATCCGTCGATCTCGCACATGGGCGTTTGTGGGGCAGGGCGCCAGCACGCCCCGCTCGACGCCGCCGCCGCCGCAAGCCGGTGTCGTCACTGGCGAGTCCCAGCCGGACCTCGATCCAACGGCGGTGGAGGACGCCGTCGCGAGTCTTCTCGAAGGGATGACGCTGGGGTTCGACGGCGGGTCCGAGGACACGGAGCGGGCGACCACCGAGGTGGAGCGTTGGATCCTTACCGTGGCGCCGCCGGCTTGACTCGGCTTGGAGACTGCAAACCGGACGATCACCCGTCGGCGATCCACTCGCCGCTACGACCGGTCAGCGACGGGGAAGCCTCACCCTGCGGTTGCATCAGACCATCGGTTCCGCCCCTGCCGCCTGCCGCTGGGCCGCTTCGACGGCCGCGATCCAAGCCTCCCGGAAGCGTTCCCCGTCCACGTCGACAATCACGCGCACCGGCCTCCCCTTTGGTTCGGACCGGAAGGACGCGAGCCCGCCCTCCACCCTCAACCGCAGCCGCGCTTCCTCGACCACCGCCCCCGGCCAGCCGACCGCCACGGCGCAGGCGACCGGGTCGTAGTGGAAATTCAGGAGGTCGTCCGGCAGGGCGACGTGGTCTCGACCGAGTACGGACATCCCGTACTCCTCGGCGCGCGCCTCGCTCTGGCTTGCCAACAGGGCACCGAGCGCTCCGGAGGAGCGCAGGCGCGGCAGGTCGGCGGTGCGAAGGTGGGCCGGGAGCGCCGCTGTCGGCGGGACGAGCGTCAGATTCCCGGCCGTCGCGGCGACGATCGCGGCGGCCCGCGTGTCCCACTGGATGTTGAAGTCCATTTCCGGCCACCACCCGGGAAGACCTGCGGCCGGCGGCCGGAGCCAGCCCCCCATCACCACGACCCGCGCCCGGACCAGGATGCCCCGCCGGACCGTCTCCAGCTTCGCGAGGTTGGTGAGCGGGCCGATGGCGACGAGGGTCGCCCCGGCCTCGACGCTCCGGGCGAGGAGGTCGAGCGCGGCGCCGGGAGGCGACGGCCGTGGGGGAAGATCCAAAGGCCAGTGCCGCTCGTCCACGGCGATGGGATCGGCCCGCTCCGGCGTCGTCAGCGAGACCCCAGCGCCGGCCGCGACGGGGATGCCCTCCCTGCGGGCGAGCGCGAGGACGTGGGCGACGTACGCGGCCCGCAATCCGTCGACATCCAGCACGGTGGTGATCCCGACCAGCTCGACGCCGGGCCACCCCAGCAGCATCGTCAAAGCGCAGGCGTCGTCGGGGTCGCCGCCGAAGTCGGTGTCGAGATGGAGCTTCACGATCCGGTCCGCCTCCGCGATCGGCAAGTTGCCGACCGCGCTCGATCGACCGCGGCAGAGCGGAGATCGCACGCCGGTTGCCGAGGCAGCGGCCCGTCGATTCGTCGCGCCCCGATTCTCGGGGTCCGCGACGGGCACGTTGGACACTGAA
>CADCWF010000181.1 GCA_902806345.1 uncultured Thermomicrobiales bacterium
CCGCCGGACCTCGACCGCCACTACCGCGGCTGGGACGCCCTCGATGCGCCGCAGACGATGGCCGCCGAGCGCGAGGTGTTCAAGCGCGAGGGGTGGGCCTGGACCGGCTTCGCGGTCCGGGCCGAAACGACGCCGGGGGACAACCGGCGGGCGGAGGTGCGGCTTGCCTTCACCGGTCCGGACGGCCGCCAAGGGGTCTACGAGGCGACCATCGAGCCCTCCGGCGTGGTGGTCACGAGTCTCGGCTCCTGCGGCGATGCCGAACCGCGTCGGAGCGAGGGCTACCGCGTTGCCCGACTGGAGCTTCGGGCGTCTTCCGGAACGGTTGTCCCCGTCCCGTCGCCGGTGGTTCGCTGAGCCTGACCGAGGAGCCGTCGAGGGCAACGTAGCCGGTCTTCCGAGTCACCGGACCGATCGCTCTCCAACGCCATCCCCAGGGTCGGCCGGCGCCGGCCGCGGCGAGAGCTCGACGACCAGGAAGTACGGGAGGCGCCGGGCCGGCTCGAACGACGGGTTGGCCGCCGCCTGCTCCGCCGTCGGCCGTGGCTCCCGCAGGCGGTCGAGGCGGAAGCCGGCACCCTCGATCAGGCCGCTCCACTCGGTCAGCGTCCAGTGCCAGTTGGTGACTTCCCACGGGGCCGTGAGGCGGGCCATCGCCCAGCGGAGGCGGATCGGTCCGGAATCGAAGTAGCGGTCGACCCGCAGCGCCCCCTTCCGGCCCGCCTCGTCGCGCACCCACACCGCGGGCGGGACGGACGTGACCGGGTGGACGATCGAGAAGACCAGCCGGCCGCCCTTGGCCAGCACCCGCCGCGCCGCCGTCAGGACCTCGCCGGGGTTCGGCAGGTCGTGCAGCACCATGCAGGCGGCGACGAGGTCGAAGGAGTCCGGCGGCCACATCTCGGCGACGCGGGCCGCGTCGAGGTGGTGGTAGGTGATGCCGAGCGGGTGCGCCGCCTCGTGGTGGCGGGCGTGGGCCAGCATCGGTGCCGCTGCGTCCACCCCGACGACGCGGGCGCCCCGCCCGGCGAGTTGGCGGGAGAACCAGCCCTGGCCGCAGCCGAGGTCGAGCACACGCCGCCCGTCCACGTCGCCGCAGGCATCCAGCAGGGCCGGGCCGTGCAGGTCCGTCCGGTGGTAGTCGGCACCCGACTCGACGAATTCGTCCCAGGCGTCGGCCGCCGCGCCCCAAGCCGCCGCCGGGTCGAGCACCGCGTCGTCGCGTCCGTCCGCCATGCGTTGCCTCCGATCCGGGCATGCACGTGAGCTATTGGCGTCGGCGGCTGGTGGGAGCGGTGTGCCGGCGGCCCATTCCGCTAACCCCCGTCCACCGAACGCGGGACTTCCTCACTCCGTCGTGCAGCGTGGCTCGTCCACCTTGGACCGCCAGCGCCGCCGCCGATTTCGCGGCTAAAGCCGCCGCGCCGAAGCCGTCGCCTCGGTCAAGCAGCGTGCGATCCGCCGTCCGCAGGCGGCCAGACGACGCCGAGGAACGGCTCGCCGCTCGAGAGCCGCCGCAGGTTCTCGGCGATCGTCTCCCAGCGGTGGCGGAAGGTGCCCACGGTCCAGCCGGCGATGTGCGGCGTCACGATCGCGTTCGGCAGCTCGTGGAAGGGGAAGGCGGACGGCCGGACCGATTCGTTCGCCTCGGGGTAGCGGTACCAGGTGTCGATCGCGGCGCCGGCGATCCGGCCGCCGCGCAGCGCCTCGTAGAGGGCAGCCTCGCCGATGACTTCGCCGCGGGCGACGTTGACGAGGAACGCCGAGGGCTTCATCGTCACCAGCTCGGCGGCGCCGATCAGCCCGGTTGTGCTCGCCTCGAGGGGCACCGCCAGGACGACGAAGTCGGCCTCGGCCAGCAGGCGGGGGAGATCGGCCATGCCGCCCAGGTCGGCCAGCTCGAGCGCCTCCGCCCGCTCGGCGCGGGGCGTCCGGGTGACGGCGACCACCCGCATCCCGAAGGCCCGCCCAATCCGGGCGACCTCCGAGCCGATCCGGCCCAGACCAACGACGCCGAGCGTCCGCCCCGCGATCTCCGGTCGGGTTTCGCGCTCGGTGCGGTCGCTCCAGTCGGCCCGGCGGAAGCGGGCGTCCATGTTCAGCAGGTCGCGGTTGAGGGCCAGGATCGCCATGAAGGCGTACTCGGCGATGGCGGCCTCGTGGCCGTAGACGTTGCAGACGGTGACGCCGGCCGGAACCGCCGCGAAGTCGATCTGGTTCGTGCCAGCCCCCGGGGTCAGGATCAACCGGAGTCTGTCGGCGGCGGCGGCCATGCCGGGGGTGAACCGCTTGGAGACGAAGGCGTCAGCCCCCGGCAGGAGCGGGGCGACGTCCTCGTCCCGCAGCGTCGGTGCCGGGATCAGCGTCGCCGGCGTCGTGATCGTCCGGCGGAACCCCTCGTCGTGCTGCCACTCGCCGAGGACCACCCGCGGTGCGGCCGACGATTCCGTCATGTGCGCTTCCTCCCCTTTGCAACGACCTCGTGGCGCGCCGCACGTGCTTCAGCGCCGGGCTGAGGCGACGAAGCCCCTCCGGGGCTGAGAACGGGGGCCGCGGGTGCGGCGAATCAGCATCGCCGCACCACCAAGCCGAGCGACGCCTGGTCCCGGCCGTCTCCCTGCCACTACGCGGCTGGCGTAGAAACCACGGTCGCGTCCGGCCGCTTCAGGACCTCCGGCAGGAGCGCCGTCCCCAGCCCGGGTCCGGTCGGCGGCAGGGCGTAGCCGTCCTCGATCGCGATGTTGGTCGTCACCAGTTGGGGGTAGAAGGTGCGGATGAAGGAGCGGACCGTCTCCTGGTAGACGGCGTTCGGCGCGTTGAGGGCGAGGTGGAGGCCGGCGAAGAGGTTGATCGGCCCGGCGCAGTCGTGGAACGTCACCGGCAGGTTGTGGGCCTCCGCCATCTGGCCGATCTTGCGCGCCTCGCTGACGCCGCCGCACCAGGCGGGGTCGACCATCACCAGGTCGGCCGCCCGCGCCTCGAAGACCGGCAGGTACTCGTAGCGGGTCATCAGCATCTCGCTGACCAGCATCGGCGTCCGCGTGCTCCGCTTGAGTTCGACCAGCGAGCCGACGTTCTCCGGCCTGATCAGGTCCTCGATCCAGAACGGCTCGAACTCCTCGACCGCTTGGGCGATCCGCTTCGCCGCCGGCAGCGACCAGAGGCCGTGCCCCTCGACCATGATCTCCATCTCGCGGCCGACCGCCCGCCGGATCTTGCGGAACGGCTCCAGCCCGGCGTCGAGCTCGGCCAACCCGATCCGCTGCCCGCGGGTCGCGGCGGCGAACGGGTCGAAGGGCCAGATCTTCATCCCCCGGATGCCTTCGGCCAGGAGGTCGGCGGCGAGCTCGTCGGCGCGGGTCATGAAGGCGTCGAGGTCTTCGTAGACGCCTGCCCGGCCGACCCCCTCGGCCCGGTCCAGCGAGCGGGCGTAGACCGGGCCGGCGCAGGTGTTGTAGACGGGCATCCGGTCGTGGCTGGCGCCGCCGAGCACCCCGTAGAGGGGCATCCCGGCGGCCTGCCCGAGGAGGTCCCAGAGGGCGATGTCGAGGGCGGAGAGGGCCCGCATCTCGACGCCCTTGGCGCCGCAGCGGGAGGCGACCTCGTAGACGGTGCGCCAGTGGCGGTCGATCCGGAGCGGGTCCTGGCCCAGCAGCAGGGGCGCCGCGTAACCGTGGACGAAGCCGTGGAGGGCGTCCGGCGCGTACTTCGTCTCGCCGTGGCCGACCAGCCCTTCGTCGGTGTGGAGGCGGACGAAGAGCAGCGTCGGGTGCTCTCCCAGGTGGACCGTCTCGATCCGGGTCAACCGCATGCCGGCCCCTCCCCCCCGGGAACTTTTTCGCCGCCGCCACCCGAGCCCCGCCGCGCCCGATCGGTTGGTATGCTGCCGATCGTGGTCGGTAGCATACGCGGCAGACGCCGGACGGGAGGGACGCAGGTGCCGGAACTGACGCCGGTCGAACCCAAGACCCTGGAGTGGCTAGGCCGGGCCAGCACCGCGACGATCACCACCCAATTGTTCCAGCGCGGTCTGCGCAACCTGTTCCTCAACGGCCTCCTCCCGCTGAACCCCGGCCACTGCCGGTTCGTCGGCGAGGCGGTGACCCTGCGCAACATCCCGATGCGGGAGGACCTCGACCGGCTGGAGGGGTTCCGCGACCCGGAGCACCCCCAGCGCAAGGCGATCGAGAGCGTCGGCCCCGGGCAGGTGCTGGTGATGGACTGTCGGGGCGACCTCCGCGGCGCCTCCGGCGGCAACATCCTGATCACCCGGCTCCGAGTCCGCGGCGCCGCCGGCCTCGTCAGCGACGGCTCGGTGCGGGACTCGCCGGAGATCGCCCAGAACCCGTTCCCGGTCTTCGCCGCCGGCCGCTCGGCCAACCTGAACCTCGTCGTCCACCACGCCGTCGACATCAACGTCCCGATTGCCTGCGCCGGGGTGCCCGTCTTTCCCGGCGACATCGTCGTCGGCGACGAGGAGGGGGTCGTCGTCGTCCCCCGCCACCTGGCGGCGGAGGTGGCGCAGCCGGCGGCCGAGCAGGAGGAACTGGAGCGGTTCGTCCTCGAGAAGGTGGAAGGCGGCGCCGCCCTCCCCGGCACCTACCCACCGAACGAGCAGACCCTGGCCGAGTACGCGGCGTGGCAGCGGCGGCGATCGTGAAGCGTCCAGGGTTTGGTGGGGAGGAGATACGGCCGCCAATCGGCGGGGCGGCCACAACCCGTCGAGGGAGATCGTGATCCCCCCTAAACCATTCCGCTTCGGCATCCAGGGCCGGACAACCGGGCCGCGCGACGAGTGGCAGGAGATGGTCCGCCGGGTCGAGGCGTTGGGCTACTCCACCTTCCTGGCGCTGGACCACTTCGTCCGCGGCCTCGACCCCGTCGCTTCCCTGATGGCGGCGGCGATGGCGACCACGACCCTCCGCGTCGGCGGCTTCGTCTTCGACAACGACTTCCGCCACCCCGCCGTGCTGGCGAAGGCGGCGGCGACGATCGACGTCCTCTCCGGCGGCCGCTTCGAACTCGGCATCGGGGCGGGCTGGCTGAAGGAGGAGTACGACCAGACGGGGATCGCGTTCGACCCGGCGCCGG
>CADCWF010000182.1 GCA_902806345.1 uncultured Thermomicrobiales bacterium
CCAGTCAGGATCACCAGCGTCTGGCCGATCGCGATGATCCCGATCGCCGAGACCTGCCAGAGCACGTTGCGCAGGTTGCCGGCGGTCAGGAAGTTGGGCGCGGCCACGCTCAGGATCAACCCGAGCAGGAGCAGCGCCCCCAGCATCGCCGCCTCGACCCGGTACCCTTCCAGCAGCCGGCGCCAGCCGCCGCCGCTCGCCGCCCTCGGCCCGCCTCGCACATCGGCATCGACCACGTTCGCCATCGTTCCTCCGGCTCTCGACTCCCCCACCCAACCGTCTCATCGCCGCGGGCTTCGGTACGTCCCTCCCCGATACTCGGCTCCAGCGGCGCCGGACCTCCTGTCGGGGCCACCCTAGTCTCCCCCTCTCCCGCGCATCGCGGGAGGGGGTTGGGCCCTACTTGGGGACCCGAGTAGGGGTGAGGGACCCCGCGGCGGCGCCGTCACGGCCGGAACTCCCGCTCGCCGAGCGCTCCGTCGGCGCTGCCCGGGACCGGCTCCGGCCCTGCCGACCCGGGCTGCTCGGCCGCCGCCTCGCCGACCGCCGCCGCCAGGATCGCCTCTTCGCTGGCCCGCTCGTGGGGGATCTCGGCGACGATCGTGCCGTTGCGCATCACGAGGGTGCGGTCGGTCAGCGCCAGCAACTCGGGCAGCTCGGAGGAGACGAGGAGGATCGCCGTCCCCTTCGCCGCCAGGGCGTCGATCAGGCCGTAGAGCTCGAACTTGGTGCCGATGTCGATGCCGCGGGTCGGCTCGTCCAGGATCAGCACCTCCGGCTCGGTCGCCAGCCACTTGGCGAGGACCACCTTTTGCTGGTTGCCGCCGGAGAGGGAGCCGACCTGTTGCCACGGCGCGGGCGCCTTGATCCGCAACTCGCCGACCATCCGGCGGACCGTCGCCCGGTCCCTGCCGGGGCGCAGCCAGAAGCCGCCGCTCGCGGCCTGGCCGGCGAGCGTCAGGTTCTGGTCGATCGGCTGGTCGATCAGCAGCCCCTGCGCCTTGCGGTCCTCCGGCACCAGCGCCGCCCGCTCCCCGATCGCCTCGGCAGGCGAGCCGATGAGACCGACCCGTCCACGGATCTCGACCTCGCCGCGGTCCGCCTGGTCGGCACCGAAGACGGCCCGCACCAGCTCCGACCGACCGGCGCCGACCAGACCGGCGACGCCGACGATCTCGCCCCGGCGGACCTCGAACGAGGCGTCCCGGACCTGCCTGCCCCGGCCGAGCCCGCGCACACGCAGCGCGACCTCGCCCGGTTCGCGCCGGCGGCGGATCGCGAAGAGGTCGCCGAGATCGCGGCCAACCATCGCCCGGATCAGCGCGGCCTGGGTCGTCGTCGCGGTCTCGAAGCGGCCGGAGAGGGTGCCGTCGCGGTAGACGGTGATCCGGTCGGCGAGGGCGAAGACCTCGTCCAGGCGGTGGGTGACGAGGAGGAACGAGGCGCCTTGCCGGCGCCGCCGGCGGACCAGCCGGAAGAGCA
Organism: uncultured Thermomicrobiales bacterium; assembly: GCA_902806345.1. Taxonomy (GTDB): domain Bacteria; phylum Chloroflexota; class Chloroflexia; order Thermomicrobiales; family UBA6265; genus CADCWF01. The sequence continues at coordinate 1,483 of CADCWF010000182.1, forward strand.
CCTCGACCTCGTGCGGGCTGAGCGCCGCCGTCGGCTCGTCGAGCACGAAGAGGCGGGCGTCGAGCGAGAGCGCCCGCACGATCTCGACCATCTGCTGTTCGGCGACCGTCAGCTCCTCGACCCGGCGGTCGGGGTCGACCGGGGCGTCCCAGCCGAGCCGCTCGAAGAGCGCCAGCGACCGCCGCCGGATCGCCCGCCGGTCCAGCCACCAGCCGCCGCGGTACGCCTCCGGGTGGGTCAGGAAGATGTTCTCGGCGACGGAGAGGTCGGGGATCAGGCTCAGTTCCTGGAGGACGATGGCGATCCCGGCGGCGACGGCGTCGCTGGTTTCCCCGAAGGCGACCGGGGTGCCCTCCCACTCCAGGGTGCCGCCGTCCGGCTGCTCGACCCCGGCCACGATCTTGGCGAGGGTGGACTTGCCGGCGCCGTTCTCGCCCATCAGGGCGTGGACCTCGCCGGGCTGGATCTCGAGGTCGACCCCGCGCAGGGCGGCGATGCCGCCGTAGCGCTTGGTGATGCCGGTGGCGCGGAGCAGCGGCGGCGGAGCAGCGGCGTCCATGCGGCTCTCGGGACGCGGTGGGGCCGCACGGCGTGGCCCTCGGGATCGCTATGCTAGCCGATCGTCCACCACGGTCGATACTGGAGGGTAGCTCCGAGGCTCACGCCGCCTGCGCCAGCGACACCTCGGCCCGGTCCTTCAGGTAGGCGAGGACCCACCGCTCGTCCTCGTCGAGCCCCTCCGGTCCCTCTCCCGTCGGGCCGGGCTCGAAGGCGAGCAGGGTGCCGTCCTCGTAGCCGGCCAGCACCGCCGGGTGGACGTAGGAGGAGCGGCTGACGGCGCGGGTGTTGCCCAGCCGCGCGGCCACCCGGTCGATCGCGGCGAGCGTGTTCGCCTTGCGCCGGGTCGCGGTCTCCGCCGGCTCGGCGGTGCGCAGGGCGCGGGCGGCGATGGCGGTCCCCGCCCAGGTCCGGAAATCCTTGGCGGTGAACTCCTCGCCGGCGATCTCCCGCAGGTAGGCGTTGACGTCCTCCGAGCCGATCGTGCGCTGCACCCCGTCGTGGTCGACGTACTGGAAGAGCGTCTCCCCCGGCAGGTCCTGCATCCGGCGGACGAGCACCGCCAACTGACGGTCCTTGACGTCGATCCGGTGCTCCTTGCCGCTCTTGCCGCGGAAGGAGAAGTGGATCGTGGCGCCCTCGACCTCGACGTGATCGTCCCGCAGCGTCGTCAGCCCGAACGACTCGTTGGCGCGGGCGTACTCGGCGTTGCCGACCCGGATCAGCGATTCGTCCAGCAGCCGGACCACCGTCGCCAGGGTCTTCTCGCGCGGCATCCCGTGCCGCTTGAGGTCGGCCTCGATCCTGGCCCGCAGCGCCGGCAGCGCCTCCCCGAAGGAGATCATCCGGCCAAACTTGGTCTCGCCGCGGGCCTCGTTCCAGCGCGGGTGGTAGCGGTACTGCTTGCGCCCCTTGAGGTCGCGCCCGGTCGCCTGGATGTGGCCGAGCGGGTCGGGATTGATCCAGACCTCCTTGTAGGCCGGCGGGATCGCCAGCGAGCGGATCCGCGCCAGCGTCGCCTCGTCGCGCACCGGCTCCCCGTCCGGCCCGCGGTAGCTCCATCCCTTACCCGCCTTGCGGCGGGAAATCCCGGCACCACCGTCCGGGGTGTAGCGGAGGCCGGCGTCGGCCGCCGCCAATACGGGGTCGGCTTCGGCCGCTTTCGCCCGACCAACCTGGAGCCGGCGGATCGGCATCAACTGCCGCACCCGGTCTCGGTTCCGGTCCTGGGTCAGGTTTTTGTCCCCTCGCCGATCGCGCCGCATCGGCGGCGCCTCGGTCACCGGTTTGGCCGCCTGCCGCCGCTTCGCCCTCGTCGCCGTCGCCACCTAGGCCGCCTGCTGTGGCACGAAGGAAATCTCGCCGCTGCGCTCGAGTATTGCGTCCGTGATCCGGTCCATCCGCTCCAACCCCCACGATTACCGGGCCGAGGCGAGGATGTCCTCCTCGTCGCCCCGGGTCTCCCGCATCCGCACCTTCGGCGCCCGAACGGCGGCGAGCCGCATCGGCTGCGCGAGCGCGTTTCCGCTCTCCGCGCATTGGGGCTGCCGCATCCCGGGCGGCACGACGCAGACGACGTGCCAGAACGATCGAGGTCTCGGCGTCGCTCGGCACGGAACGCTACGATGGCGCCACGGTCGGGTCGGAGGCCGCGGTCACCGCGGGACGAGAGGAGCGCCGATGGACGAACCGCTGGTCTCCGTGGCGACGGCCCCGAACGAGATCGTGGCCCGCCTCTGGGCGGACGCGCTGCGGGAGGCCGGGATCCGCGTCCTGGTCCGGACGATCGGCCCCGGCATCGGCGCCTGGGGCTCGGCGGCGATGCTGGAGCACGACCTGAGCGTGCTGGCATCTGACGCGGAGCGGGCCGGCGACCTGCTGGCGGAGTTGGACGAGGAGGAGTGACGCCGCCGCACGGCCCCGCCCCGGCTCGCCGTTCGGCCGCTGCCCCCTATGCCAACATCCGTGAGGGAGCGACGTGACGGCGTTTCGTGGCGACAGCGTCAGGTTGATGGCCAAAGCGTCTCGGCATGCCATCACCGGCATACGGGTTCCGGCTGGACGGTCCCGGTGTCCGGCGCCGGGCCCCCACCCTACTCGGGGACCCAACCGCCACCCGCCCCGCGGGTACCCGGCCCGATGCGCGGGAGAGGGGGTTCTAGCGGCCAGCAAAACCGAACGAATCAACCGAATTCCGTATGAGGCCGCGAAAAGAGCGATGCGCGATCGATCAGGCAGGACGACGATCCCCGAAGGCGGATGCCTCGAGGGACGCCGAACAGCGCGCATGTTTTCGACGGATCCGTCCGGTCGAGGGTATCGGAGTTGGGGCCGGCGACATTCTCGGCTGCTCGCCGAGCGCACGGGCGTCGCGTTGCTCCTGCAGATGGACACGAACGGCAAAGACGCGCTGCCGCTGTCGCCGCGGCGGAGCGAACCCTAGCCGTTCCTACGGTTTATCGTCCCGACGCTGCGCCCCGGCCTCCCCCCTCCGCCCCGGCCAAGCTCTTCGGAATCCGCGCCATCGCCGTTGGGTCCGCAAGCGTCTTCAGCAGCGCGGCCACGACCCGCGGGTCGAACTGGGTGCCTGCCCCCCGCCGGAGCTCTTCCCCGGCAGCCTCTTCCCCGAGGGCGTCGCAGTACGGCCGGGTCGAGCGCATGGCCTGGTAGGCGTCGACGACGCCGACGACTTGGGCCAGCGGCGGGATGGCCTCGGCGGCGAGCCGGTCGGGATACCCCGTTCCGTCCCAGCGTTCGTGGTGGTGGAGGATGATCGGGGCCAGTCCGTCCAGGGCCGGCACCCGGCGCACCAGATCGGCACCTACCGCCGGATGGATCTCGATGATCGCCCGCTCCGCCGGCAGCAAGGGTCCCTGTTTGAGGAGGATGTTTCGCTGACGGCGGCCTTGCCCACGTCGTGGAGGAGACCGGCCTGGAAAGCGGCCCGCTGCTCCTCTGGCCCGAGACCGAGCTCGCGAGCCGTCGCCATCGCCAGCGCCGCGACCTCCTCGCAATTGC
>CADCWF010000183.1 GCA_902806345.1 uncultured Thermomicrobiales bacterium
CCGGCGACACCGACGACACAATGGCACGGTTCGGCAACGACGAAGAGGGTGTCGGCATCGACCTCCAGGCGCCCGCAGCCGCTCGCTCGGGCGGACGAGGGGCGCCGTCGTCTCCATGTCCGGCACGAGCACGGCTGCTTCCCGCGGGGAGGGGGCGCTGGCGCTGTTCAAGGCCACCCAGCCGAACGCCGACGCCAACGCCGCCCGCGCCTGGCTCCTCGCGAACGCCGCCCGGCGCCACCTCGGGCGTGGGGTTCGCCGGCCTCGGCCAGCGTCGGCCGATACGCGTCCTCTTCGCCGCGGGCCGATCGGGAATCCGGCAACATCGACCGTCCGGGCGCGGATGTCCTCTCCGGGTGGGCCCGGCGGCGCAGGCGGCAACGGCCGGTGGAGCTGCTCCGACCAGGGACCGCCGTGGTACCGGTGTCGGACCGGCCGGGGAGCGGGCGCGAGATTTTTCTCCACCGGGCCGTTCTTTCAAGTAGACGGGGCGGGCGAGGAGCCGGCCGGGGGATCGAGCCCCCGGCCGGTCGGCGTTTGCGGAGGGCGGCCAGGGGGAGGGCATGGCGGCGCGGTGCGCGCGGGCGGGGTGCGGCCGGTTCGTGGGGTCGGGGGCGGCGCACTGCCGGCGCCACGCCGGGTCGGCGGGCGACGAGTGGGGGGCCGAGGGGTTCGACGCGGGATCGGCGATGCGGGAGGAACCGGCCAGCCGGTTCCGGGAGAAGGTGCTGTCGGGGGCCTACCGAGCGCTGGCCGAGGAGGGGGTCGCCGGCGTCGTGGCGGAGGCGGGGGCCGAGCCGGGGTTGCGGGGAGAGATCGGGGTGGTCCGGGTGGCGCTGGCCCGGCTGCTGGAGGAGGAGGCGGACGCGGGGCGGTTCGCCCAGGGGGTAGCGCGGCTGGTGGCGGTGGCGGTGCAGGCGGCGCGGGTGCAGCAAGGGCTGGCGGAGACGGCCGGGGACGGGCCGTTCGAGGCGACGCTGCGGCGGGTGATGGCGGAGGCGAACCACGAGGGTGCGGGCACGCGGGAGTAGCCGCCGCATCGCGGCCGGGTGGTGAGCCCGCCCCCGCCGCCATCGCGGTGCCCTTCGGGCGATGGGACCCGGCCGGGGGGAGCGGGTCATCGAGGAGGACGCGGCTTCCTCGTAGCGAGCCCGGTGGTAGGGGTGCCGGAACGCCGCGCGACCACCGGCCCCCAACGGGCGAGATCGAGCGCGACGGCACGGAGCGGGGAGGTGCGGGATGGCAGAGGAGGCGAGGCGATCGGGGGCGGCCGCGACGGGCTGGCCGGTCCGGTCCACGCAGGCGAGACCCGGCGGGGCGGACAACGAGTCACGGTGGCCGGGGCCGGGGCGGTTGGATCTGGCGCCGGCGACGGCCTACGAGGTGGTGACGCGGCAGATGGTGGAGGCGCTGGGGGCCGACCTGCGGGAGATCAAGGACCGGCTGAACGGGCTGCTCTTCCTGGTGGCCGGCGCGGTGGTGGTCGATTTGGCGCTGCGGCTGGCCGCCGTGTGAGACGAGGAGACGAGGAGACGTGCAGACGAGGAGCCGCGAAGGCGTCGAGGATGACGGTCTCTCGCTCGTCTCCTCGTCTCCTCGTCTGCACGTCTCGCTGGGGCGGTTGATGGGGGACGTCGGCACGTTCTCGCGGGCCGCCATGGAGGGGTACAGGCTGCGGCCGTACCAAATCGAGCCGGCGCGGGCGATCGTCGAGAGCGTCGAGCGGGGGCTGGGGCGGTCGTTCGCGGTCGTCTTCAGCCGGCAGGCCGGCAAGGACGAGGCGCTGGCGCAGACCCTCGCCTTCCTCCTCCTGCGGCGGCAGTTCACGGGCGGCGAGGCGGTGGTGGCGGCGCCGACGTTCCGGCCGCAGGCGGCGCTGATGCGGGACCGGCTGCTGCGGCGGCTGGCGCTGCCGGCGCCGGCGAAGCTGGCGATCGGCGGGGCGCGGCTGCGCGAGGGGTACGCGGTCGAGGTCGGGCTGGCCTCGGCCCGGTTCCTCTCGGCGGCGCCGGGGGCGAACGCGCGGGGGCAGACGGCCGACCTGCTGCTCGTGGCGAACGAGGCGCAAGACGTCCGACCCGAGACGTGGGACGCCGTCTTCGACCCGATGGCGGCGAGCACGAACGCGACGACGGTCTTCCTCGGCACCGTCTGGAGCACGGAGACGCTGCTGGCACGGCAGATGGCGTTCCTGGCGGCGCAGGAGCGGGAGGACGGGATTCGCCGGGTCTGGAAGGTCGGCTGGGAGCGGGTGGCGACGGAGGTGCCCGCCTACGGGGCGCGGGTGCGGGCCCGGATCGCCCAGTTCGGGATCGACCACCCGTTCATCCGGACGGAGTACCTGCTGGAGGAGCTGGAGGGGGCGGGCGGGTTGTTCCCGCCGGCGCGGCTGGCGCAGTTGCGGGGCGACCACCCGCGACGCCACCGGGCGGCGCCCGGCCGGCGCTACGCGCTGCTGCTGGACGTGGCGGGCGAGGAGGAGGGGGCCTCGCCGGCGGGAACCTGGCGGCCGGAGGGGCGGCGGGACAGCACGGCGCTCACCGTGGTCGAAGTCGAGGAGTCGAGGAGTCGAGGAGTCGAGAAGGACGACGGAAACGAGGGAGGGAGCATCTCGTCTTCTTCTCCTCGACTGCTCGACTTCTCGACTCCTCGACTCCCGGTGTACCGGATCGTCGACCGGATGGCGTGGACGGGGGTGCGGCACACGACGCTGCACGCCCAACTGGTGGACCTGGCGACGAACGTCTGGGGGGCGAGCGCCGTCGTGGTCGACGCGACGGGGGTGGGGGCCGGGTTGGCCTCGTTCCTGGCGGCGGCGCTGGGCGGCCGGCGGGGGGGACGGGGGATCCCGGTCGTCCCGTTCGTCTTCTCGGCGGCAAGCAAGAGCGCGCTGGGCTGGGAGCTGCTGGCGCTGATCGACGGCGGCCGGCTGAAGGAGTACCGCGACGACGGCGAGGCGCTGACGCGGGCGTTCTGGGCGCAGGTGGCGGCGACGACCTACGAGACGCCATCGTGGCCAGGCCACCCGTTGCGGTGGGGGGTGCCGGCCAGCCAGGGGCACGACGACCTGGTGATGAGCGCGGCGCTGGCGGCGGCGCTGGACGGGATCGATTGGGCGCCGCGCGTGGCGCGGGGGGAGTGAGGGCGGGGGTTCGTTCGTTCCCTCCCCCTCCCCGGGTCGGCCCCTTTCCCGCCGTGGCAGACGGCAGCGAGGTATCCGTGAGGAAGCGGTGGCGGACGGTTCTCGCCCCCCACCCCCCGCTCCCGCCGTGGCGGGAGCGGGGGGGCGTTCTTCGGGGCAGGGACTTTCGCCTGGAACAGGAGGTTGGCCATGGAGCAGGCGGGAGCGGAGGCAGCGGTCGGTGGGGAGGGCGCGAGGGGCACCGGAGACGAGCTGGCGCGGCTGCGGGAGGCGCTGCTGACGGCGTACCCGGAGACGGTCGCCGAGCTGGTGGCGGGGGAGAGCGTCGGCGAACTGCTGGCGAGCCTGGAGCGGGCGGGGGCCGCCTACCGGGCGGTGGCGGCGGCTGTGGCGGGTCGGGCGGAGGCGACGGCGGCCGCCGGGACCACGGCCGGGATGGGAACGGCGCCGGCGGTGCCGGCCGGGGACGGGCGGCCGTTGGCCCTCGACCCGGAGCGGCTGCCGACGGTCGAGAAGATCCGGCGAGGGCTGGCGGGGCGGGCGTGACGAGTCTGCGAGTCGTGAGTCGTGAGTCGTGGAGAAGCACGACGGCCAACCCGGTGCCACGGCCCGCAACCCACGACCCGACACCCACGACTCACGACTCACGACTCGCGACTCGCGAATTCGACAACGGAGGGCGTCAACGGTGGCGATGACGAAGGCGGAAGCGGCGAAGCTGACCCAGGACCTGCTGGTCCGGGGCGTGATCGAGACGGTGGTGAAGGAGAGCCGGCTGCTCCAGTTGCTGCCGTTCCTGGAGGTGACCGGGACGGCGGTGACCTACAACCGCGAGGCGAGCATGCCGGCGGCCGGGTTCTACGACGTCGGCGACACCTGGACCGAGGCGACCCCGACCTTCGCCCAGATCACGGCCGGGCTGAAGATCCTCGGCGGCGACGCGGACGTCGACAACTTCGTGCAGGCGACCTACGCGACGCCGCACGATGTCGAGGCGGAGGCGATCGCGAGTCGGGCGAAGTCGGTCGCCCACAAGTTCCTGGACTGATTCTGTACGCAATCCGGTCGTAATCCGCTGGACCGACGGGGACGTGCGTTCGGAGGGCGGTGCATAGTCAGCGCTTTCTGGCCCTTTACCAGCATCGCGGCCCCAGCCTTGTCTGGGGCCGTTCGCTGTCCACAACTCCGACTTGCCGGCACCGGTGGGTGTCAAAGGAGGCCTCGTGATGAACCTCTTATCTCAGCTGGACTGGGCACTTGCGGGCGGCTTGGTCCTCGCCCTCCTGGCGTTTAGCGCGCGGGAGGTCGTGGGAGGCGCGCTGAGAGCGGTGGGACAGGATCTCTGGCGGTCGCACAAACAGCGTCGCCGCGCTTCACGGCATAGAAGCAAAGACGAAAAATAGGCATGGTTAGGTCCGACTCCCCGGAAGGTGGTCGTTATCAGTCTCAAATACGACCCACGGCGGTGAAAACAAGTCGGATCTCGTGCTGCGATGGGCGGGCCGAGACTTGTTGACGCCGGCGGCTGGCTAGACCGGCAACTGTTCGAAGGTCGACGCTTAGCGGCGCTGGTCGAGAGAGGCGTTCACTGTCCGCGACGCCAGCACGCGGAGGACACAATGGCGTCGCCAAGTCCATCTTGTTCTGGGTCGACCGGGACGAGGATGAGCCTCTTTAGGAATGGTCGGAACGGCCTAGATACTGACCGTGTTGTCGGACGATGGCGAGGAGGGCAACGAATTGCCCGAGACCGGCACCGGTGCGCTCTGGTCACCCTCCACCCGACCCTCCCAGAAAACCTTGGGCGCCTGTGGACGCCCGGTCTCTCGCGATGGTCATGCCGTTAGATGCTGGTGCTGCCCCCCATACCCAACCCCCA
>CADCWF010000184.1 GCA_902806345.1 uncultured Thermomicrobiales bacterium
CTGCCACGGTCCGAGCGCCGCGTAGAAGGCGCGGCAGGCCGCCTCCGTCTCCGTCTCGCCGCGGTCGAGGGCGCCGCGCCAGCGCCCGAGGGCACGTGCCTCCAGGGAGTCGTCGGCGGCTGCGACTCGGAGGTCGAGCGGGTAGCCCGGTGCCCCCAGGAAGTAGGGGTCGACGGCCAGCACCTCGCCGACCATCGCGTTGACGATCGTCCGCACCTCGCTCGGCGCGTCGGGCTGGTTCGCCAGCACGTGGTAGCGGAGCAGGGTCAGGCCGTTGACGGTGTGGTAGAGGTGGGCGGGGGTCGCCAGCGGCAGCACGTAGCGGGCCACCTCCTGGGAGCGCCGGGCGATGGCATCGGCCCGCCGCCGCTCGGCGTCCGTGCCCTTCGCCTTGGCCCGGGCGGGGAAGACGCGGCCGAAGCGCTCGGCCATGCCCGGCGCCAGGATCTCGGCGAGGCGGCGGTAACCCTGGACACTCCGCTCGATCGCCTCGCGGTAGATCGCCAGCTCCGCCTCCGGCAGATCCGGCGTCGCCATCCCCGCCCCCGAGACCTCGCGGTAACGCTGCGAGACCTGCTCCGAGTTGTAGAAGGGGTGGCTGTGGAAGAAGGACCAGAGCGCCAGGCGGGAGACGTTGTCCAGGACGAAGACGAACGAGGCGTGCTGGAGGGTGGTGTGGTGGCCGGCGGCGAAAAGGTCGGCGTAGAGGCGCAGCGCCCGCTCCCGGCGGTTGGCCCGGTCGGCGGCCTTGACCGGGTTGAGCCCTTCCGGCGCCGGCTCGGCCACCAGCCGTAGCACGTTCTCGACCCGGGCCGGTTTCGCCCCGTAGCAGCTCCAGGCGGCGGCGACGGAGAGCGCGAAGGGGTGGAGGGTCGATTCGTCGCGCAGTAGCGTGACCGAGGGACCGCCGGAGACGAACCGGAGCCCCGCTGGCGGCAAGGCGGGCAGCGCCGGCTCGGCACCGCCGGGGAGGGGAGGCAGATCGAGCGGTTGGCTGGCCATCGAGCCGGACCCTCTCCGAAACACGACCGGCGGACCGACGCCGACCTTAGGAGTGTACGTACACACTGGAGGGGTCGTCAACCTGGCTCGTCAAAGGATAGCCAACCACGCCGGCACGAGGCCGCTATGTCGGGAACCGGATCACCATCGCCTCGTTCGGGGCGAGCGCGACCGTCGCGTCGACCCGGAGCCCCTCGCGTTCGCGGTCGGTGGCGAGGGCGACGTGGCCGGACGCCAGGCCGCGGAGGAAGGGAACCCGGACCCGCTCGGAGCCTCCGTTGAGGGCGACCGCGATGCGGCTGCCAGGTCCTTCGAGGAGGTAGCCCAGGAGACCGTCCTCGGCCAACACCAGGGACACCACCCCGCGCACCAGCGTCGGTTCGCTCCGCCGCAGGGCAATCAGGCGGCGGTGGAACGAGAGCAGCGAGTCGGGGTCCCGTCGCTGACGGGCGACCGGCGCCGTGCCGCCGCCGACGAGCGCCCCCCAGGGCGCGGGCGCGAAGCCGCCGTTGGGTCGCTCGTCCCACGGCATCGGCGCCCGCTCGACGACCTGGCCGCCACGGCCGATCCGGCGTCCGACGTCCGGCCCCGGCACCCCGTCGACCACGCCCACCTCGTCGCCGGCGGTCAGGACCGAGACTCCGGGGAGCGTCAGCAGCAGCGTGGCCGCCAGGCGGGCACGGTCAGCACCGAGCCGCCTGCCCGCGCGCGCCGCTCCGGGATCGGAGAGCATCCAGAGAGCGGCGGCCTCGAGCGTCGCCGGACGGGCGGCGGCCACGGCCGTGGCCAGCTGTCGGGGGTCCCAGCGGCGGGCAGGCGCTGGAGGCGATGATGCCGGGGCACAGTGGGCCGGGTCGGCGCAGACGACGCAGGCGGGGCAGCCGACCAGGTGGTGATCGGCAGCGAACAGGACACTGGGCGAGGCGAGTCCGGCCACCATCGACGGCGCGCTCCGGCCTAGCATCGTCTGCCAGCCGTCTCCGGTCCAGACGGCGTCGGCGCCGAGATCGAGCCAGCGCCGGACAGGGGCGGCCGGGGCAGCCGTCCGCGTCGCGATCCGGCCGGGTCGTCCGTCCTTGGCCCGATGCCTCGGCCGAGGTGGTGTCCGGAGGTGGATGCCGCATCCCGGCTCCGGGTCGCTGTCGATGGTGAGGAGCACGTGCAGGCCCCGCCGGTGCGCTTCCCGGGCCAGGAGCCCGAACAGGGCGGACGCGCCCGACGCCGCGAGCGCGTCCGGGACCTCCACTAACGAGGCAACCCCGTTCCGCGGGAACGGCGGCGATGACGCCAGCCACAGCGCATCGATGCCCAGCAGCCGGACGTAGTCGAGTTCCGCGATTAGACCCGTGAGATCGCCGACGCCGTCGTTGTCGCCGTCTCGGAACACGCGAGGATCGACCCGATAGACCACCCCGGAGCGGCCTGGAGGTCCGTCGTCCATGCGCCCACATCCCTCGGCTCGCGGCCCGTCGGTGGCGCTCCCGACGGCCGCCGGCTACGGCGCCCCCCTCCACGGCCGCTCCGGCACCGGGCGGCCGCCCGAACCCGTGGGTACAAGATCGGTGCCATGGGCGCCACGTGCCGGCTCCCGCCGCCGGCCGGCGCGGCTAGAACCCGCTCTTCGACCGCTGGACGAAGGCGTAGACCAGGGCGCCGACGTAGACCACCGTCAACACCGGAGGAAGCCAGCCGGGGCCGTCGTAGACGAGGGTGGTGCGGGTGGCGATGGTCCAGAGGAGGACGCCGCCGACGATCCCGCAGACCGCCAGGAGCGCTACCCCGACCCAGTGCTCGCGGTCGAACATCGCACGCCTCCTCGGTCCGGGGTGAGCCCTACCCCTGGAGGATGGTCTGGGCAAATGTTGTGACGTCGGCCGTGGGGTCGGCCTCGGCGGTGTTGGACGAGCCGGCGATCCGGTACATCAGCGAGCCGTCGCGGACGTAGAGCACGGAGAAGGCGACCCCCTCGGGGGCGCCGGTGAGGGCGCGGACGGCCTCCCCGACCGGTTCGACCTCGATGTCCTCCAACCCCTGGAGGACGACCACGTAGTCGGAGAAGTAGGTGAGGGCGTTCTCGGCGGATTCCGGATCGGCGAACCGGTGGACGCTGGCGCTGTAGAAGATGGTCGTGCCGGGGTCCGCCTCCTCCGCCAGGGAGAAGTCGCGGAACGCATTGCCCTCCCAACCCCAGTCGTCCAGCAGCGCCGCCGCTTCGTCGGTCTCGCCGAGCGCGGCGACGACTTCCTGCTCGGAGCGATCCCCTTCGTTGAGAACCGTGAACCCGTCGCCGACCTGCTCCGCGGCCGGCAGCAGGTCGGCCAGCGGCACGGTCGCGTCCGGCGCGCTCCCGTCGTCCGCCTGGCCCTCCGACGCGCCCGGGTCGGGCGGGGCGGCGGGCGGGGTCGGCTGCGGCGCGGTGGTCGGCGGCGCGGCCGGCGGCGGGGTGGGGGTCGAGGTGGCCAGCAAGTTGGCGGCGGCCGGCGCGGTCGGAGCGGGAGACGCGAGCGACCCGAGCGAACCGACAACCGGCTGCACCGGCGTCGGTTCGGCGGCGTCCTGGGCGGCCGGTGCCGGGCCGGCCGGTCCGACGGTGGTCGGCAGCAGGCGGTCGCGCAGCACCCAACCGAGCGCGAAGAGCACCAGCAGCGCGCCGACGAAGGCGAGCACGCCGCGGGCGACCCGCTGCCGCTTCCGTTCCTGCCGGTTGAGCAAGGGCGCCTCGCCGCCCATCGGCGCTCCCGGGATCGGGCCGTAGGCGGCGCCCGGGGGCATGCCGAAGGGAGTCTCCGAGACGCCGGGCGCATAGCCCGAGCTTGCCGCCGGCGGGCGGGCGCCCGCCGGGCCCCCAGCACCGGGGAAGCCGGGCTGGGGCGATCGGGGGCGCGGCGGTCGTGGTTCCATGAGACCTCGTTTCGCGGGAGCGGTTCAGCACGGGGGGAGGCGCGGCGGGCACCCGCCTGAGTATACGCCGGGTTCTCGCCGCGGCCCTCGTCGAACGTCCCTCCCTAGGCGGTCCCGATTCCCCGTCGGTCACCGTTGCCGACATGGGGGACGAACCCGTCGATACCACAAACGCGCAGGCGACCGGCGGGGTTCCAGCGTCCCCGGCTCCTTGCGCCCGGAGGCGGCCGTGGGCCGGCTCCGGGCTGTGCCGGACCAGCACCGCCTGCCGCTCGACGAGCTCGGCAGTGCCGGCCGGATCGCCTGGGAGAGGGACCGCCTCGATAGGGCCTTGATCCCGGCCAAAGGGCGGCGACGGGTCCGGCCCCAACCCGATCGACTGCGGCAAGCCCGGTAGCGGGCACCGCAGCTCGAGCGAAAGCAAGGCAGCGCGGATCGCCGTCGTGCCGTTGGGTGCCAGTCGCCACGACACGAAGAAGCGGGCCGTCCTGCTGCGTGTGCCCTCGTTGTCGCGTCGGCTCCCGCCGGGCCGCCGCACCTGGCCCTCGACCTCGGCCACGATAACGCGAGCGGCCGCTCGGCCACCCCGATCGCCACCCGCTCCGGTGCTCGGTGTTCGAGGTCGAAGACGCCCGGTTCGATCGGCTCCGGCAGCCCCACACCCGCTGGGAGGAACGCGTGGCGCCCTGCCTCGGCTTGGACACACCCTAGCCGCCCCCGCCCATTCCGCCCCCGGCGCGTCCACCTCCACCATGAGCTACGAGGTTGGCACGCAGAGGGGTGCAGTGATCCGCAGGATTGCTGCGAAGCTTGGGTTGCGCTTGTTCGTCTCGAACTCGCCGGGTGGGTGAAGCGTGACCGGCTCGGCCCGCCCGTCGCCTGCTGCGACGAGCCGCTCGCCCGCCGGTGCTGCCGGACGACCTCCCCGGTTTCTGCCAGCCGCCGGTCCTCTACGACGCCGGCCGCCCCGCCTAGGGGGCGGCCGGCGCCCATCCGGTCAAGATCAGCACGGAGAACCACCTCGATGTTCCCCTGAAGGAGATCCTGGACGGCGGCCACGCCATCAACGTCCACCTCAGCGCCGACGAGATCGGCACCTA
>CADCWF010000185.1 GCA_902806345.1 uncultured Thermomicrobiales bacterium
ATCGGCCGCCTCGGCCTCCTCGCGGTCGGCGCAGATCGCGACGCCCTTGCCGGCAGCCAGCCCGTCCGCCTTGACGACCAGCGGATAGGGTTGCCGGGAAACGTAGGCGAGCGCCGTCTCGGCGTCGTCGAACGTCGCGTAGGCCGCGGTCGGGATGCCTTGCTCCCGGAGAAACGCCTTCGCGTAGGCCTTCGACCACTCCAGCTCCGCCGCCGCCCGCCGCGGCCCGAAGACGGGGACGCCGCGCTCGATCAGCCGATCAGCCAGGCCGAGGGCGAGCGGCAGTTCGGGGCCGACGACGACGAGCCAGATCCTTCGCGTGGCCGCCCAATCGGCGATCCCGTCGACGGCGGTAACCGGGAGGTCGACGGTTTCCGTCAGCTCCGCGATGCCGGGGTTGCCGGGGGCGGCGTAAAGATCGGAGACCGACGGGAAGCGCCGCAGCGCCCAAGCCAGGGCGTGCTCCCGCCCGCCGGACCCAACGATCAGGACCGAGAACGGCTCCCCGGAATCGGCCGGAGCGGGAAACCCGCCCACCTAGACGACCTGGAGGGCGATGACCGGAGACCGCGCGTCGTCCGTCTCCAGCCCGTCCTTGGCGACGACGCCGTGGATCGGCAGCGGGTAGGAGCCGGTGAGGCAGCCGAGGCAATGGCTGTGGGTGGCACCGCCGACCGCCCGCAGCATCCCCGGCAGGCCGAGGTAGCCCAGGGTGTCGGCGCCGAGGTGGCGGCGGATCGCTTCCTGGTCGCGGCCGTGGGCGATCAGACTGGTCTGGTCGCCCATGTCGATTCCGAAGTGGCAGGCGTGGCCGATCGGCGGCGACGAGACCCGGAGGTGGACGGCGGTGGCGCCGCCCCGCCGCAGCAGGTCGACGATCTTCGGCATCGTGTTGCCGCGGACCACGCTGTCGTCGACCACCACGACCCGCTTGTCCTTGACGGCGCCCCGGAGCGGGTTGAACTTGAGGCGGATGCCGGCCTGCCGCGAGAGCTGGTCGGGCTGGATGAAGGTCCGCCCGACGTAGCGGTTCTTGATCAGCCCCTCGCTGAGGGGGAGCCCGATCTCCTGGGCGTAGCCGATCGCGGCCGGGACGCCGGAGTCGGGGACGCCGATGACGAGGTCGGCCTGGGCCGGGTGCTCGCGGGCCAGCTCGCGGCCCATCGCCACCCGCGCCTCGAAGGCGGTGATCCCACCCAGGACGCTGTCCGGGCGGGCGAAGTAGATCTGCTCGAAGACGCAGAGGGCCGGATGGGGCGGGTCGTCCATCAGGTTGCTCCGCAACCCGGCGTCGTCGATGCGGAGGATCTCGCCCGGCTGGATGTCACGGACGAGCTCGGCGCCGACCGTGTCGAGGGCGCAGCTCTCGGACGCGACCAGCCAGTGGTCATCGCGCCAGCCGAGGCAGAGCGGGCGCAGGCCGTGGGGATCGCGAACGGCGAAGAGCGCGTCCGGGGTGAGGATCGTCAGCGAGTAGGCGCCGCTGGCGAGGCGCATCATCCGCCGGATCCGCTCCTCCCAGCTTCCGTGGCCGAGCGCTACTAGCCATGCGAGCAGCTCGCTGTCGGAGCCGGTCTCCACCGCGCCGCCCCGCTCGCCGACGAGGCGGCGCAGCTCCAGCGGGTTGACGACGTTGCCGTTGTGGGCGAGCGAGACGGCGTTGGGGCCGTCGCCGACGAGCAGCGGCTGGGCGTTCTCGATACGGGAGCCGCCCATCGTCGAGTAGCGGGTGTGTCCGATCGCGGCGACGCCATGGAACTCGTCCGCCAGCTCCGGCCGGAACGCCTGGTCGACCCGGCCCATGCCCCGGACGACGGTGACCTCGCCGCCGTCGAGGACGGCGACGCCGGCGCTCTCCTGGCCCCGGTGCTGGAGGGCCATCAGGCCGAGCAGCGTCGTCCGGACGACGTCGGTGCCCGGTCCCCAGATGCCGAAGACGCCGCACGCCTCGCGCGGCTTGTCGCTCGCGGCGGACGACACCTCGGTAGGACCTCGATCAGCGGCGGAGTCGGTGCCATGAGCGAAGGCGTCGGTCATGGCGGCGACCTGGCGGTACTTGGCGAGGACGCGGCGGAGCCCGTCGTCGGTCACCTCGGTGATGTCGCGGTAGACCTGCTTGTCGAGCATCTCTTCCTTCCGGCCGCCCGGCCAGAGCCGCCACGAGTCGTTGTCGACCACGTCGGCGACCACCAGCCGGTCGTCGGCGTCCCGCCCGAACTCGATCTTGAGGTCGACCAACTGGACCTCCTGTTGGGCCCAGGCGCGCTCGAGCGCTTCGAAGACGCGGCGCCCGTCGGCGGCCATCCGCTCCGTCTCGGCAGTCTCGGCGATCCCCTCGGCGGCGATCCAGGCGGCGTCGACGAGCGGGTCGTGGTTGGCGTCGTCCTTGAAGAAGAACTCGACGAGCGGGGGGTCGAAGCGGGTGCCCTCGGCGACATCGCTCCGCTTAAGGTAGGAGCCGGTGGCGAGGCGGCGGATGACGACCTCGATCGGCACCATCCGGCAGCGTCGGACGAGCATGGCGTCGGCGGTTGGGGCGGCGACGAAGTGGGTCGGGACGCCGGCCGCGGCGAGGAGGCGGAAGACGTTGGCGGTCGTCCGGCCGCTGAGGGCGCCCTTACCGGGCAATTCGTTTCGGCGGGCGCCGTCGCCGGCGGTGATCGCGTCCTTGTGGACGATGACCGCCAGGGACGGGTCGGCGGCGTGGGCGAACACGGTCTTGGTCTTGCCCTCGGCCAGCTTCGGGCCGCACCCGTCGGTCGTAACCGCGCTCATCCGGTCCCCCTTCCAGCGTGTTCGCCAACGAACCGTAGCCGCTCGTCGCTCTGCCGCTCGACGAGGCGTCCGATCGGCTGCCCCTCTGGCACCGCCGCCAGCACGGCGTCGAGGCGGTCGGAGGGAACCACGGCGACCAACCCGATCCCCACGTTGAAGACGCGCTCCATCTCGTCCCCGGCAACGGCCCCGGCCTCGGCGATCAGACGGAAGATCGCCGGCGGTTCCCAGCTGTGGCGGTGGATTACGGCGGCAACCGTCGGTGAGAGGACGCGGGGAAGGTTCTCCGGGATACCGCCGCCGGTGATGTGGGCGAACGCGCGGGCGCCCGCGTCCGTCAGCGACCGGATCTCGTCGAGGTACGACCGATGGGGCGCCAGCAGCGCCTCGCCGACCGTGGTCCCCAGCGATGGCTCGTACCGGTCCCACGTCACCGGGGGCAGCGCCCGGCGGGCGAGGGAGTAGCCGTTGGTGTGCAGACCGGACGAGGGGAGCCCGACGAGGAAGTCTTCGACCTCCGGCTCGCCGTTGCGGCCGATTTCGGCGCGGTCGACGATGCCGACGACAAAGCCGGCGATGTCGAAGCCGCCGGGGGCGTAGACGTCCGGCATCTCGGCCGTCTCGCCACCGAGGAGGGCGCAGCCGGCGAGCCGACAGGCCTCGGCGACGCCGCCGACGAGGGCGGTCACCACGTCCGGATCGGCGCGGTGGAGCGCGAGGTAGTCGAGGAAGAAGAGGGGGCGGGCGCCCTGGACGGCGATGTCGTTCAGGCAGTGGTTGACGAGGTCGTGGCCCAGGGTGTCGTACCGGCCGAGAGCGGCGGCAACCATCACCTTCGTGCCGACGCCGTCGGTCGAGGCGACCAGGACAGGTTCCTTCAATTGGCCCCATGCGCCGAGCGAGAACATTCCGCCGAAGGCGCCGACATCGGCCAAAACCGAGGCTCCACGGGTCCGTGCCGCAATCGCCGCGAGGCGGTCGGTGATGGCGCGGGCGTCCCCGAGATGGACGCCGGAGTCGGCGTAGGTCGTCATCGCTCAGCCCCGCGCCATCGCGACGGCGTTCCTGAAGATCGCCAGCCCGGCGCCGTCCGGCCGTCCGGCGGGGGCCTGCCCGGGGAGCACGTTGCGCTCCGGGTGGGGCATCAGCCCGAGCACGTTGCCGCCGACGTTGGCGAGCGCGGCCACCGCGCCGGCGGAGCCGTTCGGGTTGGCCGGGTAGGGGGGAGAAGCTGGGCGGTCCGCCAGGCCGTCGCCCGCGCCGTCATCGGCTCCGTCGTAGACGAGCGCGACGTTCCCCCGTCGTTGCAGGTCGTCCAGCGCCGGCGGGTGCTCCGCGACGAAGCGGCCCTCGCCATGGGCGATCGGGAGGGCGATTCGTTCGATGCCCGCCAGGAGTGGGGTCGCCGCCGCCTGCGGCCGGCGGAGCCAGACCCAGCGGCACTCGAACCGGCCGTTCGCGTTCGGACCGAGGGCACCGCCCCGGAGCAGCCCGAGCTTGAGCAACGCCTGGAAGCCGTTGCAGATGCCGAGCACCGGGCGGCCCGAGGCGACGAAGCGGTCGAGCGGCTCTCGCAGTGCGTCGAGCTTGTGTGCCCAGAGGGTACCGGCGCCGAGGTGGTCGCCGAAGGAGAAGCCGCCCGGGAAGACGAGCAGCGCGAACTCGGCCAGGGAGCGCTCGCCGGCAAGGACCGCGTCGAGGTGGATCCGCTCCGGCTGCGCCCCGGCGAGCTCCAGGGCGAGGGCGGTCTCGCGGTCGCAGTTGGTTCCGGGGGCGCGCAGGACCAGGGCCCGCGGCGGTCGCCAGAGGCGCGGGGGTGTAGCCACCGGGCGGTGGGCTGCCGTCGCACTCATGCCGGGCCTCCCGTCAGTGGCTCTTGCCAGATCCGGCGCAGGTTGGCCACGTCGGCGTCGACGAGGTACCCCGCGTCTCCCCGAATCAGCAGCCGCGGCTCTTCGGTGACGCGCCCGAGCCGAGCGATCGGTCGGCGTCCGAGTGACCGCTCGAACCCCTCGGCGTCGTCGGGAGCGACCTCTACCAGGAAGCGTGTCGGTGACTCGGCAAAAAGCCAGGCCTCGTCGGACAAGGAGACACGGCGGGTCTGCTCTTCCCGCGAATCTCCCTCACGGTCGTGGACGCGGTCGCGGTCGATCTCGAGCCCGAGGCCGCTCCCGATCGCCATCTCGGCCGCGGCGACGGCGAGCCCGCCCTCGC
>CADCWF010000186.1 GCA_902806345.1 uncultured Thermomicrobiales bacterium
CGGCCGGGTCCTCGGGGCGATGGGCTTCGCCCGCTCGGCCGGCCACCCCGCCTTCGCCCTCGAGGACCGCGCCCTGGCCGAAGACCTCGCCCGCCGCACGGCGCTGGCGATCGAGAACGCCCGCCTCTACGAGGAGGCCCGCGCCAGCGAAGCCCGGTTCCGCACCCTGGTCGACGCCACCGTCGCCGGCGTCGTCCTGGCCGACGCCGAGGGCGGCCTCGCCTACGCCAACGATGCCTACCTCCGGATCGTCGGCTACGACCGCGCCGACTTCGACGCCGGGCGGGTCCGCTGGACGGACCTGACGCCCCCGGAGTGGGCCGAGGCCGACCGCCGCTCGATCGCGGAGGCGCGCCGCGACGGCGTCAGCGCCCCCTTCGAGAAGGAGTACCGCCGCAAGGACGGCGAGCGGGTGCCCGTCCTCGTCGCGGTGGCGCGGACCGGGGAGGCGGGGCGGGAGCAGCTGATCGGGTTCGTCCTTGACATCGGCGAGCGCAAGCGGCTGGAGCGGCTCCGCCAGGACTTCCTGGCGATGGTCACCCACGACCTGCGGACTCCCCTGACGACGGTCCGGGCGAGCGCCCAGATGCTCCAGCGGTGGGCGGAGTACCGGGCGCCGACCGTCGAGGCGATCCTGGAGCAGACGGGGCGGATGCAGCGGCTGCTGGACGACCTGGCCGACGTGGTCCGGCTGGAGGAGGGGCGGCTGGAGCCGCGCCGGGGCGAGGTCGATCTGGTCGACCTCGCCCGCCGGCAGACCGAAGCCCTGGCCGGACAAGCCGCCGGCCGCCGCCTCCTGGTGGTGGCGCCGCCGGGGCCGGTCGTCGGCCCGTGGGACGGCGACCGGCTGGTCCAGGTGCTGCAGAACCTGCTCGGCAACGCCCTGAAGTACGCGCCGGACGGCGGCGACGTCGTCGTCACGGTCGAGGCGGACGCGGCCCGGGGGGAGGCCCGGCTCGCGGTGCGCGACGGCGGTCCCGGCATCCCGCCGGAGCACCAGGCCCGCCTCTTCGAGCGCTTCTACCGGGCCGACGCGACCGGGGCCGGCGGCCTCGGCCTCGGGCTCTACATCGCCCGGATGATCGTCGAGGCCCACGGCGGCCGGATCGCCGTCGCCAGCGCCCCCGGCGCCGGCAGCACCTTCACCGTCACGCTGCCCCTCCCCGCCTGAGCCGGCCTCCCGCGCGGCAAAAAGTTCCACGCCGGCACCCCCCGGGAACCTGGACACGGATGGCGCACGAGATTTCTCCCCCAGCAACCGTTCTTAAAGAGTACGGGGCGAATCGGCGGTACTCCCTGCGGCTTGCCCCGGCGCCGCGGGGGGCGCCGGCGCCCCGGTCGCCGACTTGACATCCGGGTGACACAAAAATCGGTCCGTCCCGGGGTAAGACGATGGCGCCCTTGCCGCCCTTGGCGCTCTTGGCGCCCTTGCCGCCCTTGTCGCGGACCCGGGCGGCTCGGACCCCGCCCAGCGCGGGTGAGAGCCGAGTCCTGGCGCTCCGGCTCTGGCAGCGGTTTCATCGTTGCCCCCCCACGGGCGGGAGTCGAATGGACTGCGGACCCTTGCTCACGTCCGCAGTCCGTTGCCCCGCCACGGGAGTGGGAACCGGAGCGGTGCGACCCGCGATGGTTGACCGCGTTCGGGATGCGGCGTCGCGTCCGCCGGCTGTGCGTGACCCGGCACTGGGGCCAGCGGCATGCCCGAGCCGGAGGCGTGCGCTCTGCCGCGCATCGATCCTCCCGAGTGGCCGTGGCGGTCCGTCCCGATCCGACGCGCCGAGCGGGGGATCGCCCGCTCATTCGTCGAGTCCCGGACAGCCGCACAGCGGCCCGGGGTGCCGATGCCCGGCCCGCCGATCCGCCCCGCCCGTCGCTCCCCATCCCTGCCGGCGAGTGCGTGCCCCGAGCGTTCCAAGCACCAGGATGCCTCCGTCCCGGGGATGCCCGAACCGCACGACACCCCGGCCAAAGGGGCAACCCCGAAGGGTGGCACCCGAGATGCATGCGAGAGCAGGGGTGACCCCTTGCCGCCCCTCCCGGATTGGCCCCTCGTCGTTGCGTCTCGGCCCCGACCGGACGGGGATCGGGTCGCGCAACGATTTCGTGCGGACCTTCTCGGTCGGATCCCCCGGCTCGCTGCATCGTCGTTCCGTCCGGGCGGAACGCCGTCGGGTTGGAGGAGTCCACGGTCGAGGCCTCCGGCAGGGACCATCACGACCGGTATCCGGGTATCGACGGCGACGCCAGTCCGCTCGCGGAAGGCACTCCATGGAGGCGTCAGGTGGGGCTGGTCCTGGACCCGGTCTCGGATCGTCGGCATGGCATCCCCCGCACCGTGGTGGCGCAGCGTGCACGGCCTAAGCGTACGCCGCCCGCCCGACGGGAGGCGGCCCAGGCTGCCGAGCCCCGGCGCGTCCGGGCTCCCCGCCTAGTACACTTCAGCCCCCGGCTCCGACCCCGGACCTCCCGCGATCCCAGGCCCAGGAGGACCCGGCCCGTGGACGACCGCCGTCCGTTCCCCGCCCTCTCCCGCCTGGCGACCGGCGTCCCCGGCCTCGACGCCGTGCTCGGCGGCGGCCTCCTGGCCGGCGACGCCTACCTGATCGTCGGCGCCCCCGGCACCGGCAAGACGACCCTCGGCAACCAGCTCGCCTTCGCCCACGCCGCCGCGGGCGGCTCCGCGCTGGTTGCCACCCTCCTGACCGAGACCCACGACCGGATGCTGGGGCACCTGCGCGGCTTCGCCTTCTTCGACCCTGCCCTGGCCGGGGACCGGGTCCGCTACCTGAGCCTCCTGCGGCCGCTGGAGGAGGGGGGCGTGGACGGACTGCTCGAGGGGCTGTGGCGGGCCGTGCGGGAGCAGGGGGCGAGCCTGCTCGTCGTCGACGGCACCGCCGCGGCCGAGGAGCTGGCGCCGTCCGGCTTCGCCTACGGCCGCTTCGTCCAGGGGCTCCAGGCCCGCTCCGCCGTGGCGGGCTGCACGGCCGTGCTCCTCTCCACCGGCAGGGAGGCCGGCGGGTTCGGGCCGGCGGCGGCCCACGCCGACGGCATCCTGGAGCTGGCGCTGGCGCCGGCTGGCCCGCGCGACGCGCGCTGGCTGCGGGTCGCGAAGCTGCGGGGCGCGGCCTACCTGGGCGGGCACCACCGCTTCGTGATCGGCCCGGCCGGCGTCGAGGTCTTCCCGCGGCTGGAGGCGGCGCTGGGGGCGGCCGTGCCCGCCCCGCTCGAGCCGGGCGAGCGGCTCGGCACCGGCGTCGCCGGCCTCGACGCGATGCTCGGGGGCGGCCTCCCGGAGCGTTCCAGCACGCTGGTCCTCGGCACCCCGGGGGCGGGCAAGACGCTGCTCGGCCTCCACTTCCTGGCCGAGGGGGCGCGGCGGGGAGAGCCGGGGCTGGCCGCGACCTTCCACGAAACCGCGGAGGCGCTGGCCGCGACGGCGGAGGGGGTGGGACAAGAACTGGGGCGGCACGTGGAATCCAGCCTGGTCCGGGTCCTCTGGCGGCCGCCGCTCGAGCTGTCCCCTGACCAGTGGGCACGGGACCTGCTCGCCGCCGTGGCCGAGCACCGGCCCCGGCGGCTGGTCGTCGACGCCTTCACCGACTTGGCTCGCCTTTTCGTCCATCCGGAGCGGCACGTCCCGTTCCTGGCAGCCCTGACCAACGAGCTACGGGCTCGGGGAGTGACGGTCCTGGCCAACGTCGAGCTCGACGCCTACGCCGGCCCGGGCCTGCTGCCGCCGATCCCCGCCGTCTCGGCCGCGATGGACAACGGCCTCCTGCTGCGCACGGCGGAGCTGGGCTCGCGCCTGGTCCGGGTGGTCTCGGTCCTGAAGACCCGCCAGGTCCCCTTCGACCACGCCATCCGGGAGTTCGCCATCGGTGCTGGCGGGATCGCGGTCGGCGGCCGGGTCGAGGCGGCGACGGGGCTGCTGACCGGCTCGGTGGTGCCGACGGGCGGCAACGGCGAGGAGCCAGCGGGTTAGGGCACGGACCATGCGTTCACCGGGGCGGGCCGTACCCCCGCGACGGGGAGTACGGGCTGGCCGGTTCTCGGAACCGACCGGACGGACGGCGAGGAGGACGGGCGTGGGCGAGGAGAAGGACCTGTCGGCGCCGGTGGCGTCCGCCGAAGCACGGCGGGTCTGCCAGGGCCCGGTGATGCCGATCGGCGGGGCCGAGGACAAGGGACGCGGGAGCGAGATCCTGCAGCGGTTCGTCGCCCTGGCCGGGGACGGCGGGGCCAGGATCGCGATCGTGCCGACGGCCTCGGAGGAGGCGGAGGCGGCCGGCGAGCGCTACGTCGGGGTGTTCCGCGAGCTGGGCGTCGCCGAGGCGGACTGGGTGCGGGTCGGGGAGCGCTCCGACGCCAACAGCGAGGAGGCGCTGCGGCTGCTGGGCGAGGCCACCGGCATCTTCATCACCGGCGGCGACCAGGCCCGGCTCGTGGCGCTGCTGGCCGGGACACTCGCGATGGAGTGCATCCGGCAGCGCAACGCCGACGGGGTGGTCGTGGCCGGCACCAGCGCCGGCGCCTCGATCGTCGGCGCCCACCTGATGTCGGGCGACAACCCGCTGCCCCACAACTCCAACGACGCCGCCGCCCGCAAGGGGATGGTCGAACTGGTGGCCGGCTTCGGCCTGCTCCAGGACGTCATCGTCGACCAGCACTTCAGCCAGCGGGGCCGCATGGGCCGGCTCATGACCGCCTACGCCGCCAACCCGGGGCTGCTCGGGGTCGGGCTCGACGAGGACACCGCGGTGCTGATCACCCAGGACGGGACGCTGGAGGTGCTCGGCCGCAGCATGGTGACGATCGTCGACGGCCGCAACGCCGTCTCCGACTACTACGAGCGGGAGCTCGGCGAGGTCCTGACCGTCGTCGACTCCCACCTCTTCGTGCTCGGCCCCGGCCGCCGCTTCGACCTCGATGCCCGGCGGCCGATCGGGATCGGAAGCACGCCGGAGTGAGCCACCCGGAACGGAAGGGG
>CADCWF010000187.1 GCA_902806345.1 uncultured Thermomicrobiales bacterium
CTGCCGGTCCTGCCTGGAGCCGTTTGCCGAGGCGGCGGTGGACGCCGCCCGGGCCTGCGCCGAGACGGTCTGCGGCGCGGGGGCGGCCGCCGGGGCCGCCTCGCCCGGCGGGGAGGGGGTGCGGGCCGCCGCCCCGGGCTGCGACCTGGCCCAGCTCACCAAGTGCACCAACCGCAACACCCGCAACGCCGTCTTCGCCGTGGGGGGCGCCGCCGCGGGCTGCATCGGCTCGGTCGGGACGGCGTGCGCCGGGGCGGTCGGCTTCGCCCTGGCCGGCGTCGCGGCGAGCTACGCCGACTGCGACGAGGACTTCGGCTGCCCCGCCGGCCAGCACTGCCTGCGGGGGGACGTCTGCTGCCCGGACGACGCCCCCGAGGTCTGCGCGGACGGCACCTGCTGCCGGGTCGGGATGCGGTGCCGGGACGGGCGCTGCCAACGGGACTGCCCCCCGCTCGAGGAGCCGTGCGGCGACGCCTGCTGCGCCGCCGGGCAGAGCTGCTGCGACGGCCGCTGCCGGGACGAGGGGTGCGACTGCCGGCCCGGCCAGCTGCCCTGCGGCAATACCTGCTGCCCGCCGGGGATGACGTGCGAGGGCGGCATCTGCGTGTACGACTGCGGCCCCTACGGCTGCGGCGGCTGACGGCAGGCGCGGTCGCGCCGGGAACCCGGCCGACGGACCCGAGCGGGTCCGTCGGCCGGCTGTCGCGTCTCGGAAACGGGCGTTTTCGATACGGTCAACTCTGGTGTCGCAAACGGCCCGTTGGGCGACCGCCGGCGCGGGTGTCGGACGCGTCATCCCGGCGGGCTTGACGCCCCGCCCGGCGGGTGTAGCGTGGGGGCACCGGCCCGCCCGGCGGCCGGCGGCGAACGCGAGGAGGCGGCGGGCCATGGACACCGACCGGACCCCGGTGGCGCTCGGGGCGGGCGAGGGGGAGGCGCTCTGGTGCGTCGGCGCCCTGACGACCGTCAAGGCCGCCGGCGGCCAGACCGCGGGCGCCTACGCGCTGATCGAGGACCTCGCCCCCAAGGGCGCGGGCACGCCGCTCCACCGCCACCGGGGGGACGACGAGGCCTTCTACGTCCTCGAGGGGGAGCTGACGTTCTGGCTCGGGGACGCCGAGCCGATCCGGGCCGCCGCCGGCGCGTTCGTCCACGTCCCGGGGGGGACCGTCCACGCCTTCCGGGTCGACTCCGAGACGGCCCGGTACCTGATCATCACGACGCCCCGGCACGGGGACTTCTACCGGGCCATCGCCGACCCGGCGCAGACACGGACCATCCCGCCGGAGGCCCCGATGGACGAGGCGCGGATCGGGGCCGCCTGCGCGGCGTACGGGATCGAGGGCGTCGGCCCGCCGCCGGGCGACGGGGCCTAGTGCCGGCCGGCCCCCCACGCAACGAGCACCCCCCGGCGGCCGCGGCAGACCGAGCAGCCGCTTCCGCGCCGCGCGCCTGTCCGTGCTCCGGATGACGGCCCCCCGTCGCGTGCCCCCCCGCTGGCCTAGGGCGTGTCTGCAAATCACTTCCGGTGGGCATGAGACTCGCTGGAAGGACCGGATTTTGGCCGTCGCCAGCCTGCGCCGGCCTCGGATGCGGCGGGGAATCCGGCCCCAGGTAGGGCGATAAGGGCATTTGCAGACACGCCCTAGTCGGGCAGCGGGCCGAGGATGTCCAGGCGGTACTTGGCGGCCAGGGCCATCAGCGCCTCCGTGTCGGGCTCCCCGGTCGGCGGTGCCCCCCCCTCGGTTGCCGGCTCGCCCATCTCGACGACGAACCGCTCGAACCCGGCCGGGGTGGTCAACAGGAGCAACCGCGCCGGCGCCGTGCCCTCGACGCGGAACCCGTGCGGCACCCCGCGCGGGCCCCAGACCCAGGTCCCCGGTCCCGCGGCGATCCGCTCGTCGCCGCAGATGAAGGTCATCTCGCCCTCGACGACGTAGAACGCCTCGTCCTCGGCGTGGTGGACGTGCCAGGGCGAGGCGGACCCGGCCGGGATCACCTGCTCGACCAGACCGAGGGCGCCCCCGGTCTGCTCGCCCGTCGCCTTCACCCAGGTCGGGGTGCCGAGGAACCACAGCGCCTCGCCCTCGCCCCGGGCCAGCGCGTAGGGTCGCAGCACCGTCGCCATCTCGGCCTCCTCCGCGGGCAATGCCCGCCGATCTCCTGCTCGCGCGCCCCCGTCATTCACGGACAGGCGTGTACAATAGAATCGAACGGAGCATACCGACCGTTGCCCCGCCTGTCAATATCGAAATACAGGGGTGTCCTCGAAATGGCACGCAGGTACGAGCTGCGGCGGCGCGCCGAACGCCAGGCCGCGACGCGGCGGCGGATCGTCGAGGCGGCGGTGGCCCTGCACGAGACGGTCGGCGGGGCCGGGGCGACCACCAGCGCGATCGCCGAGGCGGCCGGGGTCACCCGGGCGACGGTCTACCGCCACTTCCCCGACGAACGGTCCCTGGTGACCGCCTGCACGCGGCACTACTACGCCGCGAACCCGGCGCCGGACCCCGTCCCCTGGCAGGGCATCGCCGACCCGGTCGCCCGGCTCGAAACCGCGCTGCCCGCGATCTGTGCCTACCACCGGCGGACGGAAGGGATGGCGGACCGGGCGGTCCGCGACGCGCGGGACGTCCCGCTCCTGCGGGAGGCGCTGGCGCCCGAACGGAACCATTGGGCCGGGATCCGGGACGTGCTGGCCGAGGGGTGGCCGGGGGCGGGGGAGCGGCGGGCGCTGGTGCGGGCGGCCGTGGGCCACGCGATCGGCTTCGAGACCTGGCGGTCGCTCGTGCGCGAGCAGGGGCTCGCCGACGAGCAGGCGACCGCGGTGCTGGTCGCCATGGTCCGCTGCCTGGCCGGCCGGGGGGCTCCCGTCGCCCTGGTGGGACCGCCTAACCCCCGTCGCCGCCGGTGGCGTCCGGCAGGTTGACGGCGAGCGGGGGGTGGGCGGCGCCGAGCGCGAGCGCGTCGGCGAAGCCGGCGCCCTCGCGTCGCCCGGTTCGCCCGTTTGGTCGCCAAAGCGTGCGCGGCCAACCGGCGACGGGGCCGACGATTGCGGGGCGGCGATTCGCGGGGTTGGCCGCCTCCGATTCTTCGGCCCGGGGTTCTGGCGCCGGTCGCAGCAAACGGTCGTTGCCGAGACAGTTCGGACACGCTGAGGGCCGGGAGTGACCCCGGCCCTCGTCGCGTTCTGTGGTGCCTCGAGCCCTAGGGCTCCGGTGTTGCCTCGGACCTCGCTCCGGACGGACCCACCAGGAAGACGAGGGCTTCGGCGCGCTCCTGCCCGTTGTTGCGCACCTCGCCGGCAACGCGGCCGGGGATGTACGCCGAATCGCCCGCCGCGAGCGTGGCCTCCTCCCCCCGCGCGATCTCCTCGCTCGACCCCGACCCGCGCGTGATGGTCCAAGCCACGTCCTCCACCCGCCCCGTGATGGCGCCGGCCTCGACGACCACGAACACGCCGACCGGGTCGCTCGGGTCGAAGGGGAACCCGGCGCCGGGCTCGAACCCCACCCGGGCCGCCTCCAGGTCGGCCGTGCCCGGCAACGCCACGCCCTGGGCGGCGCCGATCGGCTCGAAGGTGAGCCCCGCCATCTCCTCGCCCGCGGGGGTGGCCTCCTGAGCAACGGCGACGGGGCGGGCGCCGACCCCCACCACCCCCAGCAGCACGACGACGACCGCCGACAGGAGCACGGGGAACCGGGGCATGACGGACCTCCTCGCGGTGTGCCCACTCCGGTAGCGGGCGCGACGGCGCAGCATAGCCGCTTCCCGTTGCGCCCGGACGACGCGACGACCCCGTGCCGGAGCCCAGAACACCGCCACGCCGCCGTCCGCACGCCGGCGTGGCTGCTCGCGCAGAAGCCGGGGGTCGATCCCATCCCCCGCACCCGCAGGTTGGAGCGTCTTGACGAGAACCTTGGCGCGGTTGCCGTCGAATTGACACCCGAGGAGCTCCGCGACATCGAGACCGCCGCTGCAAAGATCACCGCGCGAGGAGCTCGCTATCCGGAAGATGTGGAGCGAATGACCGATCGCTGAGCGGAGCGCGGATGTGCTCTCTGCCGCGTTCGGTTGCCCAGGGCTTTGCCGGCGTCTCGAAATGGATCCATTTGGAGCTGGGACATAAGCGTCGCAGAAACGCCCGTTTTCGAGACGCGGGTGGACGCCGCAGTCCGGCCCGTCCCGCTCGGTCCGCACCGGGATGCCCCGGGCCCGCACCACGACGCCCTCATCGAGCGCCGCCCCGCCGTCGCCCAACCCGAGTGCGGGCCGTCCCGTCTAGTCGGCGGGGGTGACGCCGCCAACCCATGGCTCGGCGAGGCGCTGGATCGCACGGCTCCGGACCCCGTGCCGGGCCGCGTCCAGGCCCTCGTCGCGGCGGGGATCCTGGCGATCTTCCAGGGCGCCTACCCCCACGGTGCCGCGTTCAGCCGGGAGGCCTCGGCGCTCGCCGGGGAACTGGGGGCTCCGTTGCTGGTCGGCCAGGCCCTGATGGTGGCCGGGTTCCTGGCCTCCCGCCAGGGGGACCACGCTCGGGCCGAGGCCCTGCTGGTCGAGGCCCATGCTTGCCTGAGCGGGCTGGGCGACCGGGTGCCGGGCGTGCTCGCCGACACCTGCACCGTGCTCCTCTTGGGGGTGCCCTCCATACGGCGGACCGGAGGGCACGGCGGCGAACCCGGTTCCCAGAACGCCCAGCGAGGGCACCGCCGGCCGTCCCAAAAACGGGCCAGCGCGTTGAAAAAGGGCGCGTCCTGGTGGGACGATCCCCCTCTTTGGTCATGGGCTACTATGCGTTCGGGTCCTGCAGTCCAAAACCTGATGCCTGCGAGACGCAAGCAGTACGTTGTCGGTGGTGCGGGCGATGCGCGTGCGGCGGGACGGCGTTCCGCGCTGTCGTCGCGCGGTAGGCTCGGTGGGGAGGGTCGACACCATGGATCGTGACCAGCA
>CADCWF010000188.1 GCA_902806345.1 uncultured Thermomicrobiales bacterium
CGACCCGCGCCCGACGGCTCCTACCCCAGCCGAGGCCGTCCCGTCGTCATCGACGACACCCGGATCGGGGTCTCGGCGGGGGCACCGCCCCACATCCTCGACGAACTCCGCCCGTCGACGTGACGACGGCCCGCCGCTACGGTTCGAGCGGGCTCGGCGTGACCATCGCCAAACGACTCGTGGATCATCCCAGCGGGACGGTCTCGGACCGAGGGCGAGCCTGACGTCGACAGCACCTTCACTGACCCGTTGCCGCGCGGAACCAGGCAGTGGCGTTATGGGTCGTCGGAGGGCGGCGAGCGGCGGTGGCACCGCCTTTGTCAGGTTAAGGAGCCGCAGAGCCCTACGCTGACGAAGGTCGAGGCGGGAACGCCCCTGCGCGTCGCGCTAGAACAAGGGGAGGCTGTCCGCGGTCTCCGAGTCGCCATTGCACGCTAGGCGCGGGAGCGGGGCCTCGCCGGCGAGACGGTGGGGGGGTGGACTTCCTCGCGGTCGCCCGGTTCGAGGAGGGCGCGACGAGGCGGGTGCCGGCGCCAACGGGCGGCAGCGGAGCACGGAGGCGGGGTTGTCCCCTGGGGACCCGGAGCGGGATCAGGCGGAGATCGCCCTGCAGCAGGAGCTCGCCTCGCAGGAGGGCTAGGGCATGCCGGCAGAGCCGCGTCGCCCTGGGGCGCGGCGAGCCACCGTTCGGCACTCGCATCCCTTGGCCCGAGCAGCGTTCCGCTTCGCGCGATCCCCTCCAGAATTCCCCCCGCGCCCAGTGAGCTCGGTTTGGCGCCCCGCTCCCGGACGTGACCTAAGGCCAGAAGCTGCGTATAGTGGCGCGGCGCCTGACTCCCACGGCACTCCGCGAGGCGTCGGCGCCACGGTTGCGGTCGTGCCGTCAGCCCCCGGAGTGGACAACATGACGAGAACAAACGCGACCGTCTGCCTGACGTTCGACTTCGACGCGATCTCGCTCTGGATTGGCCCGTTCGGGGCAACCTCCCCGAGCATGATCTCCCGTGGCGAGTTCGGGGCGGTCGGGGCTCGCCGGATCCTGGGCCTGCTCGACCGGGAGGGCATCCCCGCCACCTTCTTCGTCACGGGTCACACCGCCGAGACCTACCCGGACATCGTGCGCGACATCGCCGCGGCCGGGCACGAGATCGGCCACCACGGCTACCTCCACGAGAACCCCATCGCGCTCGAGACCCGAGAGCGCGAACGGGAGGTGCTCCAGCGGGGGTTCGACGCCCTCGATCGCGTCGCCGGCATCCGACCGACCGGGTACCGCTCCCCGGCCTGGGACAACAGCCCCTACACCATCGAGCTGCTCCTGGAGCACGGCTTCCGCTACGAGAGCTCGCTGATGGGCAAGGACTTCGTCCCCTACTGGTGCCGCGTCGGCGACGTCATCAACGCCAACGGCCCGTACGAGTTCGGCGAGCCGGTCGACCTCGTCGAGATGCCGGTGAGCTGGGTCCTCGACGACTTCCCCTACTTCGAGCATGTGTACTTGAAGACGGGCCTGCTGAACGTCGGGCTCGCTGCGCCCTCGCATGTCGAGGAGGTCTGGCGGGGGGAATTCGACTTCATGTACCGCGACGTCCCCGGTGGCGTCTTCAACCTGACGATGCACCCCCAGGTCATTGGACGCGGGCACCGGATGCTGATGCTGGAGCGCCTCATCGCCCACATGCGAGGCCACGACGGGGTGACGTTTGCCACGCTCGGCGACGCCGCCCAAACGTTCCGCGGCGTTAACCCCCGTGGAGGGGCGGTGGCATGACGGAGCAGTCGGCAAAACCCGGGGAACCCAGACGCCGGGTCGCGATCGTCACCGGGGCCGCGCGCGGGCTGGGACTAGGCATCGCCCAGCGGCTGCTGCGCGACGGGTGGGCAGTGACCATGGCTGACACCGACGAACGGGTGCGGGACGAGGCCGCGGCGTCGGGGGCACCCGCCCGGAGCGCGATCTGCGACGTGAGCGTTGCCGCCCAGGTGGACGAACTGGTGCGGTCGACCGTCGAGGAGTGCGGCCCGCTCGGCCTGTTCGTCGCCAACGCCGGGGTCGGCGAGGGCGGTCCGATCGCCGAAATGGACGACGGTGCCTACCGCCGTGTCGTCGCGGTGAACCTCGACGGCGCGTTCTTCTGTTGCCGTGCCGCGGCCCGCGCCATGATCCCCGCCGGGGCCGGCTGCATCGTGACGGTCGGCTCGATCTTCGGACGGGACACCCCCGCGGGGTCCGGCGTCTACGGCGCGACCAAGGCCGGCGTGATGGCCATGACCCACGCGCTCGCGCGAGAACTCGGTCCCCACGGCATCCGGGTCAACTGCCTCAGCCCGGGAAACATGGCGACCGAGATGCACTGGGCCGTCCTGCGCCACAAGGCAGAGGCCGAGGGCGTGCCGTTCGAGCGGGTGGTCGCGGGAGTGCGGGCCGCGATCCCGTTGGGCCGGCACGGCACGGGCGACGATGTCGGGGCCGTCGTCAGCTTCCTCGCCTCCGACGACGCGGCCTACCTTACCGGCCAAACCATCAACGTCGACGGCGGATACCAGCCGATCTAGGGGATTGCAATGTCGCCGTCGATGGACTTCAGCGGCGAGGTCGTGCTGGTGAGCGGTGGCGCGACGGGACTCGGCCTCGCCATCGCCCGCGCCTTCGGCGATGCCGGCGCCACGGTCGCCCTCAACGACTTGGTCCGAGAGCGGGTCGACGTCGCCTGCAAAGCGCTCCGGGAACGGTCGATCCGGTGCAGCGGCTATCCGGCCGACGTGCGGGACGGGCAGGCCGTGACGGACCTCGTCGCCGCGGTCGCGGCCGATCTCGGGGTCCCTACCGTGGCGGTGGCCAACGCCGGGATCTACCCGAACACGCCCTTCCTCGACATGACCGAGGCCGAGTGGGATTGCGTCGTCGACACGAACCTGAAGGGCACGTTCCTGGTCTGCCAAGCAGCGGCACGGGTGATGGTCGCCGCCGGTTCCGGCGGGCGCATCGTCGTGGTGAGCTCCACCGCAGCCGAGCGCGCGTTCTGGGGCTGGTCCCACTACTGCGCCTCGAAAGCCGCCTCGGCCATGCTGGCGCGGGCGATGGCGCTCGAACTCGGGGGGCACGGCATCCGTGTCAACGCCGTGCTCCCGGGCTACGTCGATGTCGACGAAGGCGGCCGCCACCTGTCACCGGCGTACCGGGAGGCCGCCCGTTCTGCCGCCCCGCTGGACCGCCCCGGGTCGCCCGACGACGTGGCGCGGGCGGTCCTGCTGCTCGCCTCGCCGCTGGCCGGCTACGTGAGCGGAGCATCCCTGGTGGTGGACGGCGGCGCCAGCGCGGGTCCAGTCGGCCTCCGCGCCGTGGAGGGGTAGCGAGAACCTGATCGCCGCGAGCCGGAGGAGTGGTCTAGTCGAGAACCCATTGCACCCCGTGCCGGGCGACCACGCGGTCGATCGCCGCCCCCGCCGGGCCGACCTCCGTCGCGCACGGCATCGCGCCCAACCACGGCTCCTGCGGGTCTTCGTGCGGCGTCCGGATCCCGCTCATCCCCTCGACCACCGCCCAGGTGCAGACCGGGGCGTACCCCTGGCTGTAGCCGCCTTCGTGGCAGGCGAGCAACCGCCCGCCGCACACCTCGTCGGACAGGTCCGCCAGCATGGCCGCCATGGCGCGGAAGCCGCTGGCCGACATGGCCATGCGGGCCAAGGGGTCGACACCGCTTGGGTCCTGCCCGGCCGAGACGATGATCAACTCCGGCCCGAAACGCCGGAGGGCCGGGGCAACCACGCGCTCGATCGCCGCGAGGTACCCGGCGTTCCCCGTCCCGGCAGGCAAGGGCACGTTGATCGTGTAGCCGTCCCCCTCCCCGCTGCCCGCCTGGTCGACCCCCCCCATCCCGGTCGGGTACCAGTCCTCCTGGTGCAACGAGATGAACAGCACCGAGGGGTCGTCGTAGAACGCGGCCTGGGTGCCGTTCCCGTGGTGGACGTCCCAATCGAGGATCGCGACCCGCCGCAGGCCGTGCCGGTCCTGCGCGTAGCGCGCCGCGACGGCGACGTTGTTGAAGAAGCAGAAGCCCATCGCCCGCTCGGGGGTCGCGTGGTGTCCGGGCGGCCGGAGGAGTCCGTAGACGTTGCGGACCGCGCCGGCGAGCACCGCGTCGACCCCGGCCAGCGCGCCGCCGGCGGCCAGCAACGCCACCTCGTACGTCTCCGGGCTGGCCGGGGCGAACTCTCCGGCCTCGCCGCCCCCGGCGAGGCTGACGTCCCTGACGTGCCGGACGTGCTGCGGGGTGTGGACGCGCTCGATCTCCTCGACCGTCGCCCGCCGGGCCGGAATCTCGACGAGCTGGGAGAGCACCCCGGTCCGGCCGAGGAGACGGTAGGCGCGCCCGACGAGGTGGGGGCTCGCGGCATGGAGCTGCGGTTCCCAGACGCTGTCGGCGGCGACGGGCGTCGAGACCAACGCCAACCCGGTGTCGTGCTCGAGAAACCGGCTGTCGTAGATCAGCCCGGTCCGGTTTGCTGCCACGAGCCCCTCCTTCTCAAGATGGAATGGATCACCCCTGTCGTCCCGTCGAACCGACGGACCAAGAGCGACCCGTCGTCGGCCTTGGCGCTTGACGGTCGGGGTCGCCTCGACTACCGTGCCGCCCACGATCCCACCAGCAAGGTGCGTTCCTTCCCCAGGCTGGTCTAAACGATATAGGCGTCAGCGGTGTCCGAGCGGCGAGGAGGCGACATGTCCAGGAGCAGCGACGGACTGGTCGATCGACGGCGGCTTATCCAGGGCGCGGCGGCCGGGGCGGGCACGCTTGCGGGCGGGGCGAGTTCGTTCGCCCTGGCGCGGGCGACGGCCCCAGCCCTGCAGGAGGGCGGCTGCGACTTCGGCCCGATCAAGATCGGGGCGGCGTTGCCGGTCACCGGCGTT
>CADCWF010000189.1 GCA_902806345.1 uncultured Thermomicrobiales bacterium
CGCCGGCGGCGACGGCGACGGTCTCACCGCGGAGGGCGGCGCGGAGCGGTTCCGGCGCGGGGACCGGAACCTCGACGAGGGGAACGAGGCGGTCGACCAGCTCGGCGCTGCCGGCGACGCCGAGGCGGCGCATGATCAGGCCGAAGGTCTCCTCCAGGGTGGCGGCGAGGGCGTCGCGGGTCTCCTGCGGGAGGTCCCAGACCTGGCGCTTGAAGGGGCCCCAGGCGCGCTTGCGGGCGGTGTAGTGGAACTGGGCGTCGGTCTGGTCCGGCTTGCGCTCGTCGGCGTGGTTGGCGGCGAGGTAGGCGTAGATCTCGCCGCGCAGCGCGGCCGGGAAGGCCTCGTGGTCGAAGACCGTGTTCTGGAAGGCGGTCGCGAGGTGGACCTCGACCGCGTTCGCCGCGGCGAACTTGTCGAAGGATTCGGCGGGGAGGGTCGAGGCGCCGTGCTGGACGGCGCCGCCCAGGCCGTACTCGGCTCGGGCGACCTGGGAGAGGGCGGCCAGGGTGTCGAAGTCGACCGCGACCTCCTGGATGGAGCCGTCGGCGAGGACGATGCCGCCGTGGCTGGTGCCGGTCTGGACGCTGATCTTGGCGATGCCGTCCAAGCCGTGGCCGCAGTCGTTCTCCTGCCGCTCCAGCTCGGCGAGGTAGCGGCCCATGAAGGCGCGGAGGTCCTCGACGGTCGAGTTGCGGGCGCCGACCTCGCCGATCTCGCCGCCGACGGAGACGGTCACGCCCGGCGGCTGGTGGTCGCGGATGAAGCGGACCATCTCGGCGGTGTGGCGGGCGTTGAGGGTCTGCTGGTCCTCGAGCGTGGGCAGGTTCAGGTCGACGATGGTCGAGGCGTCGACGTCGATGTTGAAGTAGCCGGCGGCGATCGCCTCGGCGGTCAGGTCGCGGATCGCCTTCAGCTCGGCCTCGGGGTCGGTCGCGTACTTCTTGGCGGCGATCTGGTAGTGGTCGCCCTGGACGAAGACGGGGCCGCGGTGGCCCTCCTTGATGGCGGCGGCGAAGGCGCACGAGGCGTACTCGCCGGGGCGCTGCTCGGTGTAGCCCATCTCGGAGCGGGCCAGCTCGAGGAGGACGATCTTGGTGTCGGTGGCCCGGGCGGCGCGGTAGACGGCTCGCATCGTGTCGTAGGCGAGGCCGCGGACGTTGATGGCGGGGGCGGTCTTGTGGTCGTAGGCGCCGCGGCCGGCGGCGGCGTAGAGCGGGTGGATGGAGGCGGGGAAGGCGCCGAGGCGGGGGGCGGCGGCGCGGAGGATCCAGCGGGCGGCGGCGCGGACGGGGTCGGCGGCGAAGACGGCGTTGCGGACCAGATGGTCGACGAGCTGGCCCCGGAAGGCGCCCTCGTCGCGGACCTCGACGCCGTCGCCGTCCGTGCGGGCGATGCCGTCGAGGGCGCCCAGCAGGGCGGGGAGGTCGGACCACGGCTGGGTGGCGGGGTCGAGGGCGACGGTCATCGGGGGCCTCCTGGGGAGCCGGCGGCCAAGGATGTGGGCAGCCGGCGCGGTCAGGGGGAGTGTCGCACGGGGGAAGGCTCGGGGGAACGGGAGCAGCAACCGGGAACGCTCTCGCCACCCTGGACCATCCTCCGGTGGATCACGCCGTGAGCCGCGGGATTGCCTTGACCAACGCCCCGAAACGTGCGATCGGACCGGCACCATCGGTGCGCTGTGCAATTGACAGTGCGGGATCGCTCCGTCACGCTGGGGGTCAGGTGCTGTCGTGCGGCCGAGAGAGCCGGGTTCCCCATGCCTGCTGACCAGCCTCCGGACGGCCGCGCCCCTTCCCTGCCCTTCATGCCGACTGCCCCGATCACGGTCGGCCCCGCAGGGCGCCTCCCGGTGCCGCTGACGCGCCTGATCGCGCGCGACCAGGAGCTGACCGCCGTTCTCGCGCTGCTCCGCGACCCCGGCGTTCGCCTACTGACCCTGACCGGCCCCGGCGGTGTCGGCAAGACCCGCCTCGCGATCGCGGCCGCGCGCGACGTCGCCGACGACTTCCCCGACGGCGTCGGCTTCGTCGACCTCGCCCCGATCGCCAACCCCGACCTCGTCCCGCCCGCGATCGCTGGCGCGCTCGGGCTGCGCGACATGGGGAACCGGTCGCTGCACGACCGCTTGCTCGACGTCCTGGCCGACCGTCGGCTACTGCTGGTCCTGGACAACTTCGAACGGGTCGTCGCCGCCGGGCCACGGCTGCGCGATCTGCTGGGCGCCTGCCCCGGGGTGACCCTCCTGGCCACCAGCCGGATCAGCCTCCGGCTCTCCGGGGAGCGCGAGTTCCCGGTTTCCCCGCTACCGCTGGGCCTGTCGCCCACGGGCGTGGACGCCGGGACCTCCGGCGCGGTGCGTCTCTTTGCCGAACGCGCGCAGGCCGTCAAGCCCGACTTCAGGCTCACCGCCGAGACGCTGCCGGCGGTCGCCGAGATCGTCGACCGGGTCGACGGCCTCCCGTTGGCGATCGAGCTGGCCGCGGCGCGGATGAAGGCCCTCACCCCGGCGGCGCTGCTGCAACGCATGGGACAGCGGTTGCCGCTGCTCAGCGGCGGCGTGCGCGACCTGCCCCTGCGCCAGCAGACCATGCGGGACACCATCGCCTGGAGCCACGACCTGCTGACGCCCCCGGAACAAGTCTTGTTCCGCCGGCTTTCCGTGTTTTCGGGCGGGTTCACATTGGCCGCGGCGGCCGCCGCCGCCTCGCCGCCCGACGACGACTCCACAACGGCGGACGAGCTCGCGGCGCTCGACGGGATCACCTCCCTGATCGAGCAGAGCGTCGTGCGGCAGGGCGCCGCCGCCGGCGACGAACCGCGCTACGCGATGCTGGAGACCGTCCGCGAGTACGCGCGCGAGCGCCTCGATGCGTCCGATGAGGGCGATGCCGTTCGCCGCCGGCACGCGACGTATTTCTTGGCGTTCGCCGAGGCGGCCGACGGGAGCCCGTCGCCACTGCGCACGATAGCCGCCACCGCCGGTAGCGTCTGGGCGATGAGACAGAGGCTGCTCGGGCGACACATGGATGACTGGCTCGATCGGCTGGAGGCCGACCACGACAACCTGCGGGCGGCCCTGGATCGGCTCGCGCATGCGGGCGCACCGGAGTCGTTCCTGCGCCTCGCGCGTGCCCTCTGCATCTTCTGGGTCCACCGTGGCCCGTACGAGGAGGGGCGGGCCTGGCTGGAGCGGGCGCTGGCGCGGGGCGGCGAAATCCCACCCCTGCTGCGGCGCGATGCATTGCACGGGCTCGGGTTGCTGGCCGTGAGCCAGGACGATGTCGCGCGGGCCGAGTCGTGCTTCTCCGAGAGCCTGGCCGTTTCTCGGGCGCGTGACGATCCGGCAGGCATCGCGTCCGGTTGGCACGGTCTCGGACGGGTGGCGATGCATCGACGCCGGTTCGACCTCGCAACCACACGTCTCGAAGAGTCGCTGGTCGGAGCGCGGCGACTGGACGACCGGATGATGGCCGCCGTCGCCGCGGGGATCGCCCTGGACTACCTCGGCGCCGCGGCCTACGCCCAGGATGCGCTCCCGCTGGCCGCGTCCCGCTTCGGAGAGGCGCTCGTCGATCAACGCGACGTCGACGACCGCTGGGGGATGGGCTTCTCGCTCGTCGGGTTGGGCTACGCGGCCCGCGACCGGGGCGAGACCGCGCGGGCGGCAGCCTCGTTCGCCGAAGGGCTTGCTTTGTTTGCCGAGCTCGGCGACCGCCGCATGATCGCCCTGGCGTTGGACGGCGTGGCCGGCCTTGCCATCGCCCGGGGGCAACCGGAGCGCGCCGCCCGCCTCTTCGGGGCGGCGTCGACGATGCGGGAGGCCGGCGGGCTGCCGGTCGAGCCGGCCTTCCAGGACGCCCACGATCGCGGCGTCGCCGCCGTCCGCGTCGCGCTGGGGGAGGCCGCGTTCGCGACCGGCTGGGCCGACGGCGCGGCGTTGGCCCAGCCGGCGGCGGTGGCCGAGGCGACGGCCCTCACTGCGGCAGCGCCGGGTCCGGTGCTCGCAGCTCCTGTGCCTAACCAGGCAGACCGACTCGGTCTGACCCCGCGCGAGCGGGAGGTCCTGGGCCTGGTCGCCGAGGGGCTCTCCAACCGCCAGATCGCCGAGCGCCTGAGCCTCAGCGAGCGCACGGTCGAGCACCACGTCTACCGCATCCTGGCCAAGCTCGACGTGCCGTCCCGCACCGCCGCCGCGGCCTGGGCCCTCCGGAGCGGGCTCTCCTAGGCGCAGCCACCCCCCCCATTGGGCAAAAGTACTTACGCCGCTGCCGGTCGCGGCAGGGCCGTTTCAAGTACTTCCACCGATGCGGCACGACGCCGCGCGGCGCATGCTGTGGACGTCGCCGCCGACGCCCACGGAGTGCCCCCGGTGGCCAATCCCAGCACCTCGGCGCTCGACCGGGCCGTCGAGCGCGGGGCCGACGTGCGCCCGAGCCGATCCGGGCGGGGCGTTGCGGATCGATCGCCACCCCATGCCGAGAACGGAGCCAGCATGAGCAAGCCGGCCGAAACCAGCACCGATCAATCCCTCCAGGCGCCGGCCTCCGGCCACGCCGGGGGACGCGCGAGCGGACGCCTCATCCCGGGCCCAGCAGCCCAAGCATCGGTGACCACCTTTCCCGCCCCGCCGCCATCCCCGGCTGGGCGATGCTCCAAAGGCGGGCCGCCGGCGGCGGCGCGCCCCCCTTCCCTCCTCGCGCGGACCGGGGCCGTCCAGCGCCGGTCCGCGCCCCCCGACCCCCGCACCCGCCGGTCCGGATGGGGCCGAGGTGGCCCTGCCCGCAGTCTCCGGCCAGCGCTGGCCCACCCGTATCGCCGCC
This sequence comes from uncultured Thermomicrobiales bacterium, assembly GCA_902806345.1. GTDB lineage: Bacteria > Chloroflexota > Chloroflexia > Thermomicrobiales > UBA6265 > CADCWF01. The sequence continues at coordinate 4,821 of CADCWF010000189.1, forward strand.
GGCCAATCGAGCAGCCCCAACCCAGGAGGAGACCGATGCCGCCCGCCCGCCCGCCGCCGTCCGGTTGTTCCCCCGCCAGGGCTCGTCCTCCACGGAGGACCCGCGGGCAACCGTGGCACCGCCCGACGCCCCCCTCGGCGAGCGGACGGGTCGATCGACCGTGACGAGCTGGACCTAGCCGCTCGGTGACCGGTCGTGGCGGACCTGCGCCCGATACAACGGTTCGACGTGACACGCGCCTCTTCGCCGCAATTCCAGAACTCGTCCCCAGCGATTGATCGGGACGAAAGCGACGACACCGGAAGGAGTCAACGATGGCCGACCAGCACCAGAAACCCGACCCCGACCGACGAGTGGTTCCACGTCGCGCCGCCCTGCTCGCCGCAAGCGCGCTCGGCGCGACCGCATTGGTCGCCGCACTCGCCGGGACGCTGACGGGCGCGGCCCAAACCCCGGGACCGGACCTCCCGCCGCGGACCCCCGACCTGGAGATCACGGAGGCCGCCGTTCGCTACCAGGAGGACCTGAACCTCCTGGTCTTCGACCTCCGGGTCGCCGGAGAAGCCGGCGCGACGACCCCGACCCCGCGCGGCGCGTTCGACGGCGCGCCCGTGCTCGGCTACGTCGTCCCGACGACGCTGCCCGCGGCGGCCGTTGGGTTCGGGACGGCGGCGGGGACCGTCGCCCTGGCCGTCACCTCGCACCCCGACTTCGACGACACCCCGCTCTGGGACGAGAGCGCCGACGGCGACTACGCCAACGACGGCGAGCTGTGGCACGCCCACTGGGTCCTGCTGGTCGAGGACGCCCGGGCGCCCGGCGGGCTGGCGGTCAAGGAGGTGGTCGACGTCGACGCCGAGATCCTGCCGCCGACGAACGCGCCCGTCCCGATCTACCTCGACTCGCCCGGCTTCCCGGTCGAGCTGGCGGCGGACGAGGTGCGGGTGGTGGTCCCGGCGCCCCGCATCGGCGGCGAAACGGCCTTTTCCTTCGACGCGGCGTCGGCCTCGCTGGTCGTCAACACCTCTGACGCGGCACGCCCGACGCTCGGCGTCCAGGACGTCTACGGCGTGCTCTCGGGCGACCTCAGCCTGCCGTACGAGGTCGAGCGGGAGTAGCGGAGCGTCCAGGCCGAATCGTGGCAACCGGTAGGGGCGGGGCTCGCCGCGCCCCTACCCCTCAACCGGAGCACGTCGCGAGCACCGTCACCACCCGTCCGACCCCGACCAGGGTCTCCCTCCGAATGACCCTCGACCCGAGAAACGGAGCCAGCATGGACCCCCAATCCCCGATCCGACCCGCCTGGCACCCCGTCTCCCCGGCCTCCCGCCGGTCCGTCCTCCGGGGGATGGTCGGCATGGCCGCCGCCGTTGCCGCCGCATCCGTCATCGCCCGACCGTTCGCCGCCGCGCAGGAAGGAACCTCCATGACCGACGCCACACCCGCCGCCAACGGATCCCCGACCGTCGTCCTCGTCCACGGCGCCTTCGCCGACGCCTCCGGCTGGAACGGCGTCGTCGAGCGCCTCCAAGCGGCCGGAACGCCTGTCGTGGCCATCCCCAACCCGCTCCGCGGCGTCGCCCACGACGCCGCCTACGTCGCCAGCGCCATCGCCCAGATCCCCGGCCCGGTCCTCGCCGTCGGCCACTCCTACGGAGGCGCCGTCATCACCAACGCCTGCACCGGCCTGCCGAACGTGAGCGGCCTGGTCTACGTCGCCGCCTTCATCCCCGACGAGGGCGAGACCCTGCTCCAGATCTTGGGCGGGTCCCGCGACAGCGTCATCGCCCCCGCCCTGGTCGAGCTCCAGTACCCGACCGGCAACGGCGCGGAGACGGCGGTCGAGTACGCCATTGCCGCCGGGCGGTTCCGCGACGTGTTCGCCGCCGACGTGCCGCCCAAGGACGCGGCCGTGATGGCGGCCACTCAGCGCCCGATCGCGCAGGTCTGCTTCGGCGAGGAGACCAGGGCCGCCGCCTGGAAGTCCATTCCCGCCTGGGCGGTCGTGCCCACCGGCGACAAGGCGGCCGGCAGCGACGTGGTGCGCTCGATGGCCCGGCGGGCCAAGGCAGCCATCGTCGAGGCCGAGGGCTCCCACGCGATCATGGTCTCCCAACCCCAGGCGGTTGCCGACCAGATCATGACGGCGCTGGCCGCCGTCGGTGGCACGTTGATCGCCACCCCCGCCGCCTGACCCACCGTCGTCGCGTCTTCAGCCACGCCGCGACCACCCTCCCGTTCCTCTCGGGCGGGGGCCGCGCGGCCCCCGCCCTTCTACCGCCGACCGGTCCCGCCCTGAACGCCGCCCCTCGGCGCAACACCCCGCAGACCACCATCGAGGGCGGGTCGCCGTTGCTCCCGCCAGGAGCAGGAGCAGGCACCCAGTTGCGAAAGGAGTTCAACCATGGCAAGCCCAAGCGTCAGGATCGGCGGCGACCCCGCCCTCGTGCTCGTCGATCCCGCGAACGACGACGCCCGACGGGCCGACGGGGTTGCCGACCGCTCGGGTGAGGCGATCGCCGCGCGTGGCGACCCGCACAGCCGCTCGCCCTCGCACGGCATCGAAGCCGGGTGGCGGGCGGACGAGGACGCCATCGACGCCGAGGATGTCCTGACGCAAGCCAACGAGGCCAACGCCTTGGATCCCGTGGGGTGAGCGCGGGCGGAGTCCCGCGCCCTGCCGACCTAGGCCGTCACCAAGATCATCCACTGCGTCACCAAGCGGTCCAAGCCGAGCATCACCTCGTAGGGCCCGCCGCTCGACGCCCGGCTCGACGGAATCGAAACCGGCCCCCGATTCGTCACCAGTTGAGGAGACAAAGGAGGATCCCATGTCGCATCACCTGGATTCCCCACGTGCACGCCAGGACCCCCGGCTCGACCTCACCGACCAGTACGTGTTCCGTGGTGAGGCGGGCACTGTGTTCGTTATGGACGTCAACAGCTCGCTGTCCGGCCCCGACGCGCGGCCGGGCTTCCATCCCGAGGGGCGCTACGAGATCAAGATCCACCTGGATGGCGCGGAGCTCGAGGCGCTTGCCTATCGGGTGACCTTCGGGGAGTCCGACGAGGCGGGCGAGCAGCGCGTCGCGCTCCACCTCCTCACCGGTCCCGCCGCCCGCGACGACGCGGCGACCGGCGAGCTTCTCGCCCAGGGACGCACCAACCGTCCGATCGCCGGCCCGGCCGGGCTACGGCTGTGGGCCGGCCGCGCGCGAGACCCGTTCTACGTCGATCTGCGGCAGGTCGGCGCGATGAGCTCCGCGGTTGCGCATGGTGCCAAGCCCGACCCGGCAGTGTGGAGCCCGCAGGTGGCCCAGAGCAGCCTCGCCGGCTCGACCATCCAGGCGATCGTGCTGGAGGTCGCCGACCAGGATCCGCGCCTGGGCCACGGCCGGCGCATCGGCGTCTGGAGTGCCACGAAGTTGGCCACGGACGCGGGCGGCTGGCGGCAGATCAACCGGGCAGGCCGCCCGATGGTCTGGCCGATCTTCCGCCCCGACGACAGCCCGCACGCCAGCGAGGCGAACACAACCTCTCCCGCCGAGGAGGTGCGCGGTGAGCGAGAGCGCATCGCGGGGCTCGTCGCGGGGCTCGTCGCAGCCAATGGCACGGCCGCCGATCCGGCGGCCTACGGTGCGGCGGTCGCCCTGCGCCTGTTCCCCGACGTGCTGCCCTACCGGACCGGCACGCCGGCGACCTTCGGGTTCGTCGAGCACAACGGGCGCGCGCTCGCCGACAACGCCCCCGAGGCGATGTTCTCCCTCGTCATGAACGCGGCGGTTGCCACCGGCCTGTCGCCCCAGCAATTCGCGGACACGCACACCGGCCTGTTTCCCTACGTGGTGGCCGGGTAGCCAGACGCCCCAAGGCCATCCACGGGAGGCGGACGGGGTCGGCGGCGAAGACGGCGTTGCGGACCAGGGCGTCGACGAGGTGGCCCCGGAACGCGCCCTCGTCGCGGACCTTGACGCCGTCGCCGTCGAGGCGGGCGATCCCGTCGAGGGCGCCCAGCAGGGCGGGGAGGTCGGGCCACGGCTCGGTGGCCACGGCTGGGTGGCCGCGGACCCGGCGGCGGGGGCAGACGCGGGGGTCGACATCGGGCCGCCTGGGGAGCCGGCACCGGGCGGTGACCGGCGGCGGTCGACGCGGTCGGCCGCTATTTCGCACGGGGGACGGGCGGCGGGAATCCCGGCCCTCGTGGCGGGTCGCGTGTCGAGCGCCGGGTAGCGGCGGTTGCGCTTGGCGGGAGCGTCGGGGGCTTGAACGGCCAATCGATGCTTGCGGCGGTGCGGTGGCCGACCAATGCCCCTCTTCCCCCAGCCCACGCACCTTGACGCGCTGCTCAGAGATCCGGGGTTATGCTGCTGCCCGGCGGCCGGGACGCCCGGTCGGCGCGGGGGGCAGCGGGTGCGCACGGTCCTGCGGCAACGCGACTTCGCCCTGCTCTGGTTCGCCGGGTTGGTTTCCCTGACCGGCGACTGGATGCTCGTCGTCGCCCTGCCCGTCGCGGTCTACCGGTTGACCGGGTCGGCCCTGGCCACGGGCGGCGTCCTGGTCGCGAACAAGCTGTCCGCGCTGGTCCTTGGCTCGGTCGCCGGCGTCTTCGTCGATCGCTGGGACCGCAAGCGAACGATGGTGGTCGGCAACCTCGTCCGGGCCCCGGTCCTGCTGCTGCTGGTCGCGGTCGACTCCGCCGAGCGGGTCTGGATCGTCTACGTCGTCGCCGCCGCCGTCTCGGCCATGGGCCAGTTCTTCCGCCCGGCCGAGAGCGCGCTGCTGCCCCGCCTCGTCGGCGCGGAGCACCTGGTGCCGGCCAACGCCCTCAACGCGCTGAACGACAACCTGAGCCGACTCGTCGGTCCGGCCCTCGGCGGCCTCGTCGCCGCGTGGTTCGGCCTGGGCGGGGTCGCCGTGGTGGACGCCGCCTCGTTCCTGGTCGCGGCGGGGATGATCGCGGCGATCGCCGCTCCGACCGGTCCACCGCGGACCGCCGCGAAGGACGCCGCCGCGGCGACGAGACCCGGGGCGGCCGTCTGGGGCGAGTGGCTGGCCGGGTTGCGGCTGATCCGTGACCACCCGGTGCTCCGCGTCGTCTTCGGGGTCTTCGCGATCGCCTCGCTGGGCGAGGGCGTCATGCAGACCGCCTTTTGGATCTACGTCGACCAGTCGCTGGGGGGCGGCGCGCGGGAGGCCGGCTGGCTGCTCAGCGCCCAGGCGGTCGGGGGCCTGGTCGGGGCCGGGGTGGTCGGGGCCCGCTTCCAGACCCGCTCCCCGGTCGCCCTGCTCGGCTGGGGGGCGATCGGGCTGGGGCTCACCGATCTGGTGCTCTTCAACTACCCGGCGGTCGTGCCGGGGATCTGGCTGGGGATGGCCCTCATGACCGTCGGCGGCGTGCCGGCGACGGCCTTCGGCACGGGGTACACCGGGGCGCTCCAGACCGAAGCGGCGGACGCCTACCGGGGCCGCGTCTTCGGCGCGTTGGGCGCCACCTCGGCGCTGTTCATGATCGTCGGGGCGGCGGTCGCCGGCCTCGCCACGGAACGGCTCGGCGCCGTCGCCGTGCTGACGGTCGACAGCCTGGCGTACATCGCGGCGGGGGCGTTTGCCCTCAGGACCCTGGCAACCAGGGCGGCGACACGCCTCGGGCGTGAGGCGCCGGGCGGCCCCAAACCGACGCCCCCCGTTTAGTCAACGCCCCCGCGCGACCAGCGGGTGGAGGGGCCTCGGCCGCCTCCGCCTCCGCCTGAGCGGCGGCACCAGCAACCGGGGGTTCACCGGCGCGCCACCCACGCCCCACGCCTCGCCGGGTCTACCCGGCTCTGGATGTCTGACCAGCCACGAGTGGCACCGGGCGCCCCCGGTCCTCCCTTGCTCGACGCAAACGCCCCGCCGCGAGGGGTCGCGGCGGGGCGTCTCGACGGGTGCCCCTGAAGGCGGGAGATGCGACGGGTTACTCGACGGTCATCTCGCCGACCATGCCGGCCGGCTTGTGGCCGGGCACGTTGCAGTAGTACTCGTAGGTGCCGGGCGCGGCGTCCTCCGGGATGACCGCCTCGACGGTTTCCCCGACCGGCATGTCGACCGAAATCCCGAGCTCGTCGACCGCGAAGTTGTGCGGGGCGGCGCCTTCGTTCGGCAGCTCGACCGTGGTGCCGGGCGCGACCGAGAAGTTGACGGGGCTGTTGGGAGCGCTCCGCTGGCCGTCGTACTCCCACCCGATGTCGAAGCCGACCAGCGTCACGGCCTCGACCGCAGCCGCGTCACCGGCGGCGGCCGCGCCGCCCGCGGCCGGGGTGGCACCGTCCGCCGCCGGTGTCGCCACGGTCGCCGGATCGATCGCGACGGGGGTCGCAGCGACCCCGGCCGTCATCGGCGTCGCCATCGCGCCGGCGTCCATCGGGGTGGCCATGGCCCCCGTGACGGGGGTGGCGGCGCCGCCGGCGACGGTCTGGGCGCCGGTCGCCGGGGTGGCGACGGCGGCCTCTTCGGTCGCCTCGTCCTCGGTCGCCGGGGTGGCCGGGGCGTTGGCGGCGTCGGGGACGCGGGTGACCTCCTCTTCGGCGGCCTGCTCGGGGGCGGCCCCCTCCGGGGCGGCTTGTTCGCCGCCGCAGGCGGCGAGGACGGCGAGCGCGAGCGCCGCCGTCGGAATGAACGAGAGCCAACGTTGGGACATGAGACACAACCCTCCCGGATACATGACGTGGCGCAGCGCGCCCCCCAAAAGCTCCACGCGGTCGCCGACCTCCCCGTCGGCCTGCCGCGAGCGGAATCGCACGAGATGTGCCGGGCCGTCACCCGGCACCACGCTCGATCGCGTCCTGGCTAGGTCAAGTGTACGGGAAACGGTGGGCCGTTGCTCTCCCCGGCTCGCCAGGTTGGGCAGCACTGCCGGCGGATCGGGACGAGCCCTTCGACTCCCGTGACGGAATCGGGCCGACCCGGCCCCGCGGTGGGTCCAGCGATGGGCGGCGGGGCGGCCGCAGGGGGCGGCGGTGTATGGTGCCGGGTGGGCACCAGGCAGGCGTGGCGGGAGGGATGATCCGGTGCGGGAGCGACGGGTGGCAACCGGGGCGGTGACCCTGGCGGTGACGGAGTGGCCGGGGGCGGGGCCGCCGTTGGTGCTGCTGCACGGGATCGGCAGCCGGGGAGCGAGCTGGCTGCCGGTGGCGCCGATGCTGGGCGAGCGGTTCCACCTCTACGCCCCCGACCTCCGCGGCCACGGCGCCTCGGACAAGCCGGAGCGGGGCTACCTGATCCCCGACTACGCCGCCGACGTGGCGGGGCTGGTGGACGCGCTGGGGCTGGCCCGGCCGCTGATCCTGGGCCACTCGCTGGGGTCGCTGGCGGCCCTGGAGTGGGCGGTGGCCAATCCCGCGCGGGCGGCCCGGATCGCGCTCGAGGACCCGCCGCTGCGGACGGAGCCGGGGATCCTGGAAGCGTTCGACGGGTGGCTGGCGCTCAACGCGATGAGCCTCCCGGAGGCGACGGCCTGGTTCCGGGGCGAGCACCCGGGGTGGTCCGACGAGGAGTGCCGGCGGCGGGCGGAGGCGATCACCGGGACGCACCCGGCCGTCTTCGCCGAGTTGCGGGCGGAGGCGGCGGCGAACCTGGCGAGCGGACGGGTGGAGCGGTTGGCGAGCTCCGGGCTGGAGGCGATCGCGGCGCCGACGCTGCTGGTCTCCGGGGAGCCCGAGTTGGGGAGCATGACCCGGCCGGCGGACGCGGCGCGCTTCACGACGATCGTGGCGGGGACGCGACTGGCGACGATCGCGGACGCCGGGCACCGGCTCCACGCCGAGCAGCCGGAGCGGTTCGTGGCAGCGGTGCTGCCGTTCCTGGCGGGAGGCGGGGGGTAGCGGGCCGCCGGGGGGCGGGTGGACTGGGGTATACTGTCCCATTCGCGACCGTTCCCCAATCTGCCCGCCGCTGTCGTCGCCGAGCCGCCGGAGCCTCCCCCGATGAAGCCGCGCACCGCCCCCAACCCGATGATCCGGGTGCTCGCGCTCCTGCTGCTGGTGGCGGGGGTGGCGGTGACGCTCGGCTCCCTGTTCGCCGACCAGCTCAACCTGACCGCCGGCGGCGAAGGGCTCGGCTGGAAGCAACTGATCGGGGCGATCGTCGGGCTGGCGCTGGTGCTCGTGGGCGGAGGCTGGCTCGCGCAGCCGCCGTTCGGGCGTCGCTAGGGGCCGGCCGGGTCGAACCTTCCGGTTGGCCCCGGGGCGCGAGGGCACGGCGGCCGGGCGGGAGACGGGACGAAGAGACGGGGGGCACCCCGCCGCCGGGTCTGCCGGGGCGGGGTGCGGTGCGTGCGGGGTGGTCGTTCGGACCGGTGGATGCTTGGCTCGAAGCGTCCAACGAATGGTCCGGGTACCGACGGTAGGCCCTGACCCCCGCCCCTCTCCGGATGCCTGGGCCCAAGGGGCACCCCGGCGTTCGCGGGAGCGGGGAGTTTGACTGTGGCACCTTCGAACGAATGCGTTGGTTGATGCGAACGGGACGAGAAGGGACGGGCGGGCGATGAGCGACGAGACCAGGGAGACGGCGACCGGGGCGGCCGAGGCGGCGGGCAGCGCGATCGCGACCCCGAACGGGCACGTGGCCACGGAGGAGGGCCGGTCGAAGGCGCGGGCGGGCGTCGGCATCCTGGCGGGGGAGGAGCGGCGGGCGGCCGAAGCGATCGCCGGGGCGATCGCCGGACTGGGGCTGCCGGCGCGGCACGTCGACCTCCGGCCGCTGCCGTTCGCGGGGACCTGGGGGGTTGCCTCGTCGGTCTGCTTCGGGCTGGCGAACGACGCCGTGATGGCCGACCTGGCGGCGGCCGGGGAACTGGAGGGGCTTTCCAGGAAGGAGGCCAAGCGGCTGGCCGCCGACCGGGTGCGGGAACGGGTCGTTTCGCTGGCGGAGGAGGTGGCGGCGGCGACCGCGGCCGGCGGCCACGGGTTCGCCCGGGTCGAGGCGGCCAACGGCTACGTCAACGTCTCGTTCGACGCCAACGCGATGGCGGCGCGCTTGATCGGCGAGGTGCTGGGCCAGGGGGCCGTCTACGGGACCGGGGCGCCCCTGGCCGAGCAGGTGATGATCGAGCACTCGCAGCCGAACACCCACAAGGCGTTCCACGTCGGCCACCTGCGGAACTCGTGCCTGGGGGTGAGCCTGAGCCGGATCCTGCGGGCGGCGGGCTACGCGGTGCGGGACGCCAACTACATCGGCGACATCGGGATGCACGTCGTCAAGTGCCTCTGGTGCTACGAGCGGTTCCACAAGGGGCAGGAGCCGGCCGCGGCCGAGGCGAAGGGGCGCTGGCTGGGGGAGGTCTACGCCGAGTCGGACGCCCGGCTGAACTTCCGGAAGGACGTCGTCGAGTTCCTGCTGCTGCTCTCGACGGAGGACCCGACCTTCGTCGCCGCGATCGACCGGATGCTGAAGTACCTCTGGCGCGGCAGCAGCCAGAGCGAGGAGATGGGGCAGGACGTCGCCTATCTGCTGGGGCGGGTGGCGGGGGCGCAGCCGATCAAGGACGAGATGCTGCGCGACCCGGGGGTGATGCTGAAGTTCTGGCCGATCGTCGGCGACCAGCTGCGCGACGAGGTGGCGAATCCGAAGCCCTACGTGCCCCAGGACGGGGTGCCCGAACCGACGACGACGCCGGAGGAGCGGCTGGCGACGTGGCAGCGGCTGGCCGAGCCCATGGACGCCTGGTGGCCGGAGGTGCCGGCCTGGCGGGAGGAGGTGAAGGAGACCTTCGCCCGTTGGGAACGGCAGGATCCGGCCTTCGTCGCGCTCTGGACCGAGACGCGGGAGTGGAGTCTGGCCGACTTCCGGCGGATCTTCGATGAGTTGGGGGCGGAGTTCGACGTCTGGTTCTTCGAGAGCGAGGTCGAGGACGAGGGGCGGCGGATCGTCCAGGACCTCCTGGCGAAGGGGATCGCCGAGGTCTCGGACGGGCTGCCGGTGGTCAAGATCGACGAGAAGCTGGGGCTGGCGGAGCCGACCTACCGGACGCTGCCGATCCTGCGCTCGGACGGCTCGACGCTCTACGCGACGAAGGACCTGGCGCTGACGAAGCGGAAGTTCGACGAGTACGGGGTGGACCGGGCGATCTGGGTGGTCGACGTCCGGCAGTCGCTCTACTTCCAGCAGGTGTTCAAGACCCTGGAGCTGTACGGCTTCGAGCAGGCGGCCCAGGCCCACCACCTGGGCTACGAGATGGTCCGCCTGCCGGAGGGGGTGATCTCGTCGCGGAAGGGGAACGTGCCGGTCTACGACGACATCCGGGACGCGGTGGTGGCCCGGGCCCAGGAGATCGTCGAGGAGAAGAACGCGGGGCTGGCGCCGGCGGCCAAGGCGGAGGTGGCCTGGCAGGTGGCGATCGGCTCCCTGAAGTACGCGATGCTGGCGCGGGACAACAACAAGGTCGTGACGTTCGACCTCGACGAGGCGCTCTCGTTCGACGGCCACGCGGCGCCCTACATCCAGTACGCCCACGCTCGGGCCTGCCGGATCCTGGAGCACGCCGGGCTGGAGGCCGAGGGATTGGCCGCCGCGGCCGGCGGGCTGGACTTCGGGGGGGAGCTGGCGGCGGAGGAGCTGGGGCTGCTGCAGGCGGTCTCGGCGCTGCCGGAGGCGGTCCAGCAGGCGGCGGCGGAGTACCGGCCGCTGGTGATCGCCAACTACGTCTTCGACCTAGCGAGGCGATTCAACGACTTCTACCACGCCTGCCCGGTGCTCCCGAGCGCGGAGCCGACCCGGACCGCCCGCCTGGCGCTGACGGCGGCGACGGCGCAGGCGCTGCGCAACGGGCTGGGGCTGCTGGGGATCGCGGCGCCGGCGGCGATGTAGACGGCCCGCCTCGCATCGGCCTCGCGTGACCGCTACCGGCACGGCGCCGGCGAGCATCGTCTTCGAGGACGATGCAACTCTCGCCTTCCCCGACATACGGCCGGTGACACCGGGCCACCTGCTGGTGGCCCCGAAGCGGCACGGACCGTAACTTGCCGACCTCGACGAGACGACCGGGTCGCGGCGTTCATGGTCGCGATGCGGCTGGCGGCGACGTTGGGGGCGTCGGGGCCACAGTGCGAGGGGACCAACCTGGTCTTGACCGACGGCGCGGCGACGCTCCCGGAGGTGTTCGAGGCCGCCTCCACGCCTTCCCACGGTTCGCGGGTGACACCTTCCGGATCGAAGCAGACTGGTCGGCGTCGCCCTCGCGGGGGGGAGTTGGACGCAACGGCGGCGACGATCCGGGCGCGGTCTTCGCGTCGTGACTCGGCGTCAGGCCTGCTTTCCGGCGACGAAGACGAGCATGGCCGACTCGGGGGTTGCCGGTTCGCCGGCGTAGCCGCCGAGGACGGCAACGTCGGCGAAGCCGGCCTGGTCGAGCATCAGCAGCAGTTCGTTCCGGAAGTAGAGGTTTTCCAGGAGGGAGCGCTCCTCCTCCGCGACGAGGGCACCGGCGCGCCAGAGACGGGCGTTGATCTGGCGGGTGAGCCGCTGCTCCAGGGGGTCGAGGTCGAGCATGCGGGCGCGCAGCTCGAGCTCGTCGCCGTCGCCAAGGCGGCGGCGGTCGCCGGTCTCGGGCCAGTCCTCGGGCAGGCCGAGGCGCCGCTCGGGGCGCCAGGAGGGCCAGACCGCGGCGTCGCCGTAGGGCGGGTAGATGTTGAGAACGAGGGCGCCGCCGGGGGCGAGGTGGGCGTGGCAGCGGCGGAGCGCCTCGGCGTCGTGGGCGCGGAGGCCGCCGAGGCCGAAGGAGTCGCAGACGAAGATCGTGCGGTAGGCGCGGGGCAGGTCGAGCTCGTGCATGGCCTGGGCGGAGAGCGCCGGGACCAGCCCGTCGCGGGCGGTGAGATCGTGGCAGCGAGCGAGCATGTCGGGCGAGAGGTCGCAGCCGTCGACGTCGAGTCCGGCCCGGAGCAGGGGCAGCAGGAGGCGGCCGGCGCCGCAGGCAAGGTCGAGGGCGGGCTGGCCGGCGCGCTCGATGGTGCTCCGGTAGAACGCCAGCTCCGCCGGCTCGGCGGTGTTGAACTCGGCCCACCAGCGGGCGACGAGGCCGTAGTGCCAGGTTCGTGGTCGGTCCCGTTCACGGTCGCCCACGGTGCCCCCTGTGCTCCACGGCATCCTACCGCGGCGCTGCCCCGATTTGGTGGTCCCACGACGCTTCGGCCGTGGGCGGGGCGAAGCGACGAGGTCCGGAGGCCAGGCCTGGTCGAGCCGCCCGTCGCCGGGTCCAGTCGGGCCTCAGGCCGAAACCGGGTGGACAGCCGCGGAATCCGGTGGCGTGCCCTCACTCCAACCCCTCTCCGGGTGCCAGGGCCCGAGGGGCACCCCGGCGTTCGAGGGAGAGCAGAATTCCATCCAGCACAGACCCTCCAAGGGTCAACCGGATTCCGTATCAGCGGCGGCGATCGGCGAAGGCGCGGAAGACGGCGACGGCGCCGTCCAGGTAGCCGGCTACGGCCTGCCGCTCCTCGGCCGTGAGGGCGGTGCCGACGGTCTCCAGGCCGTCGACCATCTCGGCGATGGCGGCGAAGGCCGCGGCTTCGGCGTGCGCGGTCGGGACGACGGCGAGGCGGCGGCGGTCGGTCGGGTGGGGGCGGCGCTCGACGTGGCCGGCCGCTTCGAGGCGGTCGACGAGGGCGGTAGCCGAGGCGGTGGTCATCCCGAGGCGGGCGGCGATCTCGGCCGGACCGAGGGGGCCGTCGGCGAAGAGGTGCTCCAAGGCCCAGACGTCGCTCGCGGCGAGGCCGAGGTCGCGGGCGACGGCGGCGTTGAAGGCGACCAGGGCGCGGGCGAGGCCGCGGACGCGCTCGGAGAGGTCGTCCGGCGACGGTGTATCCGGGGCTGCTTGACGCGGCTCGTCCATGGGCCTATCGTACCATCGTCTAGTAGTTAGTTATTCTAGCTACTAGATCGAAGAGCGGCAGGTGGGGAGCCCCCGGCGGGATGCCCCCCTCCTTAACGGCCGGCGAGACCGCCGGGGAGGTACGGCATGGGCACGAACACGGGCACGGGCACGGGGGTGGCGCGGGAGGAGGCTCCGAAGGCAGCGGCGCCCCGACCCGGCCGATGGCGCTGGTGGCAGGCGGCGGCGTTCGGGCTGGCGGTCAACGCCGTCTCCGGGCTGATGGTCGGCCGCCGGTCGCAGGACCGGGCGTTCTACGAGGCGATGGACCTACCCCCCTACGCGCCGCCCGGCTGGCTCTTCCCCCCCGTCTGGGCGCTCAACAACGCCTCCACCCTTTGGGGCAACCTGCGGCTGCTGAACCGGCCGGCCGGCCTGCCGGAACGGGACCGCGCGGCGCTGCTGGCGATGCAGGGGGCGAGTTGGGCGCTGTTCGGCACCTTCGGGTTGGTCTACTTCGGCAAGCGGAGCCCGATCCTGGCGGCGGTCTGGACCGGGGCCGACTGGGTGCTGACGACGGCGACCGTCGCCCTCGCGGCGAAGAACCGGCAGGGGGGAATCGCGCTCTCGCAGGCGACGAAGTGGGCCTGGTTGACGCTGGCGACGCCAGTGGCGACCTACCAGGCGCTCCACAACCCGGATCCGGTGTTCGGGACGGACCCGAGCGTGGCCGGGGTCGGCGGACCGGAGCCGAGGGCGGAGGCCACCAGGGCGGCGGGCGCCGAGAGCGGGGTCCGATGAGGGGCGGTCGGGCCCCACGGGGAACGGTCTCGCGGCGTGGCCTCTCCGCGGCAGCGGGCGGGGTGGTGATGGCGGGCGCGCCGACGCGGCCCCGGAGGACGGGGATGGGCGCGCCATCGTCACCCGTGGCGGGCGACCAGGATGCCACGCGGCGGCCACTTCCTGGCTGGCGAGGAGCCGGAACCGCTGGCCGAGAATCTGCGGGCGTTCGGCCAACCCCTGCGCCGAGGCGCCGGACGCCCCGACCCGAGGCTCGGGAGGCGGGGCGACGACGCGTCCGGCCGCCTGGGCGGCTCGGCTCCCACGGGACGGCGGGCGTCGTCGTGCGTCCGCGCCGCGGTCGGTCCGGGACCGTGCGGTTCCGGCGCTGACGCTGGAGGGAATGTTCCGTGTCGGCCCCGACGATTTCCGCGGTGACGCCGGAGCAGATGGCCGCCGTCGACCGCCTGATGGCGGAACGGTTCGGCGTCGACGTGCTCCAGTCGATGGAGCACGCCGGGCGGGCGGTGGCGGCGGCGGCGCGGGCGATGCTGCCGGGCGGCGACCCGCGCGGGCGGCGGGTGCTGATACTGGCGGGGCGGGGCGGCAACGGCGGCGACGGGCTGGCGGCGGGCCGCCACCTGCACGCCTGGGGTGCCGAGGTGGAGGCGCGCCTGGCCCACCCGCCGGAGCGGCTGAACGCGCCGGCGGCGCGCCAACTCGCGGCGCTGCGAGCGCTCGGGGCGGCGGTGGTCCCTCCCCCTCCCTCGCCGGCGGTAGAGCCGCCCCCGGAGGAGGCGGCACACGCCGCGGCACCGTTCGATCCGTCCACGGGGGCGGCGCCGGTTGAGCCGGCGGCGTCGTTCGACCTCGTCGTCGACGCCCTGCTCGGCTTCGGGTTGGCCGGGCCGCCTGGCGGCCACGTCGCCGAACTGATCCGCCTCGCCAACGCCCAGGCGGCGCCCGTGCTCGCGGTCGATCTTCCCTCGGGCCTCGACGCCGCCACGGGCCACCCGTTCGCGCCGTGCGTGCGGGCGACCCGGACGATCACGCTGGGGCTGCCGAAGACGGGCCTGCTGGTGGAGACCGCGGCCGCGGTGGTCGGGAGCTTGGCCGTGGCCGACATCGGCCTGCCGCCGGAAGCCTACGCGGCGATCGGGGTCGAGGTCGGTCCGCTGTTCGCCCTGGGGGACCCGATCGAGGTGTTCTGAGGGCGGAGCGGCGAGGCCGAGCCACGCCGCGATCCCGGTCCGGGCGATGGTCGCCCATGTTCCTGGCCATGCTGAACCAGGGTCCGCCGTGCCGGGCGCCGCCCGCGTTCGGCGCCCGGCTGGGCACGCCGGTTGCGCTCTCGACGGTCGGCGCGGGCTTCCACGGCCACGCCAGGCCGGCGTCAGTCGACCGCGGCCGTGACCGCGAGCCGCGCCGGACCCCGGCGGCACCGCGCACGGCGGTCCCATCTGTTCCGCGGGCGCGCGGCGCGGTACCATCGACCAGGGATCGCCCACCGGCCGACGGGGTCCGGGGCGGGCGGACGAGGGAGCGTAGCGGGAGGGACAAGACCATGCAGGCGTATTGCGTCAAGTGCCGCGAGAAGCGGGACATGGAGCAGGAGAAAGAGGTGACGATGAAGAACGGGCGCAACGCCGTCGAAGGCGTCTGCCCGGTCTGCGGCACCAAGCTGTTCCGGATGGTCGGCAACAAGGACGCCGCCCAGGCAAAGAAGGACGCCTAGCGCGTCCGCCGACGCCCGCCGCGGCCATGGTGGGGACCGCAACGGGCCGACCCGGGGCTTCCGGGTCGGCCCGTTGCCGTTGCCGGTGGTCGTGCGCGCCGGGAACAGACACCCCCTTGCCTCGGAGACCACGAAGCGGCATCATGGAAGGGGCGTACGTACGCCTCGCCGGCCGCCGGCTGCGACACGGCCGGCCGCCGTGCCGAAACGTGCGGCGTGGCTTGGGCGTTCCGGAGAACGACCCCGCGGATGGGCGGGGGCGGCAGGGCCGCGCCGGATCCCCGTTCGGTTGACAGGCCCGGCGGTGGATGGTAGCGTGCAGGCGGGGGATGCCCGTGGCGGGTCGTTTCTGGCCATGTCCGGAAGGGTCCGCATCAGTCGCCACCCGATCGTCGGGTGACGGCGAGGCACGAGGGAGGGAACTTCTCCGATGAACGTGAACGACGCACGGAAGGCCGGGCTGCTCGGCGGCGCGATGGTCGGCTCGCTGGCGATGGGCACCTCGGCCCAGGATCTGCCGACGACCGAGGGCATCGCGGCCGATGTCGCGTCTCGGATCGGCGAGTCCAGCGGCGGCACCATCTCCGTCGGCGGTGGCGGCGGCACGGTCTCGACCGGGGGCTCCGCCGGCGGGACGATCAGCACCGGCGACATCACCGGCGGCGGTGACTCGCAGATTGGCTCCACCGAGGGGCTGGCGGTGGCGGATGCCTCCGGCGGCAACAGCAACACCTCGTTCGTCAGCTGACGCAGTATACTCGGGGGTATCCCCGCACTGAGCGTGGTTGGGATTGGGCGAGCGGGTTCGGAGACGGGCGCTCGCCCGGTGACGGGAACGGGTTTCGGGGAAACGGTCGGCATCCGACGGGGATCGAGGGACGGGGTCGTTCGAGGGCGAACGCGAGACCGGTGAACGCGACCGGCCCCGGGCACCGATTCTGCCGCACCACCTCCGAAAACCGCCGCCGCCGGTTCACCGGGTCGACGACGGATCGCGTTGGCCGACTCAACGGGCGAGGACCCGTGGGGGGTCCTCAAGGAGCGGACCGGCGGAGGCCGGGCCGTGGGAGGGAGTTCGAGAAATGAGCGAGTTCGTGTTCGGGCAGGAAACTGCGGCTTCCGGCAACGGCGGCGGCGCCACCGCGTCGGCCAACGGCGGCGCGGTCGCCCTCGGCGACATCAACTCCGGCGGCAACGTCGGCAGCGCGATCGGCGTCGGCGACACCATCGGCGGCGTCGCCGTCGACGGCGGCGCGATCGCCAACAGCACCAACATCGGCGTTTCCGCCAACGGCGGGACGGCGATCGCGGACGCCTCCGGCGGCGACTACAACGTGGCCTTCGTCAGCTAGGGCGCGTTGTTCCCGCGGGTCTCGATCCGCAATCCTGGGACCGAAACGGGGTCCGGAGAGCCGAAAGGTTTTCCGGGCCCCGTTTTCTGTTGCCGATGCTCGCCGTGAGTGGCGAGGGCAGCTTGGCAACAGTATCCTTTCGCCCCGCTACGATCGTCCGCTCTGCCGCCCCTTCGCCGCGACTGTCGGAGGCCATTATCAGCGCCGCCGCTTCCCCTTCCCCGGAACGCAGTCGCGTGCTTTTCTATAGCCACGACGGGACCGGGCTGGGCCACCTGCGGATCTCCCTCGGTGTCGCTAAGGAACTCGCGGCGCGGCGGCCTGCCGCCTCACTCCTGCTCCTGACCGGTTCGTTGCAGGCACCGGCCTTCGATCTCCCGTCGAACTTGGACTATGTGAAACTCCCAGCGATGCCACTCCGGGGTCTCTACGCTGACCTCTCGCCCGCTGCGTCGCCCTCTGTACTTCGGGGTGTCGTCTACATTAGGGAGGCGATTGCCTTCGCGACCGTCGAGGCGTTCGCCCCCCACGTGGTCGTTGTCGACCACGCGCCAGCCGGACTCTTCCGCGAACTTGCTCGAGCGCTCGACTGGCTACGCGTTGCATCGGCTCCGAGTCGGTTGATCCTGTTGATGCGTGACATCACCTTTGGCCCTGGACAGACGCGGACGATCTGGACGAACGAGGGCATCTACCCGCTGCTCGATAATGCCTACGACCGGATCCTCGTCTACGGGAGCAAGGAGATCTTCGACCCCGTTTCGGAATATGGCATGTCGGATCGGGCGGCGGCCAAGACCCGATTTTGTGGCTATCTGGCCCCCGCCCCTGCCCGCCGTTCACCGGGACAAGTGCGTGCCGCGCTCGGAGCCAAAGGCCGACCTCTGGTCGCGGTTTCTGTTGGCGGCGGCGCCGACGGCGGTCCCCTACTGCAGGCCTATCTCCAGGGCGTTGCCCGCTATGCTCCAACAGATCTCGTCTCGTACGTCGTCGCAGGTCCGCTCCTGCCCGAAGCCGACCGCTTGGCGGCCGAAGCGCTTGCCGCCGACCTACCGGGGGTGACCCTGGTTCCGTTCGATCCGGACTACTTCGCGGTCGCGGCTGCGGCGGATGTGCTCGTCAGCATGGGCGGCTACAATTCGTTGAGTGAGTCGGCCTATCTCGGCAAGCGCGCTGTCGTCGCCCCTCGCGTCCCCGGGCCGGAGGAGCAGATCATCCGCGCCCGGCGCTTTGAGCAACTCGGGCTGGCCACCACGATCGCCCCCGAGGACCTCGATTCCAAGCTGCTCTGGCAAGCCGTGCTTGCCGAGCTCGAGCGGGCCGAGCCGCCGACGATCCGGCTCTCGTTCGCCGGGACCGGGACGATCGTCGACGAGGTGATCGCGTCGATGCCCGACACCGCCCGGCTCGTTCCGGCTACGGAGGGATAAGGTGCCACTCTGCGTCTCCGGCATGCACCGGTCCGGCACCTCGATGGTGGCCAAAGTCCTGATGGACGCCGGTCTCTACCTTGGGGCCGAAAGCGACATGATGCCGGCCGCCGCCGACAACCCCGAGGGTTTCTGGGAAAACGTCCGCATCGTCGGGATCAATGATGCCCTCCTGACTCAGCTCGGCGGCGGTTGGGATCTGCCGCCTGCCCCCCCGGCCGATTGGCACGACAGCGACCTCGCCGGACTCCGAGACGCGGCGACCGAGGTGGTCGCGTCGTTTGCGGACGAGGAACCGTGGGGCTGGAAGGACCCCCGCAATAGCCTGACGATCCGGTTCTGGCAATCGGTCGTTCCCGGGCTTCGCCACGTCTTCGTGGTCCGCAACCCGCTCGAAGTTGCCCTTTCGCTCCAGAAGCGGAACACCTTTTCACTCGCTCTGGGGCTCTCCGTCTGGTACCAGTACGCATCTCGGTTCATGGCCGACGCGGCCCCTTCTGATCGCCTGATCACCCACTTCGATGCCTACTTCGACAACCCGGAGAGCGAGGTGGGGCGACTCCTCGCGTTCGCCGATCTGCCGCACGACGCGACGACTGTGGCGCGGTCAGCGAACTCCGCGTCGCCCAACTTGAAGCACCATCGGCTGACCGTCTCCGACCTCGTTGACGCAGGTGTCGCACCGTCCATCATCCACCTCTACATCGACCTCTGCACCGAAGCCGGCTTTGGCGATGCCCGCCTTGGTACGGCCGACCTAGTCCGGCCAAAGCCGCACCTGTCGCCCGGGTTGGGTGCTGCACAACCGGAGACGGGGGTGGGCCGGTTTGGTCTCTGGATCTTCTCGCAGCAGCAGCGGATCCGCGAGCTTGAGGTCGCGAACGCCATCCAGGAGGGGACGCGGACGGAACTCGAGGGCCGAATTGCTGAGCGGGACGGGATGGTACTCGAACGCGAGGCGAGAATTGGCGATCGCGACGCTCGGATTGCCGAGAGGGATATGACCATAACTCGCGCCACCCAGGAGATCGCACTTCTCCGGCAGACAATCGAGGACGAGTTCGTCCTTGTGAAGGGGTTGACGGAGCAGGTCGAGTCGCTCGGCCGCCACGAACTCGAACTCCGGGAGATGCTGACCGCCAGCCAAGATCAGCTCCTGTTTCACGACACGGAGATCATGGGGACGCTCGGCGGGGCCCTAGCCCGGGTCGTCCCCGGCGCACCTGTGGCCATCTATTACCGCCAGATGCTGGAAAAGGTCCGATCGGTGGTTCGGGCCAATCTGCCGGCAGCGAGCAGCGTGTTGGTCGCCAACTACGGCGACGACGAGTTCCTCGATCTGGAGGTGGAGCGGGCAGTGCCCTTCCCCCTGGCGGACAACGGCGTTGACGCGGACTACACTTCGGTCGATAGCGATGTCGCGATCACCCAACTCGAAACGCTCCGCGCCCGGGGCGCCGGGTTCCTGGTTGTACCGAGCCCCGCCCAGGCATGGCTTGCCCGTCTCCCCGCCCTGAGCAAGCACCTTGAGCGGCACTATCCGGCGATCGTCCACGAAATGGGAACGTGCACGATCTACGCGCTTGGGGGAACTACGGCCGCTTGACCGGGAGCGACTGCGCCCCTGGCGTGGCCACCACGGGGAACAAGGGGAGGACTGCATGATCTTGGTAAGCGGCGGCGCCGGTTACGTTGGCAGTGTACTCGTCAAGGAGTTGCTCGCCCTCGGCGAAGAGGTCCGGGTCGTCGACACCCTTTGGTTCGGCAGCCCCTTCGCGCCGCACGACCGGCTCGACCTTGTCGACGGCGACCTTCGTTCGCCGAGTCCGGCCTGGCTCGATGGAATCGACTCGATTGTTCACCTGTCCGGTCTGTCGAACGATCCGACCGCCGATTTCGCGCCCGAGTTGAACAGCGAGGCGAACGTCTACGCCACCAAGCAGCTCGCCCAGCTCGCGGCGGCGCGGGCGGCGCGTGAAAGCAAGGCGATCCGCTACCTCTTTGCCTCGACCTGCTCGGTCTATTACGCGCCGACGACCACAGATGAGGCGAACGTTACGGTGATGACCGAGGAGATGCCGATTGCGCCGACGGCGAACTACAGCAAGACGAAACGGCTGGCGGAGGTCGAGCTGCTGCGGATCGCCGACCAGCAGCCGCTGTTCGTGCCGGTGATGCTCCGGAAGGGCACCATATTTGGTCTTTCGCCGCGGATGCGCTTCGACCTGGTCGTCAACGTCTTCACGCTCCACGCGTGGCGGCACAAGCTCTTGACGGTCCACGGTCATGGCGAGGCGTGGCGTCCCCTGCTCCATATCAGGGACGCGGTCGACGCCTACATCCACCTGCTGAACGCGCCGGAGGAGAAGATCCGGGGCGAGGCGTTCAACGTCGTCCACAAAAACTACCGGGTGCTCGAGCTGGCCCACTGGGTAACCGAGGTGATCGAGCAGAAATACGGCGTCGACGTCCGCGTCAGGCGAGACCGCTCGGGCAATGCCGGCGCCCGCTCCTACTTCGTCAGCGGCGACAAGATCGCCCGCGAGCTCGGCTTCTCGGCCGACCGGGGAGTGACCGACGCGGTCACCGCGATGTGGGACGCCCTCGAGCGGGGTGATTTCGGACCGGAGCCGGAGGGGGACCCGAGGTTCTTCAACATCCGCTGGTTGAAGGAGACGTTGTTCGCGGGGGTCGGGGCGTGAGGGTCGTCATCCTCGGTGCTTCCGGTCAACTCGGGCAGGATCTCCTTCGCGTGTTCGGCGACGGCGCGATCGGCCTCGGTCACGGCGATCTCGATGTCGCCGACGGGGTCGCCGTCTCGCGGCTCCTGCGGAAGCATAGCCCCGACTGGGTCATCA
>CADCWF010000190.1 GCA_902806345.1 uncultured Thermomicrobiales bacterium
GCGGCCGCGCGCTCGATCGAGGCGACCGCGGCCGCGCGCTCCAACCCCGCCTTGGCCGGACCCGGCGGCTCCGTCGCGCCGACATCGGCGCCGCTGCCGGCGCTGGCGGTGGCGGACGAAGCAGCGGCCGGCGCCGGAGCGGCCGCGGCGGCGCCCGCCGACGGCCTGCCCACCTTCGCCCAGCTGGAGGCGGAGGGGCGGCTGACGCCGCGCCTGACCCCGGTCGCCGACTTCTACCACGTCTCCAAGAACATCTCCGACCCCGTCGTCTCGGCGGACGGCTGGTCGCTCACCGTCGACGGCCTGGTCGACCGGCCGCAGACCTACACCCTCTCCCAACTGACCGAGCGGGCGACGACCAAGAACATCACCACCCTCGGCTGCATCTCCAACGAGCTGAACGGCGACCTGATCTCGACCGCCGAGTGGACCGGCATCTCCGTGGTCGAGCTGCTGGAGGAGGCGGGGGTGCGGCCGGAGGCGGTCGACCTCCGGTTCGCCTGCGCCGACGACTACGAGGACTCGATCCCGGTCGCCCAGGCGCTCGACCCCGAGACGCTCCTGGTCGTCGGCATGAACGGCGAGCCGCTCTCGCCCGACCACGGCTTCCCGGTCCGGATGATCGTGCCGCCGATCTACGGGATGAAGAACGTCAAGTGGCTGGAACGGATCGAGCTAGTCGACCACGACTTCAAGGGCTACTGGCAGACCCGCGGCTGGAGCGACCCGGCCCCCTACCAGATCTGGGGCCGGATCGACACCCCGCGCTCCGGCGAGGACGTGCCGGCCGGGCCGAACCTGGCGGCCGGGATGGCGTTCGCCGGCGACCGCGGGGTCTCCAAGGTCGAGGTCAGCCTGGACGAGGGGCAGACCTGGGGCGAAGCGGAGCTGGAATCCGCCCTCAACCCGCCCTACACCTGGGTCCGCTGGCGCTTCCCGTACGAGGCGAGCGAGGACTTCGAGCTGTGGCTGCGGGTGACCGACGGCGACGGCACCGCCGCCCCGCAGGACCGGCAGCCGCCCCTGCCGGACGGCGCCACCGGTTGGCCCCTGCGGCGGATCAACGTCCAGCATGCCTGAATCGTGCGGCCAACCGGCTCTCGTCCCTCCCGCCCGTCTCGACGTAAGCCATGCGTTCACACCTGATCGACCCGGAGGGCGCCGGCGATGGTCGTCCCACCGCCGGCGCCCTCCGGTGATCCTCGTCGACGCGGATCGAGCGGTCGACGCGAACTATCCCCACCTCCCCTCCACGTCCCCGGCCCCTGCCGAATCCCCTGCTAGCGGCCGGTGGCGCTGGCCGGCCGCAGGGCTGGGAGCCACGAGGGAAGCCAACGTGTCGCGGCGGCGGACGTCGCGCTCGCCCAGGCCGTCGCCCGCGCCCGGGGCAGCGACTCGGCTTGGGTCTGGTCGAGCTGGCGCTCCCACTCCGCCCGGCGGTGGGCGTCGTCGTTCCGTATCACGGCCAACTCGTAGACCATCGGGATCATCGTTGCCCTCCTCGCCTCCGATCCGGTGCCATCCGCGTGTCCAAGTCGGGCTCCCCATACCCACCGGTTCGACCCCGGCAGCCCGTTCGTCGTCCGTGGTGCGCGGAGGGCCGCCCGGTCGAACCGGGCGGCCCCCAACGCTTCGCTCCCGCTCCTCCTCGTGGGCCGGCGCCTCGTCGGCACCCCGCGCCAGGCGCGGACCCGGTCGGGGGGCGGCTTCAGCCGTCCCGCCCCCGACCGGCTACGGGGTGATGTCGGCGACCTTCTCGAGGGAGATCTGCGTCTCGCAGGTGTCCTCGAAGCCGGGCGACGCGTCGCCGTTGACGAGCACCTTGTCCCCCCGGCCCTTGCCGCCGTCGCAGCGGTCGGCGCCCGAGTCCCCCGCCGCGACGGTGTCGCCAGCGAGCCGGTCCTGGCCGCCCTCGCCGAAGAGCCGGTCGCCGTCGTCGCCGCCCAGCAGGATGTCGGCGTCGGGCCCGCCGAACAGGCGGTCGCTGCCGTCGTTGCCCTGGATGGCGTCGTCCCCCTCGCCGCCGCAGACCAGGTCGTCGCCCTGCCCGGCGGCCATGGTGTTGTCGAGGCGGTTGCCGACGATGACGTCGTCGCCGGGGGTGCCATTGACGGTGACGTCGTTCACCCCGGCGGTGATGGTCGCCGGCTTGCCGCCGCAGGTCGGCGCCGCCCCGGCCTCCGTGGCGACCAGCCCGGCCGCGCCCCCGGCCAGCGTCAGCGCCACCATCCCGATCCCGATCCCCGTCCGCAGGTTCTCCAGGTTCATCCCTCGTGCTCCTCTCGTCCGTCCGCGCCGCCCGCCCGGGCGGTCCGCGTCCCGTCTGGCCCGTCCCGGCGCTCGCCGGGCACGGTCAGATCATGCCGGGGAGGCCACCCCGGGCACATCGGGAGGACGCCTCATTCGAGAGGAGGGGCCGGATCGGGAAGGACTAGGGAGGATCCCCTATGGCGGATGCGGCGGCTCAGGCGAGGCCGCGGCGGACGGCGAGGGCGGCGGCGGCGGTGCGGGACTCGACGCCGAGCTTGGCGAGGATGTTCGTGACGTGGTTGCCGGCGGTCTTCGGGCTGACGAAGAGGGCGGCGCCGATCTGGCGGTCGGTCCGCCCCTCGACCAGCAGCCGCAGCACCTCGGCCTCGCGCGGGGTCAGGCCGAATGGCGCCTCGCCCCCCGCCGAGCCGGACCGGGCCGCGAGCGTTGGCTCTGAAGCGAGGTCCTCGAGGAGCGCCGTGGCGTCGGCCACCGCCTGGTCCAGGGGCAAGGCCCGCCCCGTGGCCAGGGCCGCCTCGAAGGCCGTGTCGCCCAGCGCCCGGCGGGCGGTGGCCGCGGCGGCGTCGAAGGAGCCCTGGACGTCGTGGGACAGCGTACCCCCGGTCGCCTCGCGGAGGGCCGCCACGGTGCCGAGGAGCCGCGCGGCCGGCGCCGACCGGCCACTCGCGCAGGCCACGCCGGCCACGCCCGCGAGCGACTCGGTGATGCCCCACAGGTCGCGGTGCGCCGATCGCACGGCGAGGCTGTCCCGGTACAGCGCCGCCGCCCGCTGGACGTCGCCTTGGGCACCAACCACCCCCGCCAGGTTGAAGCCGGCGACGGCGGTGCCCCAGTCGCTGCCCATCCCGCGCCAGACGGCGTGCGCTTCCTCCAGCAAGGCGGCGGCCCGCTCGAGGTCGCCTCGCTCGCTCATGATGGTGCCAAGGTCCCCCAACGCCAGCGCGACCCACTTGCCGTCGCCCGAGCCGCGCGCGACGGCGAGCGCTTCCCCGAACAGCGCCTCGGCCTGTCGCAAGTCCCCCTGGTCGTGGGCGACCATGCCCAGCAGGAACGCCCCGCGGAGGCGACCGGGTCCGTGCTCTTCGGCTCGCGCCGCCGCCAGCAGCGCCTCGCCGAGTTGACTCGCCCGTGCATAGTCGCCCTGGTGGTAGGCGAGGTCCCCGGCCCCGTAGATCGCGTCCACCCGCAACGCGAGCGGGGCATCGCCGCCGAGCGCCAGCATCTCGTCGAGCCAGCGCCGGCCCTCGCTGAGGTGCCCGCGGAGGAACCAGAAGGAGCGCAGGATCGAGACCAGCCGGAGGCCGATGCCCACGTCTCCTCGCTCGATCGCCCAGGCAAGCGCGGCCCGGAGGTTGTCGTGCTCCACCTCCAGCCGGTCGATCGACTCCGGTTCCTGGGGCGTCTCGTAGGCCGCCGCCGCCGCCTCGGCCAGCGCCAGGCACCACCCGGCGTGCGCCTGCCGCGCCGTCTCCTCCTCCCCCGCGGCCGCCAGCGCCTCCAGGCCGAACTCCCGGACCGTCTCCAGCATCGCGTAACGCGGCTCGCCCCGGAGCCCGTCCGCTTGCCGCAGCAGGCTCGCCTCGACCAGCGCCGCCACCCCGGCGTAGACATCGACGGCCCCGTCGCCGGCGCCGACCACCGCTTCTGCCGCCTCCAGCGTCCACCCCCCGGCGAAGACGGCGAGCCGCCGGAAGGCGGCCTGCTCGTCGGCGGTGAGCAGGTTGCAGGACCAGGCGATCGCGTCGCGCATCGTCCGCAGGCGGTCCGGCAGGTCGCGTGCCCCGCCCGTCAGCAGCGGTAGCCGCCGCCCCAGCCGGGTCACCAGCGCCGCCGGGGGGAGGGCATCGGTCCGCGCCGCGGCCAGCTCGATCGCCAGCGGCAGCCCGTCCAGCCGCCGGCAGACCTCCGCCACCGCCGCCGCGTTGGCCCCCGTCAGCGCGAAGCCGGGGACGGCCTCCTGGGCCCTGGCGACGAAGAGGCGCACCGCCTCCAGGCCGGCGACCTCGTCCACGGCAACCCGCCGCTCCGGGTCCGGCAGCGCCAGGGGAGGCACCGAGAAGGCCCGCTCTCCGGACAGGCGCAGGCGGGCGCGGCTGGTGGCGAGGATCTTGAGCCCGGGGGAGGCGGCGAGGAGGTCGGCCACCAGCGGCGCCGCCTCCGCCACCCCCTCGAAGTTGTCGAGGACCAGCAGCAGCTCCCGCTCCCGCAGGAACCCCGCCAACCGCCTCCCAAGTGGTTCGTCGGCCGCTTCCCGCAGGCCCAGCGCCTGCGCGATCGTGGCGGCGACCAGCGCGGGATCCAGGACCGGGGCGAGCGGGACGAACGCGGCGCCGTCGGCGAACCCACCGTCCACCTCCTCGGCGACCCGCAGCGCCAGACGCGTCTTGCCGACCCCGCCGGGGCCGAGCAGGGTCACGTGGCGCACGGCCTCGGTCCGCAGCAACCCCGCGACCGCGGCGACCTCCCGCTCCCGCCCCACGAACGGCGGCAGCCGGGCGGCGATCTCCGCGATCCCGCCCGCATGGGCGGCGACGAGCGGCGTCGCGCCGACCTCCCGCGCCGCGGCGACGGCCGACTCCAGCGGCAGCGCCCGGCCCGCCTCCCAGGCCGCGGCGAACCCCTCCTCGCCGAG